>QNYZ01000021.1 GCA_003973265.1 Deltaproteobacteria bacterium | reverse complement strand
TTTTTTTCTCGAGGGCCTCATAGGCCAGATGTGCACCTTCACTGAATACCCCTCCATAGGTAATGAAGCCGACCCGTAATCCCCAGACATAATTTTCCTTGGTGGCGCCGTCGAGTTTAATCGCCAGCAGTTGGGGATGGCAGTTGCATAACCGGGCAAACAGGGACTCTTTCAGTGTGTCTTCTTCATAAAACAGGCCAAAGTAAGCGTCGTCACAGGCCGCAATAATATGGGTTCCCCGCGCTGCCTCGGCAGCCAGAATATCGACCATGGCCGCGCCCTCGTCTTTTGTGACCGTATACCCGGTGGGATTGTGGGGATAATTCAGGATGACGATTATCTTTTTGCTGGCCTGTGCGCCTTTCCGAATGGCCTGCTCAAACCCGGACAGGTTAAAACCACCGTCGTTGGAAAAAAACGGATAGTGGGTAAACGTGGCCCCGCCTTTGACGCCAAAAATCATATTATAATTGCCCCACATCATATCCGGGGCGACAATGGTGTCACCCGGGTTAGCCCAGACATCGGCCACCGTGCTGATCCCATGCGTAATGCCGTTGGTTACCACCGGCAGGCTGATAGATTTACCTGCCAGCGACGGGTTTTTTTCCATAAGCGATTCCTGCCAGAGTTTCCGCAAAGCCATAATTCCGTAAGAGGGCGCATAGGTCAGGGAGTCCCGGGGGGGGATCGTGTCGATAAAATCAGTCACCGTGTTAAATGCCATGGTTCGCCCGTGTTCTTTGGCAATGCCGATGGTGGCATTGATCCGATGGGCTTTTTCCCTGGCTTCCGCTCCCTGGCTGATGAGGCCCTTTGGGAAAAAAAGGGCTTTTCCGGTTTCGGACAGCATGGCAGCTATGTGGGGGTTTTTTTCTTCGATCGTATCATTTAACTGTTGTGCCAACGGGGATATCGTCATGGCTTTTCTCCTGTCGCGTTCGGCTCTATAATGCTGTCAATGGGGCTGATGAATGATAATCTTTACAGGGGTATAAAGAAAAATGTCAAGAATAAATCTTCAGTGGCCGGCCGACAGGCAGGCAACCAGAAAAAAGACCGGAAAAAGACCAGAAAAAAGAGAGGATGGCTAAAATAAACAGCCGGTATCGCGCGATGGAAGCCGATACCGGCTTTGAAATACGAACCCGACGTCATCAACCGGCGTGGTTGTCGGTTGGAAACGGGTAAGACAGCGACCCGTCAACGCAGCGACAAAACCTGCAGAATCCAGACTACCGGGCGGCTCTCTTGGACGCCTTAAGCGGGTTAACCTTGGCACTCTTGGTCTCAACTTTGGTGACATGCGTAGCGAAGTTGCAGTCGCCGTTACGCCATTTTGCGGCTGGCTCGGGGAAGGTTGCGCAATACCATCCGGATCCAAATTGAATCGTGCGATTACAGCCGTCACATTGATCGACGACTTCGTGACAGATCCCCCCGGTATATGAACACCCCTTGGCCGTCATGAACGGGCATGGTTTTCCATTTCGTACAGTTGTACACTCCATTGTGATTTCTCCCTTTTATCGTTACTTATAATCGTAAAAAGGCCGGGTTTTACCGGCGCCCGGCCTGATTAAAGAAGATTTTCTGAACTTATGATTATAGTCGTATCACTGCCGGTTGTCAATGAAAATTACCTGCCGGTTAAAGAAATATCCAGGTGAAATCGAATTTTTGAGATAATATGGTTTTGATGGATCGATTTAATATAGAAGGCGTACCGTTGAATCAACTGAGGTAGCGGCAGAGACATCAGACAATTATTTTTTTATCATCTGGATTGCCAGCGCCGTAAATGCCTCTTCGACCCCTTCTCCTGTTTTGGCACTGGTACGGATGATTGGCCAGCTCTTTTTTTTAAGTGAGCTGATCTCTTCATCCGGAATTGCCCATGAAACGGCCAGGTCGATTTTGTTAAGCATTAAAATAAATGGCACCGGGCCAACCGTTTTTTCAGCCTGGGCTTTAAGGCTGCGTGCCGTTTCCAGCGTTTCCGGCCGGGTACCGTCGACGACGAGCAGATATCCGGACATGCCACGTAAATACGTTTCGTGAATCGTGGTGAAACGGTCTTTGCCATGGATGTCCCACAAGATAAGCTGCATGTCCTGGTCAGCCACATTGATTTTCTTCTTGTCGACCCTGACCCCCAGGGTCGTATGGTATTTTTCGGAAAACATTCGTGCCACGTATTGGACCACGAGGCTGGTTTTACCCACGGCAAACTCCCCGAGCATGCAGACTTTTTTATTAATCATCGTTTTATTTACCTGATTATCGCTTTTGTAATAAATTGACTTCAAATGTTACTCGACGTCCGGTGAGCAGGATCGTTTTTACTTTTTTCATGTAATCGGCTTCCTGGTTTTTCATATCCGGCACCCGCAGGATAGAGGGTGATACCCCTTTTTCAACAAGAATAGACCGGACTTTTTTTGCCCGTGCCTGTCTGAGCCGGTGATTTATATCGTCGCTTCCGGCCATGTCGGTATGTCCCATGATTTTAATTTGAGGTGTCAGTTTAAAAAGAGGGGCCAGGATCTGAAGCCGCCTGATCAGATCTGCAACCTTGTTCAGCGTGGCCGTATCATCCGGTCCGGCCAGGGTTATCCCCTGGGAAAATCCGATGGCTGTCTGTTTCAATACCTGTCCAATCTCATCCATCTCCTGTTTGTCCATATCGATCAATTGCTCACTCTGAACAGTATTTACGCCGGCAATCCGTGCGCCTGTGCTTTTCAGGTTGAGAATCCATTGATGCGGGGCCCTGCCGGCAACGGTCAGGTTTCCGTTTTTTACATCCAGCGTAACACTTGCAGGTGGCTGAAGCTGTAACCGGGCTTTTTCCAGGATCATTGCATCTGTATACAATGGGACCAACTGGGTGTCGTCGTAGCTGGAAATACCCGGCAAAGTGGATAAAATTGGTCGATTCCGGGTAATCCACGTGATCGGTGCGGTCCCCCTGGCAACGAGAATATCGTTTTTCAACGTCAATGTCATTGATGAGGGCGGGCGGGTGAGGTGTTTGGCCCGGCCGAGGATAAATGATGGCTGCATGGCATAAAAACGCTCCCAGTGGCCTGTCACCCGGTCTTTGTCCAGCCCGGCTTCGGAGATAAGGGTGTCCGGATCTGTTGACAGTGGATCCCGCAACCCGCTTACCCGAAATTTCCCGGCCCGTTTTTCTGCAGACGTGATCACAATACCCGGTTCGCTGCGCAGCCTGTCCAGATACGCTGACCATCGCATCTGATCACGAATCCACCCGGTGGCCCAGAATATGGAGAAACCGAGGATCCCCAGGAGAATGATCCACATGAGCGGAGAGGTTTTGCGGGTTCTGGGCTTTAATTGTGTCAACAGGCAGGGGGCCAGGTGGGTGGCGGCCGTTTCAAAAGGCGCGGTATCGCCATCAAACTGTATGAGCTCCCGGCCAAATTCGAGATGAATGCCTTCGAGGACTTCCTGGAAACAGAGCCGTAATCGTACCGGAGGATTACCACGAACCACGCCGGCCAGGTAGGCATGAGGCCCTTCTTCGACGACAACCGTGGTTTCACCCACCCGGACAATAGTCAGTGCATCCGTCTTCCGGGGGGTAAATGAATCCCGGACAAAGTCATTGATTGCCGTCAGCATGCCGGACACCATGTCACCATCCTGGACGGCAATGCCTTCGGCCACCGCATGGTTGAGAAGCAGGCCGGTCTCCCGGTGAATTAAAAAAATCTGTTCCACCCGGTATAGAAACGTATTGAGAAGAACCACTTCGGCAAATGGTTTTCCCGTGCGGAGTGCCTGCAGCCGCCATTTCAATCCTTTCAGGGAAGTACTGTATTCCAGGGTGGTATTCAGTGACTGCATCATTTGCCGAAAAGCCTCGGCAACGGATTTGCGGATGGCCGGCCCGATAATCGGAAACAGGGCATCCACCAGGGGTTTTGGATCGCGCTTGACCGACAACTGAATGATCTGTTCCACCGTCGATCTCAATGCCGGCACCATCCGGTTGTCCTGCCTGGTCTGCAGAATAACGGCTTCGGGCAGCACCTGGCTGATGTCTTCGGCCCGGCGTTCCGGGTCTTTCATGCGTGCATGGATGCGTTTAATGTCGGCAATATCGGAACCGACAATCAGTTCCCGAAGCGTCTTATATGCTTCTTTGGAGGGGGGGCGGCCCGGTTTCAGGCCGGAGTGGTCTGAAGGGCGGCCGGATATATTATTCATGATCCCGTTTTGTTTCTGCGCCCAATGTCGCCCCTGAATCTGATATTATCTCTGAACCCGATTCTCCCCCTGAAAATGGCGGAGATAGCTGTTCTGCCAGATGAATCAGCAGGCCTGAAAGCGCGGAACGATCCACTTTATCGGCCTGTAATTGCTCAGTCGACTGATTTAATGAAGCCGTTGTTTCTTTCTGGACAGATGTGATCTTTTCATTCAGGCTCCGGGCCTGGTCGAGAAGTTGTTGCCGGTGTGAATCTGTGGTTTGTGTCAGCTTATCCTGAAGCTGGTTGACCGCTTGCGTCAGGGTTGCGGCAGTCGATTTTAATTCGCCGGACAGGTCCATGCCCTGCTGCACACGCCCGTTTTCTTCAGATTTAAGCTGATTGGTTACCGCTTCAATTTCGGTGTGAATAAGTGTTTCCAGGGTGCGCAGACGCTCGAATACCTCCTGTTTTATCTGATCCGTCCGTTCGATCAGCCGCGCCTCAATATGATTAAATCTTTTTTCATATCGGGTCATCTCCCGGCCAAAAAGAATATCACGAATCTGGCTGATATTCTGAGCGGCGGAATTGTCCATTTCTTCATCGGTTGACAGGGTATCCGGCTTATTCCCTGCCGCAGCCGGTTGAAGTGGTGAGATGGAAACGGCTTCCCGGTTTGTCGTGGTAGTCAAAACAGATCTCCTTTTGAATAATAACAACGTGCCCTTACCCTCATTATTGAAGGCGGTTTATTAATCAAATAACGTAATCCAGGCGCAAAAGTCAGGTATCGGATATGGGGTTTTTCGAAGATGTCCCCTGACGGATATCATTTGGAAAATATCACACAAGCACCTGTACCCTTCCTCAACGGAAAGATTATCTGATACAGCGTAATTTGTCAAAATAAAAAAATAATTGCATCGATACCATGCGATTTGTTATGATTGAAAATGATTACGGCAAAAACAGGCCATTGTAAAGCAATGGCGCCAATCAGGGTTGAGTGTGCGGCAAGATGAAAAGGTAACCGAATATGCCTTTAAACAAAACGGCGAAACGAATTCTGGCAAGTAAATCCATTGGGTTTGTTCGTTTTGATAGTGAATATAAAATAGAGAAACAGGATCCCATTGCTGAAAATATAATTCAGATCATTTCGAATGAAAATTCCAACTCACACGGAAAGACGGGATCGGATATCCGGGAGTGTTTTCCTGAATTGATTGGTCAGGAGCACCTGATCGAGGCCGTTGTCGCAAAGGACAAGGAGACCCTTTTCATCAAGCACGTGAACCGGGAAGATAAAAATGGAAAGCGGTATTACCTTGATCTTTGTATTATACCCTGTGAAACAGACGCCAAGGGCTTGCTGTTGCTTGAAGATGTCACGACCGATGCCGAGATCAGACAGGAACTGCTGCAGCAGCGCAACGATTTTCTCCTGTTAAAGCAGCAGCCGTTCCTTAAGGGGGTAACAAAGAATGAGATCCTCGGAGAATCGCCGGCAATCAATGAAATCCGGGAAATTATCGATCATTTGAACCAGGTTCCCCGGGCGACTGTTTTATTGCTCGGTGAAAGCGGTACCGGAAAAAACCTGGCCGCCCGGACCCTTCACTATGGTTCCATGTCTCCGGAGGCGCCATTTGTTGAGATCAATTGTGCGGCGCTGCCTGATAACTTGATCGAATCCGAACTGTTCGGCTATGAAAAAGGTGCGTTTACCCATGCGGTTACGTCCAGGGACGGTCTTTTTAAAGAGGCGGAAAATGGGACCATATTTCTAAACGAAATTGGAGAGTTATCTCTTCCGCTCCAGGCGAAACTATTGAGTGTCCTGGAAGATAAATGTTACCGCCGGCTGGGAAGTAATAACCTGATCCATGTGGATACAAGGATTATGGCGGCGACCAATCGTGAATTAAGCCGGGAGGTGGCAGCGCAGCGATTTCGCAGTGATCTCTATTATCGCCTGAACGTAGTGTCGATTCAGATGCCTCCTTTACGGCAGATGGAAGAGGATGTATTAATTATCGCCGATCACTTTGTGGGTGTATTCAATGGGGAGTTGAAAAAACATGTAGAAGGCTTAACAACGGCGGCCAAAAAAGCGCTGCTCGAATATTCATGGCCGGGCAATGTCCGTGAGCTGAGCAATTGTATCGAAAGAGCGATGATTTTCTGTAAAAATTCACGACTTGATGAAAAAGATCTTCTGATTGTTCCTCCTGAAATAGATACGGCGAACCAGGAGTGGGTGGTTCCTCCCGAAGGTCTCAACCTGAGGGACGTCGAACGAAAATTAATTCTTTCTGCCATGGACCGCTGTGGCGACAATAAGACCCGGGCAGCCCGTCTGCTCGGTTTAACCCGGGATACCCTTCGTTATCGGCTGGAAAAATACCGGCTTGACTGATTTTTTATATGGGGATGGAGTTCAGGTATGGCAGATTATTGTGTAAAAGGATTTAAAACAGCGGGTCGGGCGGCAGGGATCAAACCAGATCAGAAAAAAGATCTGGGCCTGATCGTAAGCGACTGCCCGGCAAGCGTTGCCGGCGTATTCACCCGGAATCAGATTCAGGCAGCCCCGGTGATCCTGGACCGTGAGCGAATTGCGGGAGGCGTTGGCCGGGCCTTGATCGTTAACAGCGGTATTGCCAACTGCTGTACAGGTAAGCCGGGTATGAGAGATGCCATTGCCGTATCAAAGATGGCGGCCGCCAGTCTCCGGATTATTCCTGACCAGGTGCTGGTGGCCTCAACCGGTGTTATCGGGCCGCGACTGCCGATGGAAAAGATTGAAGCCGCTGTTCCAGAACTGGTGGCCGAGGCCCGGCCGACAGGATTTGCCGATTTTGCCGAAGCCATCATGACGACGGATACGGTTCCCAAATTAGTTACGCGTCAGGCTTTTCTGGGGAAGATTCCTTTCACTGTTACGGGGGTGGCCAAAGGCTCCGGCATGATTCACCCGGACATGGCCACCCTGCTGGCCTTTATCTGCACGGATATGGGGGCTACGGCGCAGCAGCTTCAAGGGATTCTTAAGACCGGTGTAGATGAGACCCTTAACAGGATGACGATTGACGGCGATACGAGTACCAACGATACGACGCTGCTTTTTGCCAATGGTCGATCCGGGGCCGCCCTCGACGATAAAAAATCCGAAGCACTGTTTAATGAGGTTGTGAGAGACGTTCTGGGCGAACTGGCTGAAAAGCTGGTCGAAGACGGTGAGGGCGCCACCAAACGGATTCAGATCACTGTCAGGGGGGCCCGATCCGAGGCCGCCGCCCATGTTGTAGCCAACACGATTGCCGGGTCTGCCCTGGTGAAAACGGCCTTTTTTGGTGAAGATGCCAACTGGGGGCGGGTGGTTGCCGCGGTGGGGCGGGCCGGTGTCCCCATTGAGCCGGAGAGACTCGAGGTGTTTTTCGGGGATGTTCTGGTGTTTGCCGGCGGGGGGGCGACAGCGGCCGCCGAAGACGGCCGGGTTGCTGCCATCCTTCGGCGTCCCCACTGCACCATCATAGTCGACCTGGGGATGGGCCCGGCACAGGTATCTGTTTATACCTGTGATCTGTCTGTGGAATATGTGAAGATTAATGCCGATTACCGGACCTGAAGGTGGCGGGAGCCGACCGAAATGAACCAGATCCGGCTGCAAAAATTTCTTTCGATGGCAGGCGTGTGTTCCCGAAGACAGGGAGAGCGGCATATCCTTGCCGGTGATATCCGTGTAAATGGAACGATTATCACGGTTCTGGGCACCAGGGTAGATCCGGAGAAAGACCGGATCGAATTCTGCGGAAAACCGGTGGCGTCATCGCCCCAACCTCTTTATATTGCATTGAATAAACCGCCGGGGTATGTGACGAGCTGCAAACAGCCCCAGGAGAGAATCGTTACGTCGCTGGTGGACATCCCCGAACGCATTTTCCCTGTGGGTCGACTGGACAAGGAATCCGAGGGCCTGCTGCTTCTAACCAATGATGGCCATCTCCATCAGCGATTATCACACCCCTCTTTTGATCATGAAAAAGTATACCGGGTGACGGTGGCCCGCCCAATTGCCAATGGTGATTTGAAGCGGTTGGCCGGCGGGATTGATCTGGACGGCATCCGAACCCGTCCGGCCATCGTTCGGCGGCTGTCGGGAAAATCGTTTTTAATGACACTGCGGGAAGGTAGAAATCGACAAATACGGCGGATGGCGGGAAAAATTGGCCACCGGGTGAAACGTCTGAAACGTATTCGCATGGCCAATATCCGCCTGGGTAAATTAAAATCAGGCCAATGGCGGTATCTGACTGAAGCGGAAAAAAACGTTCTCCTAAACGACGTGGCGGTGATGGCGGACAGGCAAAATGAAAAGGCGTGAAAAAGACGAATAACGCATGGGCCTGGTAAGGCCCCGCATAATGCATAGGGAGTAACCATGTTAACATTGGAATTGCTGAAGGCTCAAAAAGAAACGATCGGCGTAGTCGGGCTGGGGTATGTGGGACTGCCATTGGCTGTTCACCTGGCGGCGCATTTCCGGGTGGTCGGTTTTGATTTAAACCCCCGCCGGATCGGAGAATTGTGTGCCGGCATGGACCGCACGCGCGAAGTTGCCACCGACCGGTTGAAAAATGCAAAGGTTGAATACACCGATGACCCGGCCCGGTTGTCAACCTGCCGGTTTATCATTGTGGCCGTCCCCACACCGATTGACGCGCAGCGAAATCCTGACCTTACACCGCTGCGATCTGCCAGCGAAATCGTTGGAAAGCAGATGCCGAGGGGCGCCTGTGTGGTATTTGAATCAACGGTTTTTCCCGGGGCAACCGAAGAGGTCTGTGTCCCGATTCTGGAAACAGCGTCCGGTTTATCCTTTGGTGAAGATTTTACCGTGGGCTATTCACCGGAACGGATAAATCCCGGCGACAAGGTCCACACCCTGGAAAAAATCACCAAGATCGTTTCCGGTTCGGACCCGCAGACGGCGGCCCTGCTCGCCGGCGTTTACGGTCAGGTTGTTAAAGCGGGTATTCATACGGCGAGCTGCATAAAAGTGGCTGAAGCCGCAAAGGTTATCGAAAATACCCAGCGCGATCTGAACATCGCCTTGATGAACGAATTGGCGATGATTTTTAACCGGATGGGGATTAATACACACGAAGTGTTGAAAGCGGCGGGTACCAAGTGGAACTTTTTGAAATTTTCCCCGGGACTGGTCGGGGGGCATTGTATCGGTGTTGATCCTTACTACCTTACCTTTAAGGCGGAATCTATCGGTTATCATCCGGAGATGATTCTGGCGGGGCGAAGGATCAACGATCAGATGGGCAAACATATCGCCGAGTGTACTGTAAAGAAACTCATTGCCCAGAGAAAACAGGTGCGAGATGCCAGGGTCGCTGTTCTCGGCCTGACATTTAAGGAAAATGTACCGGATTTAAGAAATACGCGGGTCGTGGATATTATTCACGAACTGGAAGATTACGGTATTCAGGTCATGGTTCATGACCCTCTGGCTGATGATAAAGAAGCAGTGCGCTACTATGGTTTGAAATTAACAAAGATGCAGGCCATTGGACAGGTGGCTGCCGTTATCATGGCCGTGTCTCATGATGAATATTTAAAAATGGGATTGGAAAAGATAGGACAGCTTTGTGGAGATGCCCCCCCCCTGATTATCGACGTGAAGGGTGTTTTCAACGGCCGGGAGGCGGAAGCGTTGGGGATTGATTACTGGCAATTATAATGGCCCGGATGTGTATGGGCGTTGAACGTAATCTCGAAATTTCAGCGCGCTGAACGTTCAGCCAGAAGGATGTCCTGGATATCCTGCACGGCATTTTTCCCGCTGGCCTTTACCCCGAACATGGCCTGATCCGCCAGGCCGATCAGTGCTCTCTGGTTATCAGCATCGTCGGGAAAAGTGGCGACGCCGAAGCTTGCGTGTAATTTAACTTCAAGACCCCGGCTGGTAAGGTAAACCGTCTTACGCATGAGTGAACGCAGGCGCTTTGCCTGGTCAATTGCCCGGGGTTTATCAAAGTCCGGTAACACCACGATGAATTCATCTCCCCCATAGGCAACGCCATAGGCCGGTTTTTTAATGGATGCCTGAATAGAGGCACCGATTTCCCGGATGGCCTGGCTGGCATTTAAATGTCCATGGGTGTCGACGACCTGTTTAAAATCATCAATATCCATGAATATTAATGAAAAGACCCGCTTTTCAGCACGGCCGGACTCAATTAACCTGTCCAGGTTTTTGTACAGATAGCGGGTATTATACAGGCCGGTCAGGTCATCATGGGTCGCCTGGTATCGAAATCGCTCTTCGTTTTTTCGAAGGACAGTCTCCATCTGTTTACGCGCTTCATCCGCCTCCATCTCCTTCGAAACATTGGTCAGGCAGCCCAGCGAAAGGTAGATATGGTCGTCAAGATATGCCTCGATGATGGCCTGGTCTTTGAGCCAGATGACATTTCCGTTATTTATCGCACACTTGTAGACGGCCTCCGTGACACCCTTGCGTTTCACTTCACGCCGGTAACGGGTTCTGGCCCCCGCCAGGTCCTCCGGGCTGATAATATTTTCAATGATCTGCTTATCGTCGGACTGATGCTTATAAATTCGTTGTTCGAGCACACAATTTCGAAAAGACCGGGCCGCTTGATGCGGTTCACACGTCATCATCCTGAGCAGATGGCGACTGATAAATTCGTACCAGATGGATTTTTTATCCTCCTGCCAGGCGGATATATAGGGGAGGACAGGTGTTCCCATAAGATCGAAATTTTGAAAAGCGGAAATACTGCTGGCCGTCCGGTGTTTCAACTGGCTGCTGTACATCCCGTCTAAAATTTTGCCGCAGTAGCTGCGACTGCCCTTTCCATGATCAGATTGATAAGACTTCATTGGGCTGCTTTCCTGATAGTATCCGGCAGGATGATGAATACATGATAAACCGGTTAAATAATAATCCTGATATCAATAGACGAAAAAATATGCAAGAATTAGATATCGTTAAGTTTTCTAATTCAATAGATTGGAGAAAATGCCCATGTGAAAGCCCTGTGTGAATGCTGATGAACAATCAATAATAGTGGATTATCAGGTGTCGGTGTGCAGTTGCGAAGCCAGTTTTTAACTTACTGAGTTTATTCATCCTTGACACCGATCATCGGATATTTCATACTGCATGAAACCGGGTAAATATTGCTCTGGATAAGGCGCCGTGGCATCAATGATATCTCTAATAACAAATTTCATCTATTCTGATTACAAATAATGGATGCCATAATACGACATAAAGGCGGATAGCGGTATTGTTACGGCATACGATGTGTTTATTAACTATCTGAAAATACAATAATAATAAAAATTAAAACCAATTGGCGTAATATTTGCAGTAAAGATGAATCGCAAATGAGGTGTTTTACGGTTTTATTTATCAAGCTGAAAACTTCAGGGAAGGGGCGCTGGGTCGTCCGGCAGAACCTCTACGGATGGCATGCGAAAGGGTACCATTTTTTTAGTTATTGTCAGGATCGTGCCTTGACCGTTTTGCTGCCCCGGCAAACAGAAATTCGGCTTGCGTCAATCTATTTTCAAGATTGGAATACAGATGACTCGAAATATTGATACGGATTTAACTTCAGGAGAGCTTCTTGACCGGGCTTTATCTAATATCCGCCACCTTCTTGGTAATTCGGTCAGTACGCTGAAAATTACCCTTGAGGTGATGCTGGAAAATTTCGGTGAGTTCAGTGAGGAAAAGCAGGTTGAATTTTTAAAACGGGCAGTCAGCCAGGTTGACATGCAGCAGCATCTGCTTGAGTCGATGAGGACCTACAGCCGCTCCATAGGCAATCGCGTACAGCCCATGGATTTCGAACCATTCTGGAAGGAATGGATTCAAGAAAAAAAGAAAGAACTGACCCGGCAGAATATTCGATTTAGAGTTAAAGAACCCGAATTTCCCTGCCATATTTTAGGTAACCCGAAAGTGCTGAACCTGGCATTTAATGCGGTGATCAACAACGCTGTTGAGGCTGTAAGGGATCAGAAGAATCCGCTGATTGAAATAATCGCTATTTCTTCAGATCAGACGCAGATCGTCATTCGGGACAACGGATGCGGTATTGCTCAGGAAGAATTAAAGAAGGTTTTTATCCCGTTTTATTCAAAAGACAGGGATGTGTCGGGAATGGGGCTCCCAATGGTCCGTAAACTTCTGATATCCATGGGCGGAAGTATTACAATAGACAGCAGCACCGGGATCGGGACGAGTGTTTTTATCAGGTTGAAAAAGGCCCCGCGAAATAAGCTTGCCGAATGAGGATTATCGCTGAAAAATTAAAACCGGTCTTTTTGACGGTGAAGATAAATCTGGCTATGGGAGATCCTGAAGATGTTTATTAGACGAAGGTAAAGGGGAGGAACTTAAGTTGACTTACATACTCGAACAGAAACAGATTGAAGAGATAGAGCAGGTGCTAAGTAAAAGTTTGATCGACCTTGGCGTCCACAGCGTAATACTGATCGATATGGCCGGAAATATTGTGGTTGACCAGGATAGCGGAAACAGTGACCATGATATTTATTCACTGGCGGCGCTGGCTGCCGGAAATTATGGTGCCATGAATGCCATGGCCAACATTGTTGGCGAAGATGAATTTTCGCTTCTTTTTCATAAAGGCGAAACGGCAAATATCCATTTCAGCAAAATTCTTTCCGATTATCTGCTGGTATCTATTTTCGGGAAGGAGATATCTCTGGGTTTTTTAAGGTTGAAAGTGGCCGAGGCTGTGGCAAAAATTGAAAAATTGCTGCCAACTCAGTCAGCTTGAAAAACGGATAAGAATCCGCCTTGCTGAATCAAGCTATCCACAGAGGAGTTAACCGTGGCATTTGTTAATCTTAAAAAGAAAGAAGTGCAGGCCAAGATTGTTTATTATGGCCCGGGTAGGGGGGGTAAGACTACCAACTTGGAATTTATATATAATCGAATCCGGAGCCAGATGCAAAATGAGATGGTGACCATTAAAACCCATGGAGACCGGACGTTGTTTTTTGACTTTCTTCCTTTAAATATTGGTACGATTAAAGGGTACAGCATTCGGACTCAGCTATATACCGTTCCAGGGCAGGTAAAGTACAATGCGACTCGTCGCCTTGTTTTGAGAGGTGTGGACGGAATTGTGTTTGTGGCGGATTCCATGGCGGTGAGGAAAGAAAAAAATATTTCTTCTTTGAAAAACCTAGAAGAAAACCTGGCGGCATACCAAAAGGATCTTTATAAAATTCCTATTGTCCTCCAGTATAACAAAAGAGATTTGGGGAAAAAAGGTGTCCCGTTATTATCTATTGAAGAGATGGAAAGGGATCTGAATTCAAAGCTGAAAGCCCCGAGTTTTGGAACCAGTGCGATGATTGGCCATAATGTTGTTGCGACGTTAAAAAAGGCCATCCAGATGACAATGATTTCCCTTCAAAGAACACTTATGTAGGAGGATAGGATTCATGAATACTTCCGACAAGGATAAGTCCATCGGGACAGAAAAAGGTAACAACACACCGGTAGCTGCTCAGGATAGAACAAGTGAGGATCGGTTCTCAGCCCTGCAGGATCTGAAAGCGGTTTTCCTTGCCATGGATTGGGAGATTAACGACCAGACAACAACTAAATTAATCGATGAGTCTGAAAAATTAATGCGCAGTTCAGAAGGGGATATTGTTCTGGTCGCATATTTTAAAATGCTCTCTTCCCTTGCAAAATACATTAAAGCTCATAAGGCAACCGCCGATAAAGATGCCGTGGGACTGCTTGGGTCTGTTTATGAGAGTATGGAAAAGGTGATTGATGTTGAAGGCATGCCGGATGCGGAAAGAGAGCGGCTGGTGTTGGATGAAATTCATAAGTTTTTGGAACTTAAGAAAAAAGTAACTGGTTCAAAAGGGATCCGACCTTCCGTGAAAAGCCAGCGGACCGCTGCGAGCGCGGGCGATATAAAAAAGATCCAGAAGGATCTGGCTTTGTTGCACGAAGAGGTGGCCTCCCTGCGCAGGGAACTGGTAAAAATACAAGATGCCTTGAACCGGTAAAAAAGGGAGGCGCTTAATGCCTGGTGACCCGCGGACAGATGCAGCATTAAAAACATTTGCGGATAATATTTTCAAACTATCCGATCTATCCGACATCGATAAGACGGTGGCGTTTGCCCTGGATTCGCTGATGGTACAGGTCCTCGTTTCAGTAGATGGAAAAAGAGATATGCGGCGGATATGCCAGGACACAAAAATTCCCATGGATCAGTTGCATGAAAGTGTGGTCAAACTGGCCGAACAAGGTCTTATCGAACCCGTTTTGAAAGCGGTGCCGGTACTAGATAAATCTTTTTTTAATGCGCTTTCTGCTACGCTTGCGCATATTGTAGGGCCGATCTCGTCGATTTTGATAGATGAGGCCATATCCGATCTGAAGCTGACACCGGCCCATTTTCCTGTTCACCGGGTCGCCGAATTAATTGGCGCATTATCCGGCGAAATAGAGGAGAAGGAAAAACGGCTCGGTTTCCAAAGGAGTCTGATGAAATTGTTGAAAGAAAGAGGGTATTTAGAAGGGGAGCGCCGCGTATGATTGTCATTCCAAACTGGAAGGCCCTGACGGTGGGCCTGTATAGCGACTTTGTCGATATTAAAAAGTTAGTTCAGTATTACCAGGGAGTTGATGGGAATCACGGTATTCATTTTAAATCGGTATCAACTGAAGGTATCCTGTACTACGATCATTTCGATTATTTGGGTGGTGGACTGCAATCCAGCGCGGGCAAAGAGCTGGATACGGTAGATGTTACCCGGAAGCTGATCCGGCTATCCGCCGACAATAGTTTTAGCCTTACCGTTTACCGGATTGACCCTGATGATATATATTTCTGGGCCAGCCTGTTTGATACACGTCCACTTTATAAAGATCTGAAATCGGAATTTACCAACCTGGCGAGCCTGATAAAAAAGATGAAGGCAGAAGGACTGACCGGATACATTGAGACGTTCTTTGAGGGAGAGCTTGGCGGCGCCGTTTTCTTTCGAAGTGGCCAGGTGATTCACAGCGCCTGCTTTATTGATGAAAAATTACCAGAAAGATTACCGGCCAGAGATCGCGTTTTAGCCGCCTTATTGTATTTTTCTCAGAAAAAATCAGGTGTTTTTAATGTGAGGGAAATTGCGTCCACCCGACAACCTAAGGATAAAAAAGGAGAATCAGATATATTTAATGCCCACGTGACGAGCCGTATGCTGGAATCTCTGCTTAAGTCTCTTAAGGGTGTAATGGCGGGAAAGAACGGTCATGGATTTGATTTCAATATCCTTCTAAAGAAAAAATTCATTAAAAAAGCAGACAAATACCGATTTCTCGACCCTTTCGCTGCCGAATTTCAATATACCGAGGGGAAAGTGGTTTATCATGGCGATGCTGACTGGAAACAGGTGGCCGCGGCAATCTTTGAATCTGCCCGGGAGCTGGCCGAAGAGAATCAACTGGCGAAACAGTTTGATTCCGAGATCGAGATATGGAAAGCACAATACGCTAAAGAACTAACGGAGCTCGGGTACGATGAGTGAGAAAAAAAATATCAGTAAAACCAGCGTGAAACAGGTATTGATTGTCGATAATAATGAAGACCTTCTCATATCCCTGAAAGAGGGTATGCGTAAATACCGTTCCCGGTTTTCAGTTCTTTTGGCCAACAATGGAGAAAAGGCCCTTGAAGTCCTCAAGCACGAATCCGTATCGGTTGTTGTTTCCGATGTAAAAATGCCAAAAATGAATGGTTTGGAGCTGCTTTTAAATATTACGAATGATTATCCGGAGATCCCGGTCATCATTATCACCGCTTACGGGCGGGAGGAGCTGGAATGGATGGCCCGCCGAAGTGGTGCGGTGGCGTTTATCAGTAAACCGTTCAGCCTGAGTGAATTATCAAATAAGATACTGACACTGCTTAAAAAAGAATCAGATGGTGGTGTTATTAAAAGTATTTCCACCGGTGTTTTTATGCAACTGGCCGAGATGGAAGAAATGACATGTACTATCCGGGTGCACAGCGATGCTGATGATACCGTGGGCGTCGTTTTTTTCAGGGATGGTAAGTTGCTGGATGCCCGTTATGGTGACAAGATCGGTGATGATGCTATTTTTATCATACTGGCACTGGAAAAGACCCAGATTCGCATTCAAAACAGCTGTCCGGCAACGGTTGAGCCAAAGATCAGAATTGGCCTGCAGGCCGTTTTACTGGAAGCCATGCGGTTGAAGGATGAAGCGGATTTTCAGGAGGCCGTAGAACCCGCGGATAACACGGTGGAACCAGCTCCTGGAAAAACAGTAAAAGAAAATAGCGCCCGTCGGCCACCGGCAAAGGCCGCGGCAACGCTTCCGAAAAAGAAGCCGGTCCAGAAAAGAAAGCGGAGCGCGAAGAAAATCCTGCGCTATATCCAGGAAAAAACAGGAAAAAAAATCGGGACTGACCAGATTCACTCTGATCGTGACTGGGAACATAGTATCACACTGGCTTTGAAAATAGGCGATTTGTTTAAAGCGGGACGGCTTCAATGTGGATATATTCATCGGAAAAACGAGCAGCCGGTTTTCTTTATCCCCGGGTCGCCGTCAGCCATTTTGAACGTGGACCGTATGAGTCCCAGGGATAGAATGTTTAATATCGCCAGGCAGATCGACTGATACGCCAACGCTGCTGCTCCAAAACCAACCTTTAATAGAAGGGGCGAACTTAATTGGAAATGATTCAATCCGTGGCACAGGATCTATTTAGAGTTGACGGGGTTTTGGGAATTATCGTTTTTTCGTCTGATGAAAAAATTATTTTCCAGGATCTGTCTCAACTAAATATGGCCGGTTTTCCGGTGGATGGTCTGGATATAATGCGTTCTTTATTTCATGATGTCAAAGAAGCGGACTTTCTTTATGGTTCGTATCGTATAACTATCCGGGGGTATTCGTCAGGCCATATCTGGGTCATCATGCGACCGGATGCATCAGCTGCCATGGTACGCCTTCAGTGCGACGTCCTTACGCCCAAACTGGAAGAAGTGAAACCCAAAAAAAAGGGCATCGGCCGGTTTTTCACCTAAAGGCTGACAGGAGGAAATAAAGATGAAATCGTCTGAAAGTCGATATACGAAAGGGCGAGGAGAAACGGTTCTCGCCGTGGATGATGATGAAGCGTTATTGCCGGCCATCGTCGAATTGTTAACGATGATAGGGTATCGGCTCATCACTGCCGTTAACGGTCAACATGCGATTGAAAAATACAAGAAGAACCATCCGGATGTTGTCCTGATGGATCGAAATATGCCAGGTATGGACGGGGTTGAAGCCGCAAGGCATATTCTGAAATTTGATCCGGATGCAAAAGTGGTGCTGCTATCCGGACTTGATTCATATGGGAAAGACAGCATTGAACCATCCCTTTCTAATCAGCTTAAGGCCTACCTGGCGAAACCGATTCAAATAAAAGAGCTGAGCCAGGTTTTGTCATATGTTATTAACGGGTAATGATGATGAATGATGATCAAAAAGCGAGGATATCGGAAGCGCGGGTATACGAGTCCATGGGGTTGTTTGCCGAGGCCTTATCCGTCTATGAAAAAATATTACCTACCATAGAACAAAGTGACTCAGAGGTCATTACCGATATTTCAACCCGTATTTTGAACCTGAAGAAAAAACTGTCGGATGACGCCTCAAAAAAACACGAGGAAAACGAGATTTCAGAGGAAGCCTTAGCGCATATCAAGGGGCGCGATGCCAAGGAAAAAGATATTACCCCTATCCTGGATCGCGCCTCCGTATTTACGGAAAAGGGGTTATACGACGAAGCGGCGAATGAATATGCAATGCTGTTCAGCCTTGGATTTTCGCCGGAAACCGTTATCTCTCCCATCGTTGATACCCTGGTCGCCATTTGTCCTCATGGCGAGATGGGAAAAGAAATATTACGCGTTATCGATAAATTAAATATGCCCGCCCCTGAGTTGATTGAGGTCGTCCGAGGATTTGGGATGGAAGCCGCCGGGCATGGAAAGTATACATCTGCGGTTGATATTGTTGAAAAATTCAGGGACCTGGACGTGGATAAGGAGGAGGTGGAAGCCGTATATCGTGCTATTTTCGATCTTTTTCTTGCCGAACCGGGATTGTCATATTTAGTTCGTCATACAGACCTTACAGGCAGGCATCTGGAAGAAGCATTGATGAATGCCCACAAAGAAAACAGAAGTGTTTTGTCTGCCCTGTTAACTCATCAGCTCATTGACAAGGATGAATTGCTGAATGTGCTTTCCGCATACCATGAATGTCCTTTTGAAAAATTTAATGAGCAGATTGAGCCGCCATCACGACTGGTAGAGGAGCTGGATAAGTCAAGCCTTTTATCCCGGAGATGGGTTCCGCTGAGATGGGATGATACCGGCGCTGAAGTCCTGATGGAAAATCCGAAGGATATTTACCAGAAGGGGCAGATTAAAGCAATCCTGGGTACCAGTGAGGTTGAGTTTAAGCTCGGCATGCAGGAGGATATCGAATTATTTATCGAATATTTTTTTAAAAAAGGGCTGGAGACAATAAGGAAGAAGGTTCAAAGGGAATCCAGCGATGCCGACGACCATATGGTGATGGACATTGTCGAAATGCTTGAGCAAAAAGACAGCCAGGGGCGTGAACAGGATGTTTCTATTCGATCACAGCTTATTTCAGCCGAATTACTGTTTACCGATAAAGACGATAACCAGGAAAGTGTATTGGTGCGGTTGACCGATTCTGTCGAAAACGGTTTCGGTATCCTGGTTTCATCTGAAGCGTATGCCCGGCTGAATAAAATAAAAAGTGGCGATACGATTAATGACATCATATTTTATGCGGGCTGGGCGATGATTCGGACGCAACCAACCGTTAAAAGTGTAACCCGTATTAATAAAGGAAAGGATAAAGGTCAGTATTTACTCGAGGTTCAGTCAGAGGATATCATTTAATCGAATAGATGCCGGTCAGGAGCGCTCACTATCCCCGAAAGGAATGATCCGTACCTGATCGTTTAGAGATCTTATGAGATTGCTGGCCTTGCTGAGTTCGGCACCAGAAGAATGTAAAGATGACAATTGCCCACATTCGTTCTATTCTGCGAAGCGTGTGATCTCCAGTTGATAAGGTGTATTCATTAACCCGATTATGTACCTGCCTGCATACAATTAGACTGGAAAAACAGGCCGATAACCTTAAGCGTTTATAAAATTAGCGGAGGGACACCCTTGAAAACTAAATGCACGCATGTGATTCCGGGATTTTTTGTAATTTTTGTTTTATTCTTGTCGGCAACGGTCAGTTACGCCGGAAAAACGTACCCGTTTGCCGTTTTACCTCGGTTTTTTCCCATTGTCATTATGGAACGGTTCGGACCACTGGTGGACTATCTTGTTGATGAGACAGGCGTGGACATAGAATTCGTTATGCCGGATAATTTTTCAAACCATATCTCGATGGTTAGAAAGGGCAAAGCACTTTTCAGTTATCAAAATCCAGTCGTTTTTGCCAAGGTTTCGGGACAGGTTAACCCGCTGGCTATTGCCAGCAAGGGAAAATACAAAACACGGTTCCGGGGTCTCATTATCGTACGGGCGGATAGTGGTATTGAGAAAATTTCTGATTTAAAGGGAAAGAGTGTCTCGGTCGTATCTCTGCAATCGGCAGGGGGGTATATTTCCCAGAAAGATTTTCTCAGTAAAAACGGCATCAGCGTTGAGATTGATATGATTGCCAGCGAAACA
>QNYZ01000015.1 GCA_003973265.1 Deltaproteobacteria bacterium | reverse complement strand
CAAAAGACGGATGGATATCCCTGGACAGTATCTGCTGTGTCAACGAGCTGATTCGCAGCCGTCCTGACATGGACTGGGAGCGGGCGGAACACTTTGCCGGTAAAATTCACTGCGGCCGGATATTCGGGCTGGGCCTTTTTCTGGCGCACCGGTTGCTGAATGCGGATTTTCCCGGCCGGATCTTAAGAAAAATCAAATCTGATCCGGCCATCAATAAACTGGCCAGTCCGGTCATGGCTTCCCTTTTTATCCGGCCGAAAAATCTGAACAACCCGATAAATGCGAATTTTTCGATGTTTCACCTGGCCGTCAGAGACCGGTCTGCGGATAAATTGCGCCACATCTTGAAACTGGTATTTTTGCCATCAAAGCGGGACTGGTTTGTTTTTTCCCTGCCGGCCCGGTGGGCTTTTTTGCGATATCTGCTGCGGCCGGTGCGTTTGGCATGGGAGTCCGTCGCTGCACTGATCGCCAAGTATTTTACCCGGTACCCAAAACAGGCAACGGATAACCTGAGATGACAACTCTTTTGGCCATCTTTTTTATTGCGTTGCTGCTGTCTCTGGTGCTCAGCCCGGTGATCGGCCGATTGGGAACACGGCTGGGCGCGGTGGATCTGCCCGGGGACCGGAAAGTGCATACCCGGCCGATTTCCCGCACTGGCGGGGCGGCCATTTTTCTGGCGTTTACGCTGACCCTGCTGGTCTGTCCCCTTTTGACGACCCGGGTTTCCGATCTGCTTACCTGGCAGCCTCCCTGGAGTTTCTTCTTCCTGGGCGGGGTGATCTGTTTTCTCATCGGGCTGGTGGATGATTTCCACCGCCTCAACCCCTGGATCAAGCTCTTCTTTCAGGTGATGGGCGCCAGCGTGGCGTTCTGGGGGGGCGTCCGGATCGACGGGTTTGTTATCATGGGGGTTTCCGCCAATTTTGGAATCTTCAGCTACGCGGTTACCGTTTTCTGGTTTATCCTTTTCATCAATGCGGTTAACCTGGTGGACGGTCTGGACGGCCTGGCCGGCGGCGTCGTCTTTTTTGCCGCTGCCGTAATGGTGCTGTTGTCGGTGATGGGGCATTCCTTTCTTCCGGCGATTCTTTTTTCCGCACTGGGCGGTGCCGTCCTCGGATTTTTACGCTACAACTTCAATCCGGCCTCGATTTTCCTGGGAGACGGCGGCAGCTATTTTCTCGGGTATGCCGTGGCCGGAATTTCCATCATGGGATCGGTTAAAAGCCAGGTGGGCGCCGCCCTGCTGATTCCGTTGCTGGCCCTGGGCGTGCCGCTTTTCGACACGGTTCTTTCGCCCCTGCGCCGGTTTGTCCGTGGCCGACGGCTGTTTGCTCCGGACAACGGGCACATTCATCACCGGCTTCTCAGCATGGGGTTGACAACAAAGACGGCGGTCCTGATCATTTATCTCCTCACCGTCAGCCTCTGTCTTTCGGCGGTGATCATGGTTAATCTCCGGGATGAACGGGCCGGCCTTTTCCTGATCATTATAGGCACCGGTGCGATTGTTTTTATCCGTAAACTGGGATACTTTGAATATGTCGCTTCCGATAAGATCTACGGCTGGTTCAGGGATTTTGTTGATGAAACCGGTTTGAGCCGGGAGCGGCGGAGTTTTCTGAGCCTTCAGATCGATATGGCCCGAGCGGCCGACTTTGATGATTTGTGGTGTATTTTTCGCCGGGCCATGGAAATACTCGATTTCGATCTGGCCGAACTGGTATTGGATCCGAAAATTGTCCAGGCTGAAGATGGCGGTCACAAACGACTGAAATGGCAGCGGGACGGTTTTGATGGTACCCGGGGGATCGCCGATGATTACCGGTTTAAGCTGGAATTACCCCTGATGGCAACAAGGGGGGCAGACCGGGCGGCAAAAGGGGCGAAGGCCGGGCCGGAAAGTTACGGGGTTCTCCGGTTGGTAAAAGATCTCCAGCGCCACCCCGTCAGTCAGCATACGTTTCGTCGTGTCGAGCAGCTGCGCCGGTCATTTATCGGCGCCCTCGAACACTTGAACAACGGAAAGGCGTAAAAATGACCGTATCCGGCGATTATCTCATCATCAGCTGGCTGAGCCAGGCGTTTTTCAGCGACTTTCGTCCTGCCTGCCACGAATTCGAATCCTTTCCCTTCATCGATCTGAAGGCGAGGAGTTGCAATTATTGATGGGAAATCATATAATAGGAGGATATTTACCGGATAATGACCGGTGGTGAATCATGCGTCCTTTTCGTTTGTTTGTAAACGAAGCCCGCCTGGATCATTATTGTTCACGCATGAGGAGCTCATCGCATAACCTGTAACCATTTCCCTATTCCAATACCGGGAGGATGACGATGAAAGATAATATGAAGATTCATTCTGTCGTTTCAACTACTGTTTCAATCATTGTCGCACTCATAATTTCATTCGTCATTTGGCAACCTGCGCTGGCAGATTCCCAATGGGAAAATTTGCTCGAACGGGGTAAACTTGCACAGGGCGTGGCCGCTGCCGTGACGGCGGGTATCTCTGAGAAAATAATCAGTGAAAAAGCGCTGGAATTAAAATTTCCGGTGTGTGACATTCTGGACGCCGAGCTTAAAGCCCGGATCGATGCTTACGTGGCTTTGAAAACCCTCATGGTTGCAGGTGGGGATATAACTTATCTGGCTGCGTGCAGCGCGGAGCCGGGCATCCATATCTCTTCGGCCGTTTTTGCCAGGGCGGCCATTGACGCCGGCGTAGAGCCGTCCATCGTGGATCATCTGGTGCAGATTGCTTTTGCCCCGCCTCCGGGAGAAAGCGGCCCGTTTACAGAAGAGTCTGTTGTAGCCGGGGGCGAAATCCGGGAAGGGCCTTATACCAGCCAGGATTCGCCGGAGTGAAAAAAGATTTTTGCGCATGACTTCTTCCTGAATCTCGATATATGAAGTTGATAAATGAGGTCATTGGAAAATGAAAAATGTATTTCTTACGATTCTGCTTACTTCTCTGGCCGGGTTTTCTCTGGCCGGGTTTGCTTTTTCGGCAGCGGCCGGTGAGCCTGATCCCGGCAGTGTCTCCGGCCGAGAAATATTTGGAATAGGCGGGGGATTCATCCATCCTTCGCTGGCTCTGGGTGGCGCGTATTCGGACAATATTTATAATACACGTAAAGACGAAAAAGATGACTTTATATGGGTGGTATCGCCCGAGATCTGGTTTTCGCTGCCCGGCTCCCGGGTAAAAGCGATGAATCTGTCGGTTTCGCCCAAAACCCCGGCCGGTTTTACATTGAGTCGGGAAAATCCGGCGGCATTCAGGCGATATCGAGCCTACCTGGGGGCTGGCGCCGATTTTTACAGGTATTCGGAATTTACGGAAGAGGATACGGAAAGCTACAAGCTCGAAGGCCTTTTTCAGTATAATTTTCGGAGCGGTTTTTCCATTGAACTGATCGATCAATACGTGGATACTTTTGATCCGGTGGGTGTCGCGCCATTCACACGTCGTGATGAATATATGGAAAATCTGTTTAATGTCATTTTTTCGTATGCGCTCACTGAAAAAATTAAACTTCGATTTGATTATACCCGCATCGATCTTGATTATGATGAACGACCCGACGATGAGATTCCCTTAATCGGCCGGGATCGTCAGGACAATGGCTATTCGGGGTACCTGTTTTATAAGATGCGGCCGAAAATGTCCGTTTTTGCCCAATATCAATTCATCGATATTGATTATGATCTCGATGTCCTGGCCGGTGACAGTGAAGAGCACCAGTATTTTGGTGGTGTTTTGTGGGACATGACGGCCAAATCAAGGGGGCGTCTGAAAGCCGGTTATGGGGTAAAAAAATTCACCGATGTTGGCTTTAAAGAAGGAAAAAATTTCATCCTGGAGGGCGAAATTCATCATCATTTCACCCCCAAAACCTCGCTCGGCCTTGTCGGATTCAGAAGGACCGATGAAACCACCATACAGGAAACCGAGTATGTGGTAACCCATGGAATAAGTGCAAATTATAAGCAACGGTTCACTGCAAAATTGACCGGGCATCTGTTTGCCACCTATGCGCGGGATCATTACCAGGGCGAATTCACCTTTGACGGCGAGACCAAAGAAAGAAAAGATGACCTGGTTCGTATCAGACCGTCATTGAGATACGAATTTTCCCGCTGGCTTCTGGTCGATGCGTCCTATCGATATTCCCAGCGTGATTCAAATTTCTCCAGTTTTGATTTTACCGAAAACCGGTTTTCCATCCGGGTATCGTTTTCGCTGTACAACCGGAGATCCAGGATAACGGGTAATTGAAAAGTCCACTGATAAAATGCCGGCTTGAGGGCAGACTTGTTGCCACCAGGCCGTTTATGTTAAGTTATTTCTTATTTATCTAAAGCATCGGTAAAAATGAAACGATTTCTCATCATCCTGGCGATCCTGTTATTGTTTGCCCCGCCCTCTTTTTCCGCCACTCAGAACTATGTCGTCGGTGAAGGGGATGTCCTGAACCTGACCGTTTATGAACACGACGACCTGACCATGAGCGTACGGGTCAGCGGAGAAGGGACCATTTCGGTCCCGCTGATCGGCGATGTTCACGTGCAGGGCTTGACCCTGGGCCAGATATCCCGGAAAATTACTGCCCTGTTGGCGGACGGGTACATTGTCAATCCCCAGGTCAATATTTTTATCCATGAATTCAAGAGCAAGAAAGCAACGATCCTGGGCCGGATCAACCGGCCGGGTCTTTATGAACTCCGTCAGCATACGACACTGCTAGAGCTTATTTCCCAGGCCGGCGGCCTCACGAAGGGGGCAGGAAGCAAGGCCATTATTAAAAGAAAACGTTCCTCCGGGCCGGATGAGGAGCAAGTCATTACAATAGACTTGAAAAAGCTGATCGAAGCAGGGGATACATCTCAAAATATCCAGGTCATCGGCGGCGACAGTATTTACATAACCACGACGGCTGTTTATTTCGTCACGGGCGAGGTTAAAAAGCCGGATGAATTTAGCCTGGACGGAGAAACAACGGTTATCCAGGCGATTGCCAGGGCGGGCGGGTTTTCGGAAAAGGCCGCCCGATCAAGGGTCAAAATCATTCGAAAAACAGATGCGGGCAAGCAGGTGCTCAAGCGTGTGGCCATGGACAGACAGATTCTCCCCAATGATGTCATTGTGGTGCCGGAAAGCTTTTTCTAACCGGGCCAAAGATCACCTTCCGCCTCTTTTTAATTGTGGATTCAGGCAAATGAACGACAATGAGATACATTTAAAAAATTACCTCCGGGTAATCAAAAAAAGAAAATATGCGGTCGTCACCGTATTTATCGTGATTTTCGTCATCGCGCTTCTGGGCAGTCTAAACTACACCCCCGTATACACAGCAACCGCCAAGGTTCTGATCAAGAAAAGCGAGGAGAGCCCCCTGTTGCCCGGTTATCGCTACGGGGTTTCCTATGATCCCGAGTTCCTTGCGACCCAGTCCCAAATAATTAAAAGCGAGCCGGTTGCAGATAAAGTAGTTCAAGCGCTTGATCTTGAAAACACGTACGATTCCTTTTTTCCCAATGACCGGCAAACGTCCCCGCAGTCTCGAAATCCGCTGGCCTGGTTTAAAAATATCTATGGGGTTATCTTAAAAGCCATCGGGGCCGGAAAAATATCTGTAGATGATGCGGGCGGGGATGCGCATTCAGAAGGCACCATGCCTAACCGGAAGAAGTCCACAAGAGATAGTTATATCCGTATGATCAGCCGGGGCATTGTCATTGAACCGTTGGAGGAAAGCGATATTGTAACGATTGCATATACCTCTACGAACCCGGAATTTTCAAAGCGTATCGTAAATGCGGTGACCACGGCATATATCGAGCAGACCCTGGAAATGAAAATGGCGGCATCCAGGCATGCCGTTTCGTGGATGACGGAAAAAGCGGAGAAGGAAAGGGCCCGGCTGGATATAAAGGAAAAAGCGCTGCTGGATTACATGCATCGTGAAAATATTATTACGATTGGGGACCGGATCGCCATCACGCCTGAAAGGCTGGATGAAATCGCTACCCGGCTCACCAAGGCGGAAATCGAACGCAAAGAATTGCAGGCGCTGAATGACCGGATCAGCCGGATACCACCGGGATTGAAGGATGCGGAGACGATCGGCGTGATCGCTTCGGATGCAACCCTTCAGTCGATTCGCCTGCAGTTGATTGAGACCGATCAAAAAATTACCGAGCTATCCAAGAAATTCGGTCCCAAGCATCCGGTGATAAAAAGAGCCCTTGCCGATGCCAGTGAATTAAAGAAAAAAAGAAAGAGAGAGATAAAGCGAATTATTAAATCGATCAGAAACAAGTATGAACTGGCCAGGGCCAGCGAGAAAAATCTCAGGAAGCTTTTCGAAAAGACCAAGCGCGAAATGGCCCGGTTGAATGAGAAAAATATCCGGTACGGGATCTTGAAACGGGAAATTGAAACAAGCCGGTTTCTGCACGACGCCCTGATGAAAAAAATAAAGGAATTGAGTATCACCGATCAGGCCCAGACGGTGAATATATGGATTGTTGAAAATGCAAAAACGCCACGATACCCGTCAAACCGACATAACCGGCAACGGATGACGCTGGGGATTCTCCTGGGGCTCCTGGGCGGAATCGGACTGGCATTTTTTCTCGAGTATCTGGACCAGACGGTCCGCAGCCCGGATGATATTGAAACGCGGTTCAAGATGGCGGTTCTCGGGATGGTGCCCCTGCTAAAGTCCAAAAAGAAACGTCCGGAAAGTGCAGTCATTGATGACCCTTCTTCTCCTTTTTCAGAAAGTTATAAAACGATCCGGACGGGTATTTTGCTCTCATCGGCACAAGCGGCACCTGCCGTACTTCTTATCACCAGTGCTTCTCCGGAAGAGGGGAAAACCATCACCGCCGTCAACCTGGCCGTCACCCTGGCGGCCCAGACATCCACCCGGGTTCTGCTCATCGATGCCGATTTGAGAAAACCCCGGATAGATTCGATTTTTGATATTGACAATTCCTCCGGGTTAAGCACCTTTCTGGCCGGTGTGTCAGACCCGGAAACCATCTGCAATGGACCGGTTGAAAACCTCTTCATCATGCCGGCCGGTCCGATCCCCCCCAACCCTTCCGAGTTGCTGGGTGCCGGGGTGATGCGTTCCCTGATTGATTCCATGCGAAAAAAATTCGATTTCATCGTCCTCGACTCCCCGCCGATACTCTCAGTGACGGATGCGCTATTGCTCAGCAAGATCGCGGATGGAACGATCCTGGTCATCAAGTCAGGAAAATCAACGCATGAAATTGTGAGGCAGGGTATGAAATCTTTAACCGGCGTTGATGCCCGGGTTCTCGGTACGGTCTTAAACGCGGTGGATATCAAAAAAAGTACCTACTACAATTACGGCTACCACCAGTATTATCACGCTGAATCTTCGGGCTGAAACTCAATTTACCCCGCTGCATAGAGTTGTCAACTCTATTTTCCTGCGCCAAGGGCGCCGGACGTAACGATCCACCCCTTTTCCCATGCATAGACGCGTATTCTGGATTTTCATTGCTGTCCTGCTCTCTGCCCCCCTGGCTTTTGGAACAGTGGAGCGATGGTCGCTGGTCCTCATGGAGACCCTGTCTGTTTCGGCCTTCCTGCTCTTATTTGTTCAATCCTGCCGGAAATACAAAACCTTCTATGATGTTCCCGGCCTGGTGCCGTTGGTCTGCCTGGGTGCCTATATCTTCCTCCAGGTCGTCCCGCTTCCCGCCGCTTTTGTAAAAATCATTTCTCCTGCTACTTTCGCGTTGTACAATGATACGGTCGGCTGCATCCGCCCACCCCGATGGATCCCCCTGTCGATCAACCCCGGGGCGACCTTATCGGAATTCTTCCGATTTTCGGCGTATCTTTCCTTTTATGTGCTGACCGTTCAACTACTGTCCCAAAAAGAAATGTTAAAAAAAACAGTCGGGATCCTTGCCGTATTTGCTGCTATCATGGCCGTTCTGGCATTGGTTCAACAGGCCACAGCCTTTCAGACAGGCGGGGGTACAAGCCGCAAAATATTATGGTTCAGAGAACTGGCCCACGGAGGCTCCCCTTTTGGTCCCTTCGTTAACCGTAATCATTTTGCCGGATGGATGGGGATGGTATTCCCGGTTGTGTTGAGTCTGTTTTTATTCTGGCAAACGCCACGTGTTGACCGGTCGTTTCGGGAAAGAATCGTCGGATTTCTGATTCAGGATCATACGTATATCAAAATCCTGCTGGGCGGTATCGTTGTTTTAAGTGCGGCATCCATTTTTCTTTCCCTTTCAAGAGGCGGCATTGTCAGTCTCTGTCTTGCTTCTCTTTTCTTCGTAATCCTGATGCGCGGAAAACCGGCCAATTATCGAACCGGGGGGATGATATCGATGCTTCTCATCGTGCTGCTCTGTGTCGGATGGTTCGGCTGGGAGCCGGTTTTTAAGCGGTTTTACGAAATACAGGATATCCATGGCGAATTTACCGGGCAACGGCCGGTCATCTGGCGGGGTGCGCTGAGGATAGCCCGGGATTTTCCCTTTACCGGATCGGGTTATGGGACGTTTATCTCCCTGTACCCGAAGTATGGCCACACTTTTGAGCATCTGACCGTCAAACATGCGGAAAACGATTATCTCGAATTTCTGGCCGAGGGCGGCGGTGTCGGGATATGCCTGGTCTTCTGGTTTTTTTCTGTTTTTTTATACAGATCAGTTCGGACTTTTCGGAAGAGAAATGACCCGTATTCAATATATCTGTTTTCCGGCGCCCTGGCCGGAATTGTATTTGCCCTGATTCACAACTTCGTTGACTTTAATCTCCATGTTGGCGCCAATGCGCTCTATTTTTTTTTCCTCCTGGGCCTGGCCGTGTCGGCTGTAAATACAAGGATCAGCTACCGGAAAGGCGGTACTTACCTTCGCCGGCATGTCATCTCCCGGCCCGGGTTGACCGGGTTTTTAATCATCGTTGCGGGGCTTTCCATGATGATTGTGAATATCAGCGGTCTTATCGGTGAATGGAATTATACGTCCATTAAAGATATCCGGCTGACCCCGTCGCTATCAAAAACCCTGTTGCTGGAGCTGGAACGTCGCAGTCATCGCGCCATCCTTCTCGATCCGCTGGACGCCAGGTTTCGATTTGCAGCGGCCAATATCGATACATTCCGATCAAACGATGATCTTGCCCTGAAACATTACCAGGCGGCATTGCGACTGGATCCGACGCGCGGGGCCTATCTGCAGCGACTGGCGGCCATATTTTCCGGGCATGCGCAGTTGAGCGCAGCAGACAGGCTGTTTCGTGCGGCCGTTACATTTGATCCGGAAAATCCCGAACGGAACTTAAGGTATGCGGCCTGGCTGTTGTCCCGCAATCGCAGGCAGAAAGCACGCCTTTATATTCGTCATGGGCTTGATCTCGACCCGGGATTAACAGAAGAGACCTTAACGTATCTGGTTCTTCACGGCTGGACCGAAAAGGATATGCAGGCCGTACTGCCAAGGCGGGTCACGGCCCACCTTGTTTTCGCCGATTATCTTTTACAGGTCAAAAAAACAGATCTTGCCGCTGAGGAATATCAAAAAGTACTGGCTATTGATCCTGATAATCGGAACGCAAAAAACCGGCTTAAACAGATTCAGGGTCGTTAAGCGGGCGTAATGGTTTTTCAAAATCATGAGAAGGTCGAATGGGAAAACCTGATTATTTAGGCCGGAAAATATATCAGATTTTTCGCCTGGACCGTGCGGTCAAGTTTGTCTGGAAGGCCTCACCGGGATGGACACTGGTCAGCCTGGCATTGATCACTATCCAGGGCGCGCTGCCGCTGCTGTCACTTTACGTGATGAAGCTTATCATCGATGCTGTAACGGTGTCAGTGTCGATCTCCGGCGGGTCTTCCGGGTTTCGGCAGGTGGGGCTTCTCATCGGACTGGCGGCCGGTCTGGCCGTTTTCATGATACTGTGCCGGTCGGCCGCCGCATTTGCCCAGGAGGCCCAGTCCTTGACTGTCTCAGATCATATATATGATATTTTACATGCCAAATCGGTTTCCATGGATCTGGCCTACTACGAAAACCCAAAATACTTCGATACCTTGCGCAGGGCGCAGCAGGAAGGGCCCTACCGGCCGACACGAATCGTAAACGGCTTAAGCCAGCTCGGGAAAAACGGTATTTCCCTTGTTGCCATGGTGGGACTTCTTTTTTCGTTTCACTGGCTGGTCGGATTAATCCTGTTTGCTGCGGCCTTGCCGGGCCTGGCTGTCCGCGTGATTTTTTCGGGTAAAATGTACCGCTGGCAACGCAGCAGAACGCCGGATGAAAGAAGAGCCGCCTACTACAATTGGATCCTTACCGGCGATACCCATGCCAAGGAGGTTCGGCTGTTTGGGCTGGGGGACCTTTTCATCGGTCGCTTCAGCCAGTTACGAAAGAAGCTTCGGAAAGAAAAATTAACCCTCAGCCGTCATCGACTGGTAGCCGATGTCATTGCGGAAAGTATTGCGACACTGGCCGTCTTCAGCGCTTTTGGCTGGATAGCCTATCGGACCGTACTCGGCCAGATCACCCTGGGTGACATGGTCATGTTCTTTCAGGCTTTTCGTCATGGCCTCGGCAACCTGCGGAACCTGCTTGGGAGCCTGGCCGGGCTTTACGAGGATAATCTGTTCATATCTAATTTTTTTGAGTTTGTAGATTTAGAACCCGCCATCAAAAAATTGCGTAACCCGATGGCCGTCCCGAAGCCGATAAAAGAAGGAATAACCTTTAACGATGTGACGTTTGCGTATCCTGCCGGCGAGCAAAAAGTACTCGACGGGATTTCTTTTTCAATTGCACCCGGGGAGGTCGTCGCTCTGGTCGGTGAAAATGGTTCCGGCAAAACCACCCTTGTCAAACTGATCGCCCGACTTTACGATCCTCAACAAGGGAAGATCGCAATTGATGGAATCGACCTGCGCAGGTTCAACCCCCTTTCGCTACGCCAGGAAATCAGTGTGATTTTTCAGGATTATGTCCAATATCATTTCACGGCCGGGGAAAATATCTGGCTTGGTAATATCCGTTGCCATCCCGATCATGAAAAGATCAAGACAGCCGCTCAGCGGGCCGGTGTCGATGGCGTGGTTGCCGGATTACCGAAGGGATACGATACCATTCTCGGGAAATGGTTTGAAGAGGGTGAAGAGTTGAGTACCGGCCAGTGGCAGAAGATTGCCCTGGCCCGGATGTTTTTCAGAGAGTCCCAGGTCATCATTCTTGATGAACCTACCAGCTCAATGGATGCAAAAAGTGAATACGAAATTTTTCGAAAATTCCGCCGGCTCCTTGACGGTCGTAGCGCTGTTTTGATCAGTCATCGATTTTCAACGGTTCGCATGGCAGACCGGATCCTGGTATTGGAAAAGGGTCGGATCATTGAAAACGGACCCCACGATTTATTGATAAAAAACGGGGGTAAGTATGCCAGGTTGTTTGAAAGGCAGGCCAGTCATTATCGGTAGATGGATCGTGTTTCCATGGTCAAATAAGAATATAACCTTATCCGTCAAAAGCTGCGTTAAGAACACATTAAAGCAAGGTAAAAAATAGAAAAGGCCTGTTTTTCATTTTTCTGAAAAACGGGCCTTTTTCTTGACAAAAGTAAAAGAGACAGTCAGGACTTTATATACAGACCTTTGGCGGCACTTTTTATTTTCCCCTGTTTTTTTAACTTGTAGACAATGTTTGCAATTTTTTTGTCGTTGAATTTTGTTTTGGCTTTTAAGGTAGCAACCGAAACACCCTTCTTTGAACGACCGATGATAGTCAAAATGGTATCAACCGCAGTGACACGTTTGGGGGTAGCAGCCTTTTTCGCAGCGCCTGCGGGCGCTTTTTTAACAGCTTTTGCTTTGGCAGCTGTTTTGCGGGAAGCGGGTTTACGGGCAGGTGCTTTTTTTCTTGCGGCAGTCTTCCTGGCGGATTTTTGTTCTGGTTTGGATGAAGTAAGTGCATCCACCTGGTTGGCAACCGCTGCCATGCTTTTGGCAATTGCTTTCAAGCCATCCGATAAACTTTTAAGAACAACGTCGATTTCTTTCATTACAGCTTTCCTCCTGTATAAAATATAATTTGGCTTACTATTATAATAAACGATTTAAATTTGTAAAGTATTTTTTTTATTATTTTTCCTGATAATCTTCGCCTCGCATTCCTTCTTTTATGCAATTCATTCGAAAAGCACAAAAGAAAGTATATCCTGTTTCCACCACTTGCGGTCTTTCAGACAAGATTCAAATTTTATCATTGGATCTGTTAAAAGGATCTGTTAAAAACACGCTTTTCGAGCATTTTTTCAACAAAGGTAAGCGATTATATCAGCTGGGAAAAATCATTTTTCAAAAGTATATCGCATTACCTTGACTTGCGGATTGAAAGCCATTATCTAGAAAATCTGCTGGTACAAATCGATAAACTTTGGCGGCGACAATATCGACGCAATCTATTATTAGGTCCGCTGGTATTGAAATGGATTTTTTACGGTCGAGATCATCCTGACTTAAGAAAATGGCAGGTCTTATGGAAAACACCATAACTTATCAGGAAGTGAATATTAATAATATCAGGCAGCATATTGAATCATGAAAACAACTATTCAGAAAATAATTATTACCGCATTAAAATCCGCTCGCGCGGATGGTGTACTGCCATCTTCTGATTTTCCAGAGGTGCTGATCGATACGCCTAAACATGAATCTCAAGGCGATTATTCCACCAATATTGCGATGATGGCGGCGGCAAACCAGAAAATGCCTCCTGGAAAAATTGCGCAAGCGATTGTTGCCCGGATCAAAGACGATGACGGCATTTTTTCAGATGTTCAGATCGCTGGCCCCGGTTTTATTAATTTTTCACTGAACCCGGCGGCATGGTACCCGATTTTACATAGAATCCATCGGCAAGACCGGCAGTACGGGGCATCCGGTGAAGGCAATGGGTGCAGGGTCCAGGTGGAATTTGTCAGTTCCAATCCAACCGGCCCCCTTCATGTCGGCCATGGCCGTGGTGCGGCGATCGGCGACAGTCTGGCAAATATTATGTCTTTCAGCGGTTTCGATGTTCAGCGGGAATACTACATCAACGATTCAGGACGGCAGATCCAGACGTTGGGGCGCTCTGTTTTTTTACGCTATCTGGCGTTGCATGGCCGGGAAGCTGCTTTTCCCGATGACTGTTATCAGGGCGATTATATCGCGACGATAGCCGAAGCGGTTAAAGCTGATAAAGGGGAAAGCCTGCTGCAAGTCCCGGAAGAAGACGCCATTATGTATTGTGCCCGTTTCGCCACCGATCAGATTTTAAGGGGAATCCGGGATGATCTCAAACTATTCGGGGTTGAATTTGATCGCTGGTACAGTGAACAGTCCCTCTATGACGATGGTAAGGTGGATCAGATACTTGAAGACCTGCGAACGAAGGGCCTGGTATACAAAAAAGATGATGCCTCCTGGTTTCGTACGACTGCTTATGGTGATGAAAAAGATCGTGTGGTTATCCGGAAAAACGGGCAAACGACGTATCTTGCTTCTGATATTGCCTATCATCATGATAAATATCTTCGTGGGTTTGACCGGGTGATTGATGTCTGGGGTGCCGATCATCATGGGTACATCCCCCGGATGAAAGCGGCTGTCGAGGCCACCGGTCAGTCCCCGGATCAGCTTGATGTTATTCTTGTCCGGCTGGTCAACCTGCTGCGGGGAGGCGAGCCGGTGGCCATGTCTACCCGCGCCGGAAAATTTATAACCCTGAAGGATGTCATTGATGAAGTCGGGCGGGATGCCGCCCGGTTTATTTTTCTTACCCGCCATCATGACAGTCCTCTCGATTTTGACCTGGCGCTTGCCAGCAAAAAAACCAACGAGAATCCGGTTTATTATGTACAGTATGTTCATGCACGGATTGCCAGTATTCTTTTAAAAAGCCGGGAAAGAAAAATAGACTTGTCCTCAATTGATGAAATCGATCTGGCATGTCTTTCTGCTAAAGAAGAAGTGACACTGATGAAACGGATGGCCGCTTTTCCGGAAACGATTCTTCGCAGCGCCGAACAGATGGCACCGCACCACGTTGCCTTTTATCTGATGGACCTCGCCGGGGCCTTTCATACCTATTATAATAAGCATCGTATCTTGACTGACAGCACCGAAAAAACACGCGGGCGGTTGTATCTTGTTATGGCCATCCAGAAAGTGATCAGAAACGGCCTGACCCTGCTGGGGGTTTCCGCCCCGGAGCGGATGTAAGATAATGGCCGCATCTGGAAAAGGGAAAAAACCGGGTAGAAAAAGAAAAACGGAAACCCGCCCCGGTACGCCCTGGCGGACCCGGACATGGATCGGGCTGACCGTTATTATTTCGGTGTGGATGTTTATTTTCGGTATTTTGGTCGGGCGCGGGACAGTCCCCTCTCAATTTGATTTTGATAAAACGAAAAGAGATTTGTACGCCCAGGCAAAGCAGGCCGATCAGTCCACCCGCCAGGCGGGTATTGCAGAGGAATCGATCAAACCATCATCTCAGGAAGATGTAGAAAAGTCAAAAAAAGCAGGTCGTGTTCCCGCCGTAAAAACGGATCATTCCGATCAACAGACGCCTTCCATAAAAAAAAAGAAAGTACCGCCTGAACCGGTAAAGAAAATAAAGAAAAAAAAACCGGCACGCAAGCCACCCAAAAAGAATCATCCGGCAAAAAAGGATCATCCGGTAAAAACGGCCGTATCACCACAGGTAAAAACCAGGACCGGCGCTTCAACCACGCCCCCCCCGCCCAAGAAGCGCAGGCAAAAACCGAAAGTATTTTCCTATCAGATAATACAGGTGGCGGCCATGAAAGATTTAAGCAGCGCCAGGAAGATGGTCGCGCAACTCAGGAAAAAGGGGTATCCCGCCTATCTGGCCTCTTCCGTTGTTTCCGGCAGGGGGGTGATACACCGGGTACGGATGGGCCCATATAGAAGTGATCTGAAGGCTGAAAAAACACTTGGCCGGTTAAAGAAGCAGGGAATAAACGGCCGGATTCTGAAAGGCCGGTAGGCTGAATAAATTTATAAGCTGTCTAAAATTGAGGAAGACAATGAAAATTTCAACAGATGAGGTGCTTCACGTGGCCCAACTGGCCCGGTTGAAGCTGGATGATGAAGCCGTGGGAAAGTTTTCGGGCCAGGTGGCCGATATCCTGGACTATGTTGAAACTCTCAACCAGGTTGATACGACGGGTATTACACCGACGTCTCACGCCATTTCGTTGACGAATGCACTCCGTGACGATAAACCCGCCGTGCACCTGGACCGGGAAGATGTGCTGGCCAATGCACCGGAAAAAGGAGAGGGGGCGTTTATTGTCCCCCGGATTATTGGAGATCCATCGTGAACAAGCTGCATGAAATGACGATTCATCAGGCACGAACGCTTCTGGAAAAAAAAGAAATTTCTTCCGAAGATCTGACTCGATCCGTGCTGGCACAGATTGACCGGGTAAACCCCGGCCTTAATGCGTATATTACCGTATCTGGAGATGACGCCATGGCCCAGGCCCGGCAGGCGGACCAGGCAATTTCACGGGGAGAGACCGCTCCGCTGACCGGCATTCCGCTGGCGATCAAGGATTTAATCTGCACCAAAGGCGTCCGAACCACCTGCGGGTCAAAAATCCTGGAGAATTTTATCCCGCCTTACGATGCCGCCGTCATTAAAAAGCTTCGCCAGGCGGGCGCCGTTGTCGTGGGCAAGCTCAATATGGATGAATTTGCCATGGGATCTTCCACCGAACATTCGGCCTTCGGTCCAACCCGCAACCCGTGGGACCCCACGCGCATTCCGGGTGGCTCCAGCGGGGGGTCGGCCGTGGCCGTTGCTGCGGATATGTGTCTCGGCGCTCTCGGATCGGATACCGGCGGCTCTATTCGTCAGCCGGCTGCCCATTGCGGTGTGGTCGGGTTGAAACCGACCTATGGCCGGGTGTCCCGTTTTGGCCTGGTGGCGTTCGCCTCTTCCCTGGATCAGATCGGGCCATTGGCAAAAAATGTGACCGACTGTGCCCTGCTGCTCAATGCCGTTGCCGGGTATGATCCGGCTGATTCCACTTCCGTGCCCCGATCCGTTCCGGATTATGCCGGATTTTCGTCTTCTGATCTCAAAGATCTGACCATCGGCATCCCCCGGGAGTATCAGTCGACCGGGGGGATGGACCCGGACGTATCCCGGGCCATGACTGAGGCAGTCCGGAAAATTGAAGATCTGGGCGCCAGTGTTGTATCGGTTTCCCTGCCGCACACGGCCTATGCCGTGGCCGCTTACTATGTGATTGCGCCCAGCGAGGCCAGTTCCAACCTCGCCCGATATGACGGGGTAAAATATGGCAGGCGGGATACCGATGCCGAAACGCTCATCGATATGTATCGCCAGACCCGAGCGAAAGGGTTTGGACCGGAAGTACAGCGACGCATCATTATCGGCACCTATGCCCTTTCTGCCGGCTATTATGATGCTTATTACGGGAAAGCGTCCCAGGTACGGACCCTGATCACGGATGATTTCAGGAAGGCGTTTGAACGATGTGATGTCATTGCCTCGCCGGTAACGCCCACACCGGCCTGGAAAATCGGTGAGATGGCGGATGACCCGTTGTCCATGTATCTTTCCGATATATTTACCCTTTCAGCAAATTTAGCCGGAGTCCCGGGCCTGTCGGTGCCCTGTGGATTTTCCAGGGATGGACTTCCCATCGGGCTGCAGCTCATGGGTCCTCATTTTGCAGAGGATACGTTGTTGAAAGTTGCGTATAATTTCGAGCAGGCAACGGATTTCCATACAAAAAAGCCAAATCTCAAAGATATAAGTTGATTGGGCCGGTTGGGTTGTCTGGATTTGTTGAGCTATGGGATTCGTTGTGTTATTGGGTTTGTCAGGCTTATTGAATCGCCGTGCTCAACCCAAATAACCCAATAAACCCAGGTAACCCGATAAACGCAACAAACCCGGGTAACCCAATTAACCCAACAACCCCAATAACCCCAAGCCACCGTGAGGGCCCATGAACATTCAACCCGAAGGCGACGATCTACGAAAAGCCGTTAAATGGATTGCGGAACATCGACTGGAAAATCCTGAAAAGCGGATATCAGCGCTGGTGCAGGCAGCCAGCATTCGGTACGACCTTTCTCCCCGAGATGAAGCGTTTCTGTTGCGCTTTCTCCGCGAAAAAGAGGGAAAGGGCGTCAGCTAGCGCATGTCCCGCATTCGCATTCTTCCCGAGGTACTTTCCAATAAGATTGCCGCCGGTGAAGTGGTGGAGCGGCCCGCTTCGGTGGTCAAGGAGTTGATGGAAAATGCCCTGGATGCCCGGAGCACCCGTATCACCATTGATATCAGAAACGGGGGGCGGGCCCTGATCCAGATCGCCGATAACGGTATCGGCATGAACAGGGATGATGCGCTGCTGGCGCTGGAGCGATACGCAACGAGCAAAATCGCCGATGACCGGGATCTGTTTGCGATTCGCACCCTTGGGTTTCGGGGCGAGGCCCTGCCCAGTATTGCATCCGTATCCCGCTTTACAATGATTACGCGGGACATCGATTCCGATACCGGCACCCGCATCGTGGTAACCGGCGGCCGGATCGACAAAGTCACCGAAACCGGTGCGCCGGTGGGTACCTTGATCAGTGTTAAACAGCTTTTTTTCAATACACCTGCCCGGCGTAAATTCTTAAAAACGGTCAATACCGAACTGGGCCATATTGCCGATAGCGTGGCTGCGATGGCCATGGGACGGCCGACCATCCGGATCCGATTGCGCCACAATGAAAAAATACTCAAAGACTGGCCGGCGGTGGCCGAACCGGTCGATCGGGTCACCGATATTCTGGGAAAAGACGTTCAACACCGACTCTACCCGGTTGCCGGAGAAAATAACCGGATAAGACTGTCCGGCTGGATCGGATCGCCGGATATTTTCCGGAGCACCGCCCGGGGAATTTACCTCTACGTCAATGGCCGGATGGTGCGTGACCGAGTGATCCGGCATGCCCTGTTTACCGGCTATGCCGGCCGCTTGATGAAAGGCCGATACCCACTGGCCGTCCTTTTCGTGGATCTCCCCCCCGGCGAAGTGGATGTCAACGTGCATCCCACCAAGCACGAGGTCCGCTTTGCCCGGCAGCGGCTGGTTCACGACCTGGTGGCAACAGCCGTGGCCGATACGCTCAAGTGCAGCGAACGGATCCCCTGGCAACCGAGTCCCGATCGGATCAGACCGCAGGAAACCGTTACCGAGCCAATAACGATTTACGAGCCGTCCACGTCCGGCTCCCTGGACCATCTTCCCCCCACATCGCCGGTCCTTTCGACGCCGGTGGATATGCGGCCGCCTGCATCCGATCCGGCGGGCGAAAATCGGCGGATACAGCCGGAACGATTGATACAGCCCCCGCTGGTGCCCGAAACCCCGGCACACCGGCTTCGAATGATCGGCCAGTTCCAGGGGACGTATATCCTCTGTGAATGGTCGGGGGAAAACGGAAAAGAGCTGATCCTTATCGACCAGCATGCCGCCCACGAACGGATCGTCTTTGAAGCGTTGAAAAAGCGGTACCATGCAGGGGAAGGACCGGTACAACGGTTGATGATACCGGAAACCATCGAACTGAATTTTACCGAAGCACGGATTCTCGACGGCATCCGACCGGATCTGGCCCGGCTGGGGATGGATATCGCCCCCTTCGGGCAAAATACGTATGTCATCAAAGCCGTTCCCGCCCTGCTCGGCGATGGCGAGATGGCGCCGCTGATCCGGGAGATACTCGAGCAGACGGCGGAAACCGGCCAGGGCCCCGGGCTGGAACAATCCCTGGACGCGTGCCTGATCCTCATGGCCTGTCATCGTGCCATCCGGGCCAGGCAACAGCTCACCGAAGCCGAGCAGCAGGCCCTTGTCGATCAGCTCGTGGCCTGCGATGATCCCGCCCACTGCCCCCATGGACGCCCCGCCTGGATAAGGTGGCCGGTCAAGGATCTGGAGAAATTGTTTGGCCGGATCTCATAAATTCACCCCGGAGATCATCCGGCAAGACGATGAAAAAAATAATCCGGTTTTTCGCCTGACAAATGCCCGCTTTTATCGATTCCCGCCAATGTGTTGAACCATTTGATTGAATAACTGGCTGTGAATCTAAAATTGTTTTATATGGTCTAAACGAACAGATGGTTACACAACATATGGTAGTGACGGCCCGAACAAAAAATTATTTTGCTTGATGTAAGGAGACCTGGCCAGGCTATTTTTACGTTTTTTGTAATAAAAACGCTTGACAACGCAATATAAAATATCTAATTATGAGTAAATTTTCCCGGGAAAGGAGGTGGTGGGCTGTACGAACCAGGTAACGATTGAGGTAAATGTTGTAACGATTGAGGTAAATGTTGAGGACATTTAACCGTTTTATTTTGTAAGTCAGACTATTTATGGAGGAAACAAAGATGAAGAAATTATTTGTACTTTTTACAGCAGCCCTGTTGGTTGCCGCTTTTACGCTGCCGGCGTCAGCCGCCGCCACCTGGGACTTTTACGGAAGCGCCCGGATGCACACCTGGTATACCGATTTCAGCGAGGAAGCCGGTGATGTTCAGAATACCGAATGGCGACTGGCCGGGAACGCCCGGATCGGTGCCAAGGTCAAAAACGGCGCCATCGGCGGCCGGTTCGAATATGGTTCAGGTCCGAATCTGAGAATGCTTTACGGCACCTGGAATTTCGGCGCTGGCACACTGCTCCTTGGCCAGACCTATACCCCGGTCAATCTGTTCTATTCCAATCAGGTTTTCGGCGACGACAATGACCTGCTCAACTTTGGTGGGGTTTACACCGGCCGTCATCCCATGATTCGTCTCTCCATGGCTGGCTTCAACGTGGCGCTGGTACAGGTATCTGGTGATTCGGACCTGGGAACCGATGGCGGAACCGAAACCCTGTTGCCGAAACTTGAGATGTCTTACAGCCTCAATGCCGGCCCGGCTGCCCTGAAATTCGTTGCTGGTTACCAGACCTATAGCGCTGACCCTGACGGTGTTGATGAGACCGTCGACTCTTACGTTTTGGGTGTGGCGCAAGCTTTGGCTTTGGTCCGGTTACGATCGGAATGGACGGATTTT
>QNYZ01000072.1 GCA_003973265.1 Deltaproteobacteria bacterium | reverse complement strand
ATCGGACTGAATAAGGACAGCTCAACCGCCCATGAATATTCATATAACACTGCTTCGTTAAATGGTATTGACGGTCTCTGTTATTTTTCTCCCTATGATTACGGGGACGCTCCGGCATCCTATGGCACCCCGTATCACACGCTGGATCCAAACCTGTATCTTGGTGCGGCTGCAGATGCACCTGATGCTGAAATTGATGAACAACCCTCTGCTGCTGCCAATGGCGATAACAACAACGGTACCGATGATGAAAACGGGGTGAGTTTTCGTTCGCCCGCCGGATCAGGGCATAGTATTTATGCTGATGTAACCGTACATAACGGTACCGGCTCCTCCGTTACAGTCTGCGGATGGCTCGACGTTCCGTCGGGCGGGTCTGTGGATGGATCTTTTGATGCTGCTGATGGTAGCTGTCAGGCAACAAGCGCTGTGGATACGACGCTTACTTTTCAGTGGAGTGGATTGCCAGAAGACCAGCAGTATATGACGTATGCCCGTTTTCGCGTCAGTACAAACAGCCTGACGACATCACTTGCTTCAGGAGCTGCCTCGGATGGTGAAGTGGAGGACTACCAGGTGAATTTCGACTTCAGACCGACGGTGGCAACCATCGGCGAGGTGACGCTCGAGGCGGTGCGGGTATCGGATTTTCTGGCCGGGCTGGATATTGAAAAAATGGGCCGGGACGAATTGCTGGCACTGCTGACAACATGGGATCCGAAATCGGCGGCCGCTTTCACGCGGGCTGGCGGGAAACAGGTTATGACGGCGCTTTACGATTATCTTGACCCCGACGGTGACGGCCGGGTCGCCGTGCTCACATGGGATACCCTGGAGGAACGCGGCACCATCGGTTTTAGAGTCGAGCGATCCGGTGGAAACAATCAATGGACGCTGGTCAACAACGACACTGATCAACGCCCCCCTGGGCGGACAATACCAGCTGGCTGATCCAACGGTACGTTCCGGCCGGGTTTATCAGTACCGGCTGATCGAGCAGGAAGCGGACGGCCATACCCGGCAGTATGGGCCGTATCTTTTGAAAATGGAACAGCCGGCTCTCAACCGGTAATACAAAAAGAGGAAAATCCAATGCATCGAATCCCCGCTAATCTAAAGCTATTTGTGTTTGTGGGCGCTATATCGGTGCTGATTGTGGGATATTCCCATGCGGCGACCTTCATTGACAATCGCGCCAGATTCTGTTGGGTTCGCTTTTTTTCTGTAAATTCCAGATATTGAAGATTTGCTTTGTCCGCGAACCCAACAAATGAAGGTGCAGGTAATCCGCTTAACCCAACCTACATAAAGTGTTACTTGCGCTAAATGGAAACCCCTATTGCATAAAACAAAAACACTCTGGGTGCATATGTGCAGGACTGGATTTTGTTACTGTAATATGGTACTCTTTCTTAAGTGAAGAGACATTTGACAAAAGGCTTTTATCAAACAGCATAAATGAAAGTTCCTCACCTGCTGGGGGGGCAAAATGGTACAAAGAAATACATTGTTGCAGGACCTGACCCCGTTTTCGTTCACATCTATGATTTCACTATCCCGTTTTCACACAATATTTCTTGTATTGGCAACACTGCTTGCCGCAGAAAATGTCCAGGCCTATACTTTCGACTGGGGGGCTGTGACCTGGTCGCCCAATGGCAGCCTCCATCACGTGTACAACAGCGTGGACGGTTCAACAGTGGATGTGGATATAAACGTCACAGGTAATACAAACCGTTTTATCTACAGCACACCAAGAATACGGAGTTTGGGTTTGCAATCGTATCCAAACTTTGCCAACCACAATGAGCGTGTTATTTTTACATATACTTTTTCACAACCGGTCATCATTCGGGATTTTTCCATACTCGATATTGACGGGCGGGCCGGTAGCTGGGGCGACGCTGTTATAGTTACCGCCCGGAGTGAGACCGGTGCAACTCTTGACCCGGATAATGTTGTCGTAGGGAGTTTCATCAACCAGATAAACCCCCATCAGTATGAAGCAACCAACCACCAGACCAACTCCACCGACTCCCGTTCAACTCTTACTTTCAGCTTCAGCGATGAACCCATTACCGAACTGACCATCACGCATTATCCTGCCGCGATTGCCGCCAGCAATCCCGGTCGTTCCGCCGTCATCATGACCGATTTCGATTTTTTCTATGTCTACGATTATGGCGACGCAGGGGGATACGGTACAGCGCGTCATATCAGGCATTTTAACGAACCATGGCTTGGTGCCCTACGTGGTGATGCTGACCTTACCGCTCCCCAGACCAATGGCGATGCCGATGCCGACGACACCGACGGCAATGACGATGAAGACGGTGTCACCTTTCGTTCTCCGCACGGAGGCGATCATGCCGAGATATATGCGGATATGCAGGTTGTCAACGATACGGGTGGAGATGTGTATGCCTGTGCGTGGCTGGACAGGTGGGACGGGACCGGTAACGGAGGCGGCAGTTTTGATGCCGGTGACGTGGCCGATAGTCCTGCCCAGGCCTGCCAAACCGTTGCCGATAATGGCGGAGTGGCCACCACAACAACCTTTTACTGGAACGGCCTGCCGTCGGTTTCAGGACATACCTTTTCCCGATTCAGGGTCTGTGCCACGCTGGCAGAATGTCAGAATCCGACCGGAGACGCCAATGGTGGAGAGGTTGAAGACCACCGAATCGACTTTGACTTTACTCCCACTGCCGTGACCATCGGCAAGGTGGAACTGAAAGCAACCCGGATACAGAGTTTTCTGGACGGGCTCAATGTTGATCAGATGGACAGGGCAGCTCTGGTGGCATTACTGCAGGCCTGGGATCCGGCTGATGCTGCGGCCTTGTCCGGTGATGCAACCCGTGAGGAGATACTTGCGGCACTGCGCAATTATCTTGATCCGGACGGAAACGGGCAGGTGGCAGTACTGGCCTGGGATACCCTGGAAGAACGCGGCACCATCGGGTTTTACGTCAAACGGTCCGCCGGGAACAACGACTGGGTGCTGATTAATAACGACATGCTGCCCGGCCTGATCAATGCCCCCATGGGCGGAGAATACCTGCTGGCCGATCCGGGGGCAAGGTCCGGCATCCCGTATCAATATATATTGATCGAGCAGGAAGCGGCCGGAAAGACCCGGCAATACGGGCCGTATACACTGGAAGTGAAATAGAGATACAGGTTTTCCGTCGGTTACGTCCGGTACGGATAACGATCAAATGCGGGTGCTAGGACGATGGTAAGAGCCGGACAATTGTTCTCACATGGCGCTTACCGCCGGAAAGGGCATGGGTGACCCTTTCAATCTGCAGCCGGTTTTGCGCAAACCACTGGACGCACCGGGGGTAGAGTTTCCATTCGATTTCAAGCCCCCGCCTGCGGATCGTTTCGAGCGTGTCGGCCGGACGGATCACGAACGATTTCTGGGCGATGATCGGCCCTGAATCTTCCCCGTAATCGACAAAATGAACGGTACACCCCCCGACTTTGCACCCATAACGAAATGTGTCGCCATACCCATCGATGCCCGGAAAAGCGGGCAGCAGGGCCGGATGAATATTCATGATCCGGGGGTGCATCAGATCGGTATTAATCGAATCGATAAAGTAGGGGGTTAAATTGCGCATGAAGCCGGCCAGCACGAGCAGGTCAAAGGGATACGCGGCCATTTTTGCGAGTAATTGCCTCTCGGCGGCAAGCCGGGTCGTGAAAAAAGCCCTCACCCGGTCCGCTGAAGCGGTCGCCGGGAAAATCTGCTGGCGGGAAATGGACGCTTCCAGGTCACCGGGGCCGGGAACGGGTACCTGTTCCGGCTTTTCCCTGTATTGTCGGATGATATCTCTATAATCGACACAAAAGGTCGGGATCTGATTTTCCGTTGCCCATCTGAAACCGGGGGCTTCCGGTCTGTCGGCGCCCACAAAGACGAGGTCCCCATGGATACGTCCGTCCCTGCAGGCATCGATAATTGCTTTGAGGTTGGTACCGCTTCCGGAAATCAGGGCACCGATGCGAATGCGTTTCGCCATTTTTTTCTCCAATACCGGTTGTTTTTACCGACTGAATGTTCTAAATTACTTCCTTTCGGGCATGGGATCAATAGTTGACAAATCCAGTATAAACACTATATGTTTGCCCAGCTATCAATTTTCTATTTTGAAAGGATGTATGTATTATGGCGGTAAATATCATTGAAATCAATGATGATGATTTCGACCGTGAGGTATTGGAACAGGAAAAACCGGTGCTGGTGGATTTCTGGGCACCCTGGTGCGGCCCCTGCCGGGCGATTGGGCCGGTGATTGAAGAGCTGGCCGGCAGCTATGGGGACAAAGTTCAATTCAAAAAATGCAATGTGGATGACAATCCGGTTACGCCCAGTAAGTTCGGGATTAAATCGATACCAACCCTGATATTTTTTAAAGATGGTAAGGTTTCCGAACAGGTGGTCGGCATTGTATCAAAATCGAAATTAGAAGATATTATCGATACGCTCGTTTAAAGAAAAGGGAACCCAACCGGCTTTGTCGGTTATCGGTGCAACCCGTCTGGGGCTCATTTTTATCCCGTCGAAAATTGAGCCCATTTTATTATGAATAATTCAAAATATCTCATTTTTTTTTGTATTTCTATTTTCTGTCTGTCAAGTGTCGGATGCGCCTGGTTTGAATCCAGGGATCAGTTAACGGCCCAGGAACTGGCCACCCGTGGGATGGATTATGATAAACGGGAAAAGTACTGGAAGTCACTGGAAACATTCCAGCATTTGAAGGACTGGTATCCGTTCAGCAAATTTGCCAGCCTGGCAGAGCTTAAAATTGCGGATGCCCACTATCATCTGAAAGAATACGAAGAAGCCATATTTGCCTATCAGGAGTTCGAGACGCTGCATCCGCGTAACGAGGCAATTCCCTATGTGATTTATCAGATTGGCCGCTGTTATTTTGATCGCATGGATTCGGTGGACCGGGATCAGACGGTTGTTCGTCAGGCCATGGCGGTTTTTGAGCGGCTGCTGGCACAACATCCGGAAAGCGCCTATTCAAAAGAAGCCGCAACCCATATTGTCGAGTGTAAAAAATCCCTGGCCGGGCACGAAATGTATGTCGGGCGCTATTATTACAAGTCGGGAAAATATAAGGGCGCATTAGCCCGGTTCCAGACGGTACTGACCGACTATCCCCATTCCGGTTTTGACAGCGAGGCCCGGAAATATATTGAAAAGTGCCAGGCGTTCATAAAAAACCAGGAAACAACCGATTAGTTCATCATCTGAAGCGTTCTAAACAAAATACTATTTAAGAAATTGAGAAAGAAATAAAAGGAGACATATCATGTCGAGAGTATGTGAAATTTGCGGAAAAAAACCGATGGCCGGACACCACGTCAGCCATGCCCATAATGTTACCAACCGGCGGTTCAACCCCAATTTGCAACGGGTTAGAACGGCTACCAAAACCGGACAGGTCAAAAAAATCATGGCTTGCACGAATTGCATTAAATCCGGACGGGTGGTTAAAGCCCCGTGAGTTGGCCGGCAGGACGGTATGGCATAGCGGACGGACAAAAGGTCCCGGAGCTACCCGATTCGCCGGACTTCCTGAACATGGCGGATTTTTCTGAGGCCGGACAGCACCTGTTCCAGGTGGGTCGTATCGCTGACCGAAAGGGTAAAAAATGTATCCACGGTGTTGTCGTCACGGGTTACCGTGTTGGCACTGGAAATATTCGCCCCGATTTTACTGATATAGCCGGCCACATCGGCCAGCAACCCCATTCGATCCAATGACCGGATGCGAATTTTCACCGGATACGTATCCGAGGCTTCCTGGTTCCATTCCACCTCGATCTGTCGCTCGGGGTTGGTTTTCAATGCATTGACACAATTGGTACGGTGAACGGTAACGCCCTGGCCCTGGGTGATATAGCCGACAATGGAGTCTCCCGGCACCGGGCGGCAGCATTTTCCAAAGCGGATTAAAATATCGTCCAGTCCCCGAACACGAACGCCGCCAATTGCCTTCTTTTTATTCTCCCGTCCCGTCAGCCTGGAAAGCAGCGACTGGTCAGGTTCATCCTCGCTCTCTTCCTTTGGGATAATCTGCCGGATGATCTGAAGGGGCGTGGTTTTCCCGTAACCGACACTGGCGATCAGATCGTCAAGGGTTTTGAAACTGAAATACTCGACCGCTTCCTCCATCTCCTCGGATTTGGATAATACATTGAAATTCAACTTATATTTACGAAAAGCCTTTTCGCACATTTCACGGCCGAGGCTGATACTGCGCTGTTTCTCCTGCTCTTTGATCCAGTGCCTGATCTTGGCGCGTGCCTTGACCGTCCGTACAAAACTCAGCCAGTCCTTGCTGGGATGGTTCCCCTTGGCCGTGATGACCTCAACAATATCACCGGTTTGAAGCTGATATTTCAGCGGTACCATACGACCGTTGATTTTGGCGCCGACGCATTGATGTCCGATTTCGGTATGGATTTTATAGGCGAAATCGACCGGCGTGGCACCCTTGGGAAAGGCTTTTACATCACCGTTGGGCGTAAAAATATAGACCTCATCCGGGAAAAGATCCATCCGGACATTCTCTAAAAATTCATTGGGATTTTTAATATTTTCCTGATTTTCAACCAGGTCGTGAATCCAGGCATAGGTATCGCTGGTTTCAACATCGATCTGGCTGTTTTCCTTATAACTCCAATGGGCGGCAATTCCGGACTCGGCCACCCGGTCCATTTCCTGGGTCCGGATCTGGATCTCAATCCGTTCGCCAACGGGGCCGATGACGGTTGTATGCAGCGACTGATACATATTCGGTTTGGGCCGCCCGATATAGTCTTTGAATTTCGTATCAATCGGTTTCCACAGGGAATGGGTAATTCCCAGCGCTTCGTAGCAATGGGAAATCGTGTCCAGAATGATCCGGAAGGCAAAAATGTCGTAAATTTCTTCAAACGGTAATTCCTGTGTTTCCATCTTCTGGTGAATGCTGTAAAAATTTTTAAATCGCCCCAATACTTCGCATTCCAATCCATTACTCGTCATTTTTTCGTGGATTAAATGACGGACCGTTTCAATGTACTCCTCGCGTTCAACCCGCTCCCTGTTAACCCTGTTTTCGATTTCTTTGTAGGCCTCGGGATTGGTATAGAAAAAAGATCTGTTTTCCAGCTCATTTTTGATCCAGTAGATACCCAGCCGGGCGGCCAGGGGCGCGTAGATATCCAGCGTCTCCTGGGCAATCTTTCGTTTTTTGGACGCCTTTTTATGAAAGTGCAATGTGCGCATATTATGCAGGCGATCGGCCAGCTTGATCAGGATGACCCGGATGTCATCGGCCATGGCCAGCAGCATTCTGCGAATATTTTCAGCCTGTCTGGCCCGGGACCCGGAAGCAAAAGGAAGGGTGCTGATCTTGGTGACGCCCATGACGATCCGATGGACCTGAGGACCGAACAGGGCTTCTATATCCTCCTCGGTGGCATGGGTGTCTTCGACCACATCATGAAGGAGCCCGGCCGAAATACTGACGGGGTCGAGCTTCATCTCCGCCAGCATGTTGGCCACCTCAAGCGGATGAGAGAGATACGGCTCTCCGGACAGGCGGACCTGTCCCGAATGCACCTGGGCCGAATAAACATAGGCCTGGTCAATGATATCCAGGTTGGCATCCGGATAGTAGGCCGTGACTTTATCAAGAATATCGTTGATTCGAATCATCTTTTAATACGCTTTGGCAAGAATCACCTGCTGGTTCGCCGCCGATCCGCAACAGATACACGAACCCGTGGTGGGTTCACTGTCAAAGGGAATACAACGAATCGTCACGCTTAAATCGGTTTTCAGCACCGCTTCGCATTGGTCGGACCCGCACCAGGGCGCCTGCACGAACCCGCCATGGATTTCCGGCCTTCCAGCGTTTTCGGGCGTAAAAAAATCGTACAATGTGTCCCTGTCGTCCAGGGTCTTCGTATGGGTTTGCCGAAAGTCCAATGCTTTTTGAAACAGGTTTGTCTGGATCTCATCCAGAATCCCGCAGATATCGGCGACGAACTGATCGGTGGAAATGGATTCTTTCTTTCCGGAATCTCTCCGGCCGACAAAAACTGAGTTCGAACGAATATCCCGGGGACCGATTTCCACCCGCAGGGGAATTCCCTTTTTGACCCATTCCCATCCCCTGGCCCCGCCGATCTCACGCGTGTCCATTTCAACGGTAAGGGGCCGATCGTGGTATCGCAGTGCACGCAGCCGCCTGGCCAGTTTTTCCGTATAGTCCATCACGGCGGCCTGGTCATCCGGCTTTCGGTAGATGGGCAGCAATACCACATGGGCAGAGGCCACCCTGGGCGGCAGCACCAGCCCGTCATCATCACTGTGGGTCATGATCAGCCCCCCGATCAGCCGGGTGGACACCCCCCACGACGTGGTCCAGGCATATTCCTCTTTTTCTTCCCGGGTCTGGAATTTGATTCCCGACGCGCGGGCAAAATTCTGGCCGAGAAAGTGGGAGGTCCCCGCCTGGAGTGCTTTGCGATCCTGCATCATGGCTTCAATACACTGGGTCTGAACAGCCCCGGGAAATGTTTCTGATCGGCTTTTTACCCCCTTAATCACCGGAATGGCCAGAGACTCCTCCACAAATTGCGCGTAGATATCCAGCATCTGGCGAGTTCGTTCCTCAGCCTCTCCCTCGGTGGCATGGGCGGTGTGCCCTTCCTGCCATAAAAATTCACTGGTTCGTAAAAAGATTCGTGTGCGCATTTCCCAGCGGACCACGTTGGCCCACTGGTTGATTAAAAGCGGCAGGTCACGATAGCTGGTAATCCATTTTGAAAAGGCATCGCCGATAATCGTTTCCGACGTGGGACGGACGACCAGGGGCTCCTGCAAGGGGCCGGCCGGTACCAGCCCGTTTTCGCCCTGTTCGAGCCGGTGGTGGGAAACCACGGCACACTCTTTGGCAAATCCCTCAACGTGTTCAGCTTCCTTTTCAAGAAAGCTTAAAGGGATAAATAAGGGGAAATAGGCGTTCTTTACCCCGGTGGCCCGGAACAGGTCGTCCAGTCCCCGGACGATGTTTTCCCAGATGGCATAGCCCCAGGGTTTGATGACCATACATCCGCGTACCGGCGATTTTTCGGCCATATCTGCTGCCCGTATGACCTGTTGATACCACTCCGGGTAATCTTCATTCCGGGTGGGAGAAATGGCGGTTTTGGGCTTTTTTGTCATGGCGTTCCTTTCTCAATCTCATCGATTTCTTTCAAAAGCGTATCCACCAGCTGATCCTGGGGAATTTTTCTGATTACTTTTCCTTTTCGAAATAAAATGCCGAGGCCGTCGCCGCCGGCAATACCGATATCTGCTTCCCTGGCCTCGCCCGGGCCGTTCACCACGCAGCCCATAATAGCGACTTTAACGGAGGTCGTTCGGCCCAGCAGCGCCTGTTCAACCTGTTCGGCGATACCGATCAGGTCAATATTACATCGGCCGCAGGTCGGGCAGGAAATGATTTCGGGGCCATGCCGACGGATATCGAGCGCTTTTAAAATCTCATAGCCCACCCGGATCTCATCCACCGGATCCCGGGTCAGTGAGACCCGCAACGTATCGCCGATTCCATCGGCCAGAAGCATGCCGATACCCAGAGACGATTTCACCACGCCCGGGAAAAGCCCACCGGCTTCGGTGATGCCGATATGCAGCGGCAGATCGGTTTGTTCGCTCAGCAGCCGATAGGCGGCAATCGTACGATAGACATCCGAGGCCTTGATCGATATTTTAAGATCGTTAAAATCAAACGATTTCAGCAGGTCGATATGCCGCAAGGCGCTGGCCACCATGGCCGGGGGGGTGACCCCGCCGTGTTTGTCGATCAGGTCTTTCTCAAGGGATCCGGCATTGACGCCGATACGGATCGGGATGCCGTGTTGCCGGGCGCAGTCTGCCACGGCACGTACCCTTTTATCGGCACCGATATTTCCCGGATTAATCCGCAGCCCGTCCGCCCCGGCCTCGGCGGCGGCAATGGCCAGACGGTGGTCAAAATGAATATCGGCGATAAGGGGGATATCAATTTGATTTTTAATGGAGGTAATGGCCGTTGCCGCGGACCGATCCGGCACCGCCACCCGGATAATTTCGCACCCGGCAGTGGTTAGTTTCTCGATCTGGGCGACGGTGGCGGCCACATCATCGGTTCGGGTATTGGTCATCGACTGAACGGCAACCGGGGCCCCGTCCCCGATGGGCACATTTCCGACATGAATGCGCCGGGTGGGTTTTCGATGGGTCCCGGGGTTTATCATTTGGCGTTTTCTCATGGGGGGTTCTGTCATCCGGGGTTCCGTCATTGATACTCAGGGTCTATCATCAACCCATGGCGTGATTAAAGCTTACTTGACCAGGTATATACTGCAAACCGGCCGGAAAAACAAACAGAAACAAGACGAACCGGGGTGAAGAAAGACGCATTCTGAAAACAGAAAGGGTGCAATCAGCGGCGGATCACTGATTGCACCCCTTTTCAGGCGAATGGTTTATTCCGGAAGATGTTTAACGTTTAGTTTTCGTCCACCGGTTCCCGCTTGATAAACCGGCCATGGCCCGCCTGGCCGACAAATTCCATCTGCTCGCCGTTCCACTGGGCCACTCTTTTTCCCCGGGAATAAACGATTTCGGGCATCCCGGTGATTTCCATGCCCTCATAAGGCGTGTAGTCAACATTCATGTGCAACCGGGACTGGGTAATGGTAAATTTAAGGTCCGCATCAAAAACCACCATGTCGGCATCCTTACCCACGGCGATTTCACCCTTGTCCGCCAGGCCGAACATGTTGGCCGTGCCGGTGGAAAGAACGTCCACCATTTTTTCCAGACTGATGCGGCCCTTGGCCACGCCTTCCGAGTGCAGGAGCATCAACAGCGTCTCGATACCGGGCGCACCATTGGGAATTTTCTTGTAATCGTCTTTGCCGAACATATCTTTTTTACCGTTAAAATCAAACGGGCAGTGATCCGTGGCCACGACTTGAACATCGCCGCCCCGCAGCCCTTCCCAAAGGGCCACATTGCTTGCCGGCGTTCGAAGCGGCGGGCTCATCACGTATTTGGCACCGTTGAAATCGGGTTCCTTGTAGCGTTCATCGTCCAGCAGCAGGTATTGGGGGCACGTCTCGGCAAAAATATTGATACCGCGATCCCGTGCCTGCTTAACAATCTGGAGACCCTCCTTAGAAGACAGGTGAACAATATAAATCCGGGAATCGGTCAATTCCACCATCTTGGAGGCCCGGTAGATGGCCTCTTCCTCGGCAATATTGGGCCGGCTCATGGCGTGGTAGTAAGGGGCCAGTTTGCCCTCCCGGGCCAGGACTTCGTTCATGTGCTGAATGATATAAACGTTCTCGGCGTGAACCTGGACCAGTCCGCCGTATCTTTTGGTCTCTTCAAGCAGCTTGATCATTGTGGCGTCATCGACCCGAAAATCGTAGACCATGAAAATCTTGAAGCTCGGCGTCCCGTATTCCCGACAGGCCTTTTTGACTTCATCAATCACATCCGGGCGGGGATCCATCACGGCCGGATGCAGAGAGTAATCCACGGCTACCTTGCCGTCGGCCAGTTCTTTTTTGCGATCCAGGGCGTCGAGCAGCGATTCTCCTTTTTGCTGAAGGTCAAAATCAACGACGCAGGTGACCCCGCCGCAGGCCGCCGCGATCGTGCCGGTCTCATAATCATCCTGGGCATACGTCCCCATGAAAGGCATCGAGATATGGGTATGCGGATCGATGGCGCCGGGCAAAATATATTTGCCTTTGGCATCCACAATTTCATCGGCCGCGTAGTCCAGATCCGTGCCAATGGCTTTGATTCGATCGTTTTCGGCATAGACATCCGCCGTGTAGCGACCCGTCGTGGTAACAATCGTCCCGTTCTTAAGCAATACACTCATTGGGGCCCTCCTTGGTAAATGGTTCGTATTTTAATCCCTTTTCAAGACCCGGATCCATGACAGTTGTCTCCCGGCGCTGCCAGTCACGCGGCATTTCTTTATAAGAAATCAATCCGGGCACCGGGCAGACAAAGGAGCAGAGCATGCAGCTTAAACATTTGTCTTCAATCAGGTGCGGGCGCCGTGTCTCGCTGTCCCAGTCAATGGCCTGTCCGGCGGCATCGTTACACACAATCAGGCATTGACCGCAGCCGATGCACTTATCCAGATCATACTGGGTTATGCCCTGCCGGTCCAGCTCAAAGTGATCGGTTTCGTATAGATTGGGCAGCGCCTTGCCGACCAGGTCGGTCACCCGGCTGATTTTACGTTCAACCATATAATCGGAAAGGCCTTCGATCATATCTTCCACAATCCGGTATCCGTAATGCATAATCCCCGTGGTGACCTGAAGCGTGGTGGATCCGAGCAGTAGAAATTCCAGCGCATCGATCCATGTTTCGATCCCGCCGATCCCGGAAAGCGGGATCTGCAGATCTTCGCATTTGGCCATGGCGGAAATAAAATTGAGGGCGATCGGTTTGACGGCCGGCCCGGACGTCCCGCTGGGCGCGCCTTTGCCGAACACGTTGGGGCGGGGGACCCAGTCATCCAGGCCGACACCCGAAATTCCCCGAACGGTATTGATGGCGGAAATTGCATCGGCACCGCCATTTTTGGCATAGACGGCCGGTTCATTCATATCGGTGATATTGGGCGTCATCTTGGCGATTACCGGGATGGAGACATTCTTTTTCACGGCCGATGTAAACTGTTCAATCAGGTGAAACGCCTGGCCAACCTTGTGGCCGGCGCCTTCGATACACATATGCGGACAGGAAAAGTTCAGCTCGAGCATATCGGCACCGTTATCTTCGGCTATTTTAGCCAGATAGATCCATTCGTCCTCGAAAAATCCCATGATACTGGCGATCACCGGATGATCGGGGTAGTGCATTTTCAGGTACTGGATTTCCATCAGGTTGTGTTTTAAGGGGCGATCGGAAATCTGCTCCACATTCTGAACGGCCATCTCTTTTTTGCTGCCGTAATCGATACAGTTCATTCGTGGCGATGGATGGATAATCGGCAGACGATCCGAATTCAAGGTTTTGAAGACGACCCCGCCCCAGCCGGCTTCAAAAGACTTGGCCACCATTTCGGCGCTGTTGGAAACCGGTGAAGAAGAAAGCAGAAAAGGATTTTTAAAGGTCACGCCACAAAAATCCACGGATAAATCGACTTTATTTTTCGTTGAACCAGCCATGGTTATGCCTCCCCATTGGTTACATATGCAATTATAGCCTTGGCGGCCGTTTTTCCGTCCTGGACCGCATTCACCACCAGGGCCGGGCCGCGGACAATATCACCACCGGCAAATATACCCGGAACCGACGTCCGCCCGGTCTCTGAATCCGCCTGGATCAACCCGCGGGCATCCACATCCACATTGGGGTAAGCTTGAGACAGATCCATCGGGGCCTGGTTTCCAATCGCTTCAATGACCAGATCCGCTTCCAGGATCCATTCACTGCCCGGAATATTTTCAGGACGACGGCGGCCGGAATCATCTGCCTCGCCCAGCCGGGTCCGGACGAGTTTGACGCCGCAGATTCGATTGTCCGCATCGACTTCATAACCGACCGGCTGATTGAGTAACAGGAAATGAACACCCAGTTCCTGGGCTTCATTCCGTTCGTCGGGCTCCGCCGGCATCTGGCAAAACGACCGCCGGTAGATTAAATAAACATCTTTGGCGCCGATCCGGGCCGCCGATTCGATACAGTCCATGGCCACGGAGCCACCGCCAATCACCACGACGGTTTTTCCCTCGGCCCTTCGGACCATGTCGTCAAACCGGCCATCCCGCAATGCGGAGAGGTAATCAACCGAAGAAAACAGTCCATCAATGCCGGATGCATCTGTTTTCAGGGTCGCGGCATCCCAGAGACCGGGCCCCAGAAAAACCGCCTGATACCCGTCCTTGAGCAGTTTTTCAGCACCACCGGTTGAATCAATGGGTGCGTTACACCGGATATCCACCCCGAGGGAACGGACATCTGCCAGTTCACGGTTTAAGAAATCAAGGTCAAACCGATTGGCGACCACGCCATAACGCAATACGCCCCCCGGCTCGGGCCGGGATTCGAAGATGGTTACGGATAATCCGGCCTTGGCCAGCTCGGCCGCGCAACTCAATCCGGCCGGGCCGGACCCGACGACAGCGACTTTTTCCGGTCGCGGTTCGGGAGGGGCAAAAACCTTGAACCCGATTTTCGTGCCATGCTCAACCAGAAACCGTTGAATGGCACCAATTTGAATCGGCCGGTCCGCACCTTCAGGGCGTTCTTCCGATGCAAACCGGGCACTGCATTTTTCTTCACAGAGGCGATGCGTCGGGCAAAGCACGCCGCAGGCACCGCCAAGAATATTATTTTCTTTGATGGTTCGGATCGCGCCGGTGATGTTTTTAAACCTGAGTTTACGAATAAATTCGGCCGGCTCCGTGTTGGCCGGGCATCCCGTTGAGCAGGGTGCGTCATGACAAAGCAGGCAGCGGTCTGCCTCGGCCACGGCCTGGACCAGGTCCATTCCTTTTCGCATCTGTTTGAAATTATCTGCGTAATTCAATTCGATTCCTCCTTAACAATTATAGCCGTGGGACCGGCGGTTGAACCTGCCGGTCCACGCCTGCTGCAACCACAGGGTGCTTCAATCTTTCTACCGGTAATGACAGCTGCGGGAGACGGGTGTATTGGTTTCCACCGCTTCCTGGTCGCCGATTTCGAGGGCTTTATCCAGAATATCAAGGGCTTCATCCACCTGTGCTTCTGTAATAATCAACGGGGGGGTCAGCACAAGCGTATCGTACCAGGCAAACATAAACAGACCGTTTTCCATGGCTTTTCCGGCAATTTTGGCGGTCATTAATGGTTTGCCGGCCAGCTTATCGGCCTTGACGTTGAAGGGCTGCCTGGTTTTTCGATCCTTTACGATTTCAAAGGCCCAGAAATGACCGATCCCGCGAACATCTCCGACGCAATTATGCTTTTCCCCCAGTGCGACCAGCTTATCTTCCAGATAGGCGGACACTTTCTGGGGCAGGCCGGAATCAAACAGCTTTTTATACTCGGAGATCGCCGCCGGAACGGCCGATGCCGCCAGGGCGTGATACGCATAGGTATGCCCATGGCAGAACAGGTGATCATCAAAAAAATCAGCCACCTTATCGCTGACGGCTGTCAGGGCAAAGGGGGTATAGGCTCCGCTGGCCCCCTTGGCCGTGGTCATGATATCGGGCAGGACGTCCCAGTTTTCCATGGCAAACGGCGTGCCGGTGCGGTACCATCCGGACATCACTTCGTCGGCGATGAGTAATACATCGTTTTCATCACAGATTTTCCGAACCAGGGGGAAATATTCCGGCGGTGGAACGATCCGGCCATTGGTCCCCACGACCGGCTCGACGATGATGGCGGCCACATTGCCTTCTTCTTTAATCATGTAGTCCAGGTATCGGGCACACTGGATATTACAATCCGGATAGGTCATGCTGAAGGGGCAGCGATAGCAGTAATTGTCCGGGGCAAACCGAACCCCGTCGATGGTGCACCGGGCACGTTCGGAATACCAGCGGCGCGGATCTCCGGTACAGGCCGCGCTCGACGGCGTTGCCCCGTGATAGGAGTGGTACCGGGAAAAGATTTTATAGGCCGGGGCCTTGGACTGTCGAACCAGTTTAATGGCCGCTTCGTTGGCTTCGGTCCCGCTGGTTGAAAAAAATTGTTTTCCCAGTCCCTTGGGAAGAATGGAATTCAAGGCGTCTACCGCCTCCATGGCCGCTTCGGTGGCAAATGCCGGTGCCACATAGCATAGTTTTTCCGCCTGCTTTTTAATCGCCTCGATAATCGCGGGATTTTTGTGGCCAAGGTTCGAGCAGATTAATTGAGAGGAAAAATCAATATACCGTTTTCCCTTGTCATTGTAAAAATAGATACCTTCGGCATCGGTAATCACCATGGGATTTGACCAGGCATTTTGCCGATTCCAGGTGCCAAATGTGTGCGCGGTCAGTTCTTTGACCTTGTCTTCAAATTGGGTCATGGTATTCTCCATAGTTGTTGGGGTTCTGTCCAAAAAAAACATATCTTCAGCGGGTGAGATGTCAGGCCGGTAAAGCATGAAAGCTAAGGGATATCAGATATATTCCTTAGCTTATCGCAACGTTTTCCGCCGAGCGGGCAAGATGAGGATCGCCTGGAAAAATTGAGATGTATTTCAGGCGATCCCCGATGGTTGTTTATTGCCTATTTTCTCTCATCGGCAATTTCGATCATTCCATCCCAGGTGTCCACTTTCTTACCGGCCGATTTCTCATCGTACCAGTGGCTGGTCACCGTTTTCTGCTCGGTAAAGAAGCGGATGCCGTCATTTCCCATGATATGCAGGTCACCGAAAAAGGAATTTTTGTGGCCTGTAAATCCGAAGATACCGACCGGGACCGGAATACCGACGTTAATTCCGACCATACCACCATGGGACCGTTTGGAAAATTCCCTGGCAAAATAGCCGTTTTGGGTATAAATGGCGGACCCGTTGGCAAATTCGCTTCGATTCATCAGCGCCAGGCCCTCTTCGAAGTTTTCCACCCGCTTAATGCAGGTGACCGGTCCGAAGATTTCCTTCCAGCCGATGGACATTTCGGGGGTCACGTGGTCAAAGACTGACGGAGCGATATAAAATCCGTTCTCGTATCCCGGCACCACGGCATCCCGACCGTCCAGAACCAGCTTTGCACCCTCCTGGATTCCTTTTTCGATCCAGTCCATGATCCATTGTTTATGCCCGGCGTTTAACACCGGCCCGATCCCGGTTGATTTTTCGTAAGCCGGGCCGAGCGAAATGCTTGACAGGCGTTTGACGAGCTTGTCGACAAATTCGTCGGCAATGGCGTTTTCCACCACGATGACGGGCAGGGCCATGCAGCGCTCACCGGCGCAGCCGCAGGTGGCGTTGGAAATACCGGCAATGGTCTGGTCCATGTTGCAATCACGAAGGACCAGCGCATGGTTTTTGGCTTCGCAAAGGGCCTGCACCCGCTTGCCGTTCCCTGCGGCCGTGGCGTAAATATGGCGCCCCACCGAGGTCGATCCCACAAATGAAACTCCCTTGATATCCGGATGTTTGAGGAAAATTTCCGCTTCGTTTCGGCCACAGGTGGTCAGGTTGATCACGCCCCTGGGCAGCCCGGCTTCCGCCCACAGGTCAAGAATACGCATGGCGCTCTGGGGAACGGCACTGGCCGGTTTCAGGACAAAGGTGTTACCGGTGGCAACGGCCAGGGGCGTCATCCACCCGTGGGGAATCATCGCCGGAAAATTCCAGGGCGCGATACCCGCAAAAACACCCAGCGGCTCCATGTACTGAACCGTGTCATAGCCGTTGGTGATATTCATGATGGATTGTCCCTTCATCAGATGGGAGATTCCGCTGGCAAACTCGACCACTTCGTTCATCTTGGCGATACAGCCCACGGCCTCGCCCCAGTTTTTACCCTGTTCCGTAGCGACCAGCCGGACGAGCTCATCAAAATTCTTATCAACCAATGCTTTCATTTTAAACAGGACCTGGGCGCGCTTGGTCACCGGGGTGGCAGCCCAACCGGGGAATGCATCCACGGCCGCCTGGATTGCCGCAGCCACTTCGTCCTGGGTGCATTGGGGCGCACGGGCGATAACCTCGCCCGTGGATGGATTGTAACAGTCCATATATTTATCCGTTTTGGACTCAAGCCATTCGCCGTTCACATAATATTTAAGTTTAATCGGTTCGTTCGACATGGTGCCTCCTCTTCTACAATGTGTGTGCAATTTGTTATAAAATAAAAATTTAAGATAAACGCTTCATTTGACAGGCTGATTTTGCTATTGTCATAAAAGCCGTTTACAGGGAATTCCCCCCGCTTGTCAAGAGATTTATCGGGTAATCTGCGAAAAATATAATTATTATGGCACTATTTCACGAAAAATGATAATGTATTGCAAAATTTGTAGGCATTAAATTAATATCCGGCGCACACTTTATCAGAAACAGCCGGGACCTGTTTTTAATTGTGCGACTGGTGCAGGTGACCCCGGGCACGAAAATATTACGTACACGAACCGCGGAGGATGAATGAGGAAAAGACAGACCCGAAAAAAAATGATCGACAGTATCGATTGTAAAATTATCCGGCTATTGCAAAAGGATGGCCGTATCGCCAATACAGATATTGCCAAAAAAATAGGGATTTCGGAAGCAACTGTTCGGTCCCGGCTGGATCGCCTCGTCAGGGAGGACTATATCCAGATCGTTGCCGTGAGCAACCCCATGAAACTGGGATTCAAAATTGTGGGGAATATCCGTGTTTATGTTGAAATTAAAAAAATGGACCTGATTGTTAAAAAACTGCAGAAACTGAAATGTTTGTGGTTTATCGTTCAATCCACCGGCGGTACGGGCATTGATACGGAATTCGTTGTCCGGGACATGGACGAATTAAATGATCTGATTTACGAAAAAATCAACCGCATTGACGGTGTCATCCGAACGGAGACATCGCTGTTTTTAAAATATATCAAACGCCAGTACGACTGGGGGACAGCGTTGGAATAATTAATCATAAATTTTGTATTTTAAGTATGTTATGTGATGAATTTACATGTAAGTTTCCAGGCGGAGCTATATCGGCAGATCATAAAAAGTGTTAGGGGTTAAAACGCGATGAAAGATGCCCTGGTTTGCGGGGCTGGTGGATTTATCGGCAGCCACATGGTCAAAAGATTGAAAGAGGAGGGATTTTGGGTTCGGGGGGTTGATCTTAAATTCCCCGAATTTTCAGAAACAACGGCCGACGACTTTGTCCTGGGGGATCTGCGTGACCCGGCTTTTTGCCGTTCCGTCGTGGACCGGAAATTTGATGAGGTTTATCAGTTTGCCGCCGACATGGGAGGCGCCGGGTATCTCTTCACCGGTGAGAACGATGCCGATGTCATGCACAATTCGGCCATGGTAAACCTGAATGTACTTGACGCCTGCCGGAAAAGGAATGTGCGGCGGATATTTTACTCATCTTCGGCCTGTATTTATCCGATATTCAACCAGATGGATCCGGACACCCCCAATTGCACCGAAAAGAGTGCCTATCCCGCCCAGCCGGACAGCGAATACGGGTGGGAAAAGCTGTTTTCCGAACGGTTGTACCTCTCCTATCACCGCAATTACCGGCTGGATGTACGTATCGCCCGCTATCACAATATATTCGGACCGGAAGGCGTTTACCAGGGCGGCAAGGAAAAAGCCCCTGCTGCTGTCTGCCGGAAAGTGGCCCTGGCGCCGGATGGCGGAAAAATTGAAATCTGGGGGGATGGAAAACAGACCCGATCCTTTCTTTACATCGATGAATGCCTGGAAGGGACCCTGCGCTTAATGCGTTCGGACTGGACCGGCCCGGTCAATATCGGCTCGGACGAGATGGTCACGATTAATCAACTGGCCGATCTGGTCATGGATATTTCGGGAAAAGAACTATCCAAAAACCACGTTGCGGGTCCTGTGGGCGTGCGGGGAAGGAATTCGGATAATCGTCTTATCTTTGAAAGATTGGGGTGGAAGCCTGTGCAGCCTCTGAAAGCCGGGCTGCAGGAAACCTACCAGTGGATTGAAACACAGGTAAAAAATAACTCCCGCAAAGACGCATAGCTTGCAGATGGTATTTGAAGTTAAGAAGATGGAAAGGGCGGGGGCCGTCTTCGGTTCTGATTCTCCGCCCCGCTTTATCATTGTCAGAATACGTTTTGAGTGAAATTATTTTACTAAATTGTGACGGTCACAGGGTTTGGCGCGATATACTACCGGATTACGAATGAACAGTGTAACTACATGTCGTTTATCATTATTCTGCGAAATTTGCCGGAGATATCCTTCCGGTCATCCTGTTTTTTCTACCGATAATTATCATCATTATCTATTCACCTGGAAATTTCCTGTTTAAACTGCCAGCGGCACCGGCGGTCTTCCCGCTGATTGGCAGCATCCTGGTCTCGATCCTGTTTAACAATGCAGGCAGCCTTCCGGGATATCCGGGTTATTTTAAAATGATCGGCGATCTTTCAATTCTGGCGGTCACGCGACCATATAGCGGTCCCCGGAGACCCGTTGGTTACAACCAGAAGATCAATCCAATGGTGAAATATATCGTCTATATCGTTGATGAAAGTGTCCGGGGTGATTTTCTGGGTATCAACGGTCATGAAAAGGCCACGACACCGTATCTGAAGACGGTAGGTAAAAATATTTTCAATTTCGGGATATCCAGTTCGATAGCAAATTGCAGTGAAGCAACAAGGTTGGCCCTCCGAAGCGGCCTTCGCAGAGACCAGATTCCTGATTTTGATTATCAGGCACTGAAGCAGCCGACGATCTGGCAGTATGCGAAAAAGGGTGGATTCGAAGAGAAAAGGGTCAGGCGCTCCGGGATGCACAGAATACCGACCTTATGTTATGTGGGTATTCTTTTTGGTCGACCCAAACCGGGGCGCTGGGTTCGATTTGACAGGTCAAATTAAGTGCGTTGCATAGCCAGCGATATAAAAATGTATTCTTTCTTAATTCGAATTGCAATCAAATCGTGCTTAAACAATTTGTGTCAGATGTAATAATAATTATTGGTATCTACCATCAATCGTAATAAATCTTCCAATAACCATCTGTCCGGGCGAGTAATAAGAAGTGGTGTCTGGGTATTTGCGCTAAGAATAACCGAACGTCTTTTATACTTTTTTCGCCTGATCATTCTTGCCCGTATTCTTGCACCCAGTGATTTTGGTCTTTTTGGCATCGCCTTACTGACTATGATGACACTGGAAAATTTTTCCCAGACAGGATTTGAATCGGCACTCATTCAAAAGAAAGAAGCGGTGAATCAGTATCTTGATACCGCTTGGACTGTGGGGGTTATCCGAAGTATTTTCCTGTTTCTGGCTATGTTTTTTTTCGGACCATACGTGGCAGCATTTTTTGAAACCACACAGGCAACCCCAATTATACGCGTCCTTGCCTTTTCATTTCTTATTAAATCATTTAGAAATATCGGCGTTGTATTTTTTAATAAAGACTTGGAATTCAAAAAACAGTT
>QNYZ01000025.1 GCA_003973265.1 Deltaproteobacteria bacterium | reverse complement strand
GTCACCGGCACCGCCGCCCGACCCGCTGCCACCGCCATGCCCGCCGTCACCGGCACCGCCGCCCGACCCGCTGCCACCGCCATGCCCGCCGTCACCGGAACTGCCGCCCGACCCGCTGTCGCCGCCCCTTGCATGGGCGATCCCGATGCCGCCGATTCCCGGTATGGTGCCCATGTTTCCGGTGGGTATCTTTACATGGGCAAACAGGAACAGCAGGCTGAAATAAATGATGATGTGTCGAAGTCGCATAAGAGCCTTTAATTCGCGCGTGCCGGCTGTGTGTCCGGTAATCCCTGACTATATTCATCTGCAGGTATCATGGAGTGTACCAGATCGGGGACGGCCAGTGCAACACCCGGGGTATATTCATGAAGCACCCGGTCGGCCGGCGATCCCCGCCAATAGGTATCTGCGGGCAGAATCTCTCCCTTCATGACCAGGGAGAGTGGATCGAGTCGGACTCCGTTTTCCAGAACCGTGTCGTACAGCACGACCGTCCGCGGGCCGATGGAACATCCGTTTCCGATGATAACCCGTGACATTTTCATGACCCGATCCTCAAAAAGATGGGTCTGGAGCGAGCACATCAACCCGACCGACGTGTCGTCGTCGATTTCGACCAGGTCAAATTCAGTGATAAAGGTGGTTTCCAAAAAACACCGTTGACCGATGCGGACGCCGAAAAGGCGCAATAACGGCGCGGCAAAAGGGGTTCCGGTCAGATGGGCCAAAAGGGCCGGCACAACAGCGCTTTCATACAGCCCGGTCACCAGTTCCGAACGCCGGACGAAAACATCCCACAACGGCTTGACCCGGGGACGATAGGTGCCGATGAGAATTTTTTTGATAAGGACGACAATGGCCGTGATACAGATACCGGATACCAGGAAAAATCCGGAAGAAAGCGCGGCGGCAGTCCAGAATGTGGATGCGGTGAACAGATAGGCATAAATGACCCAGAACAGGCTGCCGGAAAGTGAAAAAAGCGTGCCGGGAAGGATGATTCGGAAGAATTCATACCCCAGCCGTTTAACATAGAGGTCGCGGGGAGGGATATAGGTCAATGATTCGTCAAAGGCCCGGCTGCACTGCCGCCGGGGCAGACGAAAAGCGGGTACGCCGAGCCAGGTGGAGCCGGTTGGCATGGCTTCTTCGGAAGGGACCGATAAAACACCGATAAGCGATTCGTCGACAATGGCCCGGCCGCCGGGAACAAAGGCCGCGTTTCCCACGAAAGACCGGCGTCCGATGCGGACCGGCTCGATCCCGAAAAGACCCAGATAGCTGTACGACGGCCCCAGGTGGGCGATGTCGGCCAGAAAACTTTCATCGCCCACGGTGAGCATGCTCGGGGTGATATGGGCAATCGTTGCAATTTCGGTCCGTTTTCCGATCCTGGCGCCCAGAAGACGCAGCAGCGGCGGCAGATACAAAGTGGCGTAGAGCGTATTGGTGAGCATCAGGCTCATCTCCATGAGGGTATCGGCCGCCCATTTGCGGACGTATCGCCAGCTGTCAACCGGATAGAGCCCCGCTTCTATTCGGGGCCGTGTGATCCGCATGACCAGGGCGATGAACAGGGAAAGGAAGACGACAAACGCGATGCCGGCCGGAAGCGTACCGAGCAGATACCCGTATCGACCACAGGCCCGGACCGTGGCCACCAGGGTTCCGATGGCGGCCAGCATGGCGGAAAAGGGGACCAGGAAAAGGATGGGCATCAATAACAGTGCGCCCAGACTAACGCGCCACCCGGGGCCGCGCCGGGTATCGGCGAACCGGTTTTTCAGGGCGGCAATGATCTCCCGGTTGCGGCGATCGGGCCGGGATTTTCGGGCGGCAGGAGACCCGGACCAGTTCTCGCATTCCGCGATGGTGCCGCCGGTCGGCAGCAGGGACTGGTCTCCCAGCCAGGCGGCGTCGGCCAGATGGGTTCCGGGCATGATCACCGTATTGGAACCGACAAAACATCCTTGACCGATAACCACGGGACGGCAATGCAAAAACCCGTCGTATACCTCGTATCCGAAGAGATGGGTGCTGTGACCGATACTCGTCTGCCGGCCCACCGTGATCAGATCCGGGATATGGAGATAGGGCGTGTCGATCAGGGTTTCGGACCCGATGCGTGCGCCCATCAGTCTGAAATAGAGACCAAGGAGGGGGGTCCCCTTGAAGATCGGATGCGGGGAAAGGGCGATCATTTTTTCGACCAGCCACCATCGGAAGAAAAACCACCCCCAGAGACGATATTTTCCGGCGCGGACCCGTCCAAGCAGAATCCATTTAAGGGCAACGGGGAGGGCCAGCGATAAGGCAAGGGTAATACCGGTAGTCCGGGCCATTTGAACGATTATCCAGAGGGCGTCGGCCGGATGCTGCAGCGGAAGAGAGACAAGCTTGCGAATCAGTAAAACAAGGGGCAGAGACAGCAGTCCCAGATAGGCGAAGATCGAAAGGAGTTGTCCGATCCCGCAGAGCCAAACCTGCCAGGTGGCCGGGCGGTAACTATTTTCAGGGCCGCGCCGGTTTTTTCCGGTCCGCTGGTTTTCGGTATCCGACGCTTTTTCTTCAACATACGCAGCCAAGACATGGACGGTTGGATATTGGTAGAAATCACTCAGTCCGATGGCCGATAATCCCGCCGCAGTTCTCAATTGCGACGCTGCCATCGCCATGGCCAGCGAGTGGCCGCCCAGATCGGTAAAAAAATTATCCTCGATCGAGATTTGTTCAATATCGAGAGCTTTCGCCACGGCCCGGGCGATCTTTTTTTCCATGCCGGTTTTCGCCGCGACAAAGTCCCGGCCGGCCGAGATGAACCGGGGGCCGGTCGGCGGCGGTAGTTCTTTGCGATTCACTTTATTGCTGGGTAACACGGGGATATCAGAAATTTTTTCGATATAGGCCGGGATCATATACCCGGGCAGGCGTTTGGCAAGGATAGCGGCGATATTTCCGGGCAGATCCAAAACGTCTTTTTTCAACCTGCAATATGCCACCAGTTCCGGCGGGCCGGCCCCCGGGGTAAAGGTACTGACCACCGCCTGTTCAATCTGCGGGATTTGCAGCAGCACCGATTCAATCTCGGTCAGTTCGATCCGGTATCCCCGTATTTTAACCTGGGTGTCGATACGGCCCATGTATTCGATCTCGCCGTCGGTATTCAGGCGCCCCAGATCGCCGGTGCGATAAAGCCGCCGGGAAGGATTGGCGGGAATATCGAGAAAATCCGGAATAAAGGCCGTGCGGGTTAACCTGCTGCGTTTGACGTAACCCCTGGCCAGGCCAATCCCGGCGATGCAGATCTCCCCTGCGGCACCGGGAGAGACCGGATGTTGATTTTCATCCAGGATGACAATCGAGTAGGTGGGCATGGGGCGTCCGATGGTAACGGGTTTATCCGGCCGCAGTTCGGACCAGGTGGCGGTCACCGTCGCCTCGGTCGGGCCGTAGGTATTGAGCATGGTCCGGCCCGGCCGGTGCCATCTGGCCACCAGGTCGCGGGGGCAGGCTTCTCCGCCAACCATCAGCAGCCTCAGAGACGGGATGTCTTCTTCAATGGTGGCCAGCAGCGTGGGCACGCAGCACATCGCCGTGACCTTTTGCCGGTTCAGAAAATCAGCCAGGTCAGCGCCGAGACAGCAGGTACGCGTCGGCTTCGGAATCAGCGTGGCACCGGCGATGAGCGGGACCCATATCTCTTCCACGGAAAAGTCGAAGGCGATGGTAATCCCCTGGTAAACCCGGTCGTCCTTTTTTATGCCGTACACATCACCGGCCACCCGGACAAAATTGCAGATTCCCGGGTGTTCAATGGCCACCCCTTTGGGGTTTCCGGTCGTTCCCGACGTGTAAATAATATAACAGAGCGAATCACGGGCGCTTTCTTTTTCCCGCCCGGTTAACCGCAGCGTGTTTTCGGTATTGATGGTATTGGCCGCCGTATCGAGAAAGATCGGGGGAACACCTGTTTTGTCCAGGTGATGGTTCAGAACGGATACGGTGAGGATAGCGGCCAGATCTGCGTCGCTGGCGATAAACGCGATCCGTTCTTCGGGAAAACCGGTATCGAGCGGGACATAAGCGGCATTGATCTTAAGTATCGCCAGCAGGGACACATAGGTATCAACCGGTTCCTCCAGCAAAATACCGACCCGGTGGCCGGATGAGATCCCCTGCCGCAGAAGATAGCGCGCCAGTTGATTGGCGCGCTGGTCGAGAGCCGGGTAGCTGATCGCCGAGTCATCGATAATAATGGCCGGATGATCCGATTCACCATTTCTGACAAGAATATCGCACTGCTGCTCAAAGAGGAGATCCAGGCGCTCGCCGGCCTGCCACCGAAGCGCACGCTCCCGGCTGATTAATGTTGACATAGGCCGGCCCCGCCTGCGTTGTTCGATCCATTGCCGATATTCCCGCCAGTGCCCAGGCTGCCCTGGTTTGCCGTCATGCCGTTGCTGCCGCTGCCAATACCGGCACTCCCGCCGCTAGCACCACTGCCACTGTTGCCACCGCCGCCGGCATTTCCTGCGTTCCCGCCGGTTCCGGCGTTTCCGCCGTCGTGACCGCCGTCGTGACCGCCGTCGTGACCGCCATCGTGACCGCCATCGTGACCACCATCGTGACCGCCGTCATGCCCACCGCCGTGGCCGCCGTCACTGCCACCGCCGTTGCCACCACCGCAACCGCCCCGGGCGAGCAGATATTCACCTGAAAATGACATACTCCGGACAAATCCGGCGGCTTCCATATTGTTGATGGACGGGTGGAAACCCTGATTCCCGGTTCCGACCCGGCTGCTTTGGGCACCCATCGGGACAGCACCCCAGGCCGGGAAGGTCAACAGGCCGATACCACACACCAGGCAACTGGATTTTTTCTTTAAGTTCATTTTCCGTCTCCTTTTAAAATAGATAATGGAATGGATGTTTATCTTGATAACGATCGGGGGCTGGATTTATTCCCGGAAAAAGTCATTTTTTTCTTGTTCATCCGTAAAGTCGGCCGGGCGCCGTTTAAAAAATCTTTATATTTTCGTCGGTTGTATTCAGACGGGAAAAAATAAAGTATTGATGACGCCGGGTTAAAATCGTTTTTCGGCTATTGACCGGGTACATCGGGTTTGGTATAAGCCGATGAATTCAAACGGGGATGTAGCTCAGTTGGGAGAGCGCAGCGTTCGCAACGCTGAGGTCGTGGGTTCGAACCCCATCATCTCCACCATTTTTTCTGTTTTTACCTGCATAATTGGGTTTTTCATGGACCGGATCGCCAGCCTTTCACGTAAAACAAAAGAAACCGACATCGGGATCGAGTGGTGTCTTGATGGAAACGGTACGGCAAGGATCACCACGGGGATTCCTTTTTTCGATCATATGCTGACCTTGTTTGCCGCTCACGGGTTTTTCAATCTGGACGTTGAGGCAACGGGTGACATTGAGGTGGATTTTCACCATACGGTGGAGGATGTGGGCCTCTTACTCGGCGATGCGCTGAACAAGGCCCTGGGAGACCGCAAGGGCATCCGCCGTTTCGGCCATGCCGTGACGCCCATGGATGAAACCTTATGCGCCGTCACCGTCGATCTTTCCAATCGTCCCTATCTGGTTTTCAATGTACCCGTGGACGGTCGCGGTGGCCGGTTTTTCGATACGGCCCTGGCCAAGGAGTTCTTCCGGGCGTTTGCCATGCGGGCCGGGATGAACCTGCATATCAATCTGTCCTACGGCGAAAACGAACACCACATCGTCGAAGCGATTTTCAAATCGACCGGCCGGGCCCTGGATCAGGCCACCGGAAAAGACGACCGTATTGCCGGCGTGCGATCCACCAAGGGCTCGCTATGATTATCATTCCGGCTGTTGATATCCGTGGGGGAAAATGTGTCCGCCTGTTGCAGGGAAAAGCGGATGCCGAGACGATCTTTTCCGATGATCCGGCGGCCATGGCCCGAAAGTGGGCCGATGCCGGCGCCTCCCTGATTCATGTTATCGATCTGGATGGCGCTTTTAATCAATCCCCGCAGAACCTGGATGAAATCAGACAGATCATCGACACCGTCGATGTCCCGATACAGGTGGGGGGCGGTATCCGGCATATGGATACGATCCGGAAATACCTGGATCTGGGCGTAAGAAAGGTCATTATCGGCACGGAAGCCATCCGGAATCCCGATCTGGTGGAACAGGCCGCCCGGGATTTTCCCGATGCCATTGTCGTTGCGATTGATGCCCGTAACGGAAAAGTGGCCATTGAGGGCTGGACCGAAACCACCGAAGTGACGGCCATCGACCTGGCCAGACGATTTGAAGATTGTGGCGTGGCCGGCATTAATTTTACCGATATTCAGCGGGACGGCATGCAGACCGGTCCCAGTATTGAACAGACCCGGCGACTGGCCGAGGCGGTGACGATTCCGGTGGTGGCGTCCGGAGGCGTCTCCACCCTGAAGGACATTGAGAACCTGCTGCCCTTGAGCGCTGCAGGTGTCACCGGAATTATTACCGGCAAGGCATTGTATAGCGGGTCACTTGACCTTAAGGCGGCCATCGCGCTGACGGCACACGGCATCTGACTATATTATTACCTCCATCCTGTTTATTTCATTCCATTACTTGACAAACCAGGTTAAAATAGTTATTTTTCAGGTTTGGTTGGAATTTATATAACCAATTGAATTTACACGTATTTGTAAAGACGTGTCCAGGTCGCGGCGACCGGACTCTCCGCTAGAGAGCTACGGGGCTGGTTTTTATCCAGCCCGGATATCGCCCATTCTTCTTTACTCGGAAAAGGAGGCCTTTTTCCTTGGCGAATTATATTCCCGACGAAAAGGTATCACAGGTCCGGAACCGTGCCGATATTGTTGATATTATTTCCGAAGTTGTCCGACTAAAAAAGACGGGAAAAAACTACCTGGGCCTGTGCCCGTTTCATACCGAAAAAACCCCCTCATTTACAGTCAGTCCCGACAAACAGATCTTTCATTGTTTCGGATGCGGTGAAGGGGGGGATGTTTTCAGCTTTTTGATGAAATATGGCAACGGGGCCTTTCCCGATGCCGTCCGCCAGGTGGCCCGGCGGTATGGAATCGATCTTCCCGCCCGGGCATTGACACCGGAACAGAAAAAACGGCTCAGCCAGCGCGAAGAGATGGCGAAGGTCAATCAGCGGGCCATGGCGTTTTACAGCCATTCACTGAAAAATAAAACGATCGGCGTCAAGGCCCTGTCGTACCTCAGGGACCGGGGGATAACGGACGAAACCATTGAGGCGTTTGACATCGGTTTTGCCCCGGATGGGTGGCGGCATCTGGGCGATCACTTAAAGAAGGCAGGCGTGGCCGCCGGGATCGTCCAGTCGGCCGGGTTGATTGTACAAAACAAACGGCAAAACGGATATTACGACCGATTTCGGAACCGGATTATTTTTCCTATTTTTGACCTGGGAGACCGGGTGGTGGGATTCGGCGGCCGGGTGATCGGGGCCGATGAACCCAAATATCTGAATTCTCCGGAAACGGCGATATATAACAAGCGGCGGATTCTGTATGGTTTGAATCGTACCCGCCCCGCCTGTCGTCGGTCGGGTGTGATTCATATTGTCGAAGGGTATTTTGATTTAATCACCCTGTACCAGCATGGGATCGAAAATACGGCTGCCACGCTGGGTACGGCACTGACCGAAGACCATCTGCGCTTGATCAAGGCGTATGCCGAGCGGGCCGTGCTCGTATTTGATGCGGACCAGGCGGGGATGAAGGCCGCCTTGCGCGGCAGCGGCCTTTTTTTAAAGGCGGGAATCGATGCCCGGGTGCTGGTATTGCCCGACGGGCAGGACCCGGATTCATTTGTTCGTGAATCCGGCGCGCCTGCGTTTGAGGCCGCCGTGAAAAAGGCACCGGGTATCGTCGAGTTTATCATTGACGCTGCCATTCATCGGTATGGAAAATCGGTGGAGGGAAAGGTGCGTGTTATTTCCGAACTGGAACCGATGTTTGCCACAATCGATGATCCGGTAGCCCGTTCACTGTATATTCGTCTACTGTCCGAACGGATTGAAGTGGATGAGCGGGCGATTCGGGAAAAAATGACGCGCGCGTCCGTCCCCGTTGACCGCCGTGACCGGAGAGAGCCTTTTGCTGAACCCGGTTTAAAAGGAGACCGCGGCGTCAGCCGGGCATTCAAGCTCGAAAAACTGATTGTGGCCATGTTGCTCCAATACCCGGAAATGATACCGGATGTTGAAAAAAGCGGTATCATTGACCGGTTCAGCGATTTGGAATTGCAGGCGCTCGGCCGCAGCGTCATTGAAAATAGGCATGGTTCCGGGGTGGATATCTCCGATTTAATGGAAAAAAGTGATAAGCCGGAGCTGAAAAAGACCATCGCCGCCCTGGCCATCGGTAGAGATGACGGGTGGAGCCGGAAAGGATGCCTGCAGCTGATAGAGCAATACCAGAAAATCAGCGACCCGGATCGCCGTCAGATCATCGCGAAAATTAAAGCCGCCGAGGCAGCCGGCGACCATGAAACGGTTGCCCGGCTGCTGCAATTGCAGCAGGCGCGGGGGCAAAGACAAAAGACATAAGGCCCTTTATTCATCGGGTTTAATTAATTTACCAACGTTGAGTGAACGAGGAGGCAAGTCCATATGGCAAAAAAGCCTAAATCTTCCAGGATTGTCGGTTCGAAAAGCAAATCCGATAAAACGGTGACCGGCTCTACCTTGGAAAAGACGATTCAGACCCTCTTAACCAAGGCAAAGAAGAAGAAACAGGTGTCGATTGACGAGATCGTTTCCGAATTGCCCAAGGGCGCCTACACCGCTGACCAGCTTGATGAAATTATCATCCGGTTGAACGACAGAAATATAAAGATAACGGATAAGAAAAAGGCGGTGACCAAAAAAGAAACGCCCAAAAAAGCCAGGGCCAAAGCCGCCAGCCCCGCCGATTATGGCCGTATGAACGATCCGGTTAAGCTGTACCTGCGCGAAATGGGCATGGTTACCCTGCTGAGCAGGGAAGGTGAAGTTGAGATTTCCAAGGAGATAGAATCCGGAGAACGGGAAATATTACGGGCGCTTATTGATACCCAGACCGGGGTGGAATGTATCCTTGATCTGGGCGAGAAAATGGAACAGTCGCTGGCGCGACCCCGCTATATACTGAAAGACCTGGAAGAGGGCGACAATTATGTTGACGAAGCGGTCCAGATTGAAAAATTTCTGGCCGTCTCCAAGCTGATCAGAGAAATACATGAAGAAAATAAGGCGCTGAGAGTCCGGTTGTTCAACGAAAAACTGTCGGCTGAAGCCCAGCGACGCATCCGTAGATCCATTAACCGGCGGAATCGAAAGATTTTCACCCTTTTGAAAAACTGGCGATTTGAAGGGGCGATTGTTTTCAAGATTGAAAATATCATCCGCAGGCAGGCCGGGTGGTTTGACCAGGTCAACGAACTGGTAGCCATCAGCGCCCGGGTATTTAAGGTGTCTCCTGCCGTACTCAGAGCACAGTTGTCCAACAAGAAAAAGTTTGTCAAGTGGGCCATGGCTCATAGTGATTTAACCCGGCCGGAAGCCGAAGACCTCCGGATGGAACTGTTCACTCTGGAAAAGCGGGTGGCTGAGAATGAAGATATCATCAAGATTCGATATCGGAACATGCACAGGGTTTTGAGCAATATTGACAAGGGGCATATCCGTGCCAAGGCGGCCAAGAGCGAACTCACCCGGGCAAACCTTCGTCTGGTGGTCAGTATTGCCAAGAAGTATACGAACCGGGGCCTGCAGTTTCTGGACCTGATTCAGGAAGGCAATATCGGGCTGATGAAGGCCGTGGATAAATTTGAATACCGGAGGGGCTATAAATTCAGCACCTATGCCACCTGGTGGATTCGCCAGGCCATTACCCGGGCCATTGCCGATCAGGCGCGGACCATCCGGATTCCGGTCCACATGATTGAAACCATCAATAAATTAATCCGGACCTCCCGCTATCTTGTCCAGGAACTGGGGCGTGAACCGGAACCGGAGGAGATTGCCGCCAAAATGGAAATTCCTCTCAATAAGGTGCGGAAAGTACTAAAAATTGCCCGGGAACCGATTTCCCTGGATACGCCGATTGGCGAGGAAGAAGACAGTCATCTGGGCGATTTTATCGAGGATAAAAAGTTCATGTTACCGTCCGATGCTTCGGTCAATCTGAACCTGGCGGAACAGACACGTAAAATTCTCGCCACCTTGACTCCCCGGGAAGAAAAGGTGTTGCGGATGCGGTTCGGGATCGGCGAAAAATCCGATCATACCCTCGAAGAAGTCGGCCAGGATTTTTCCGTGACCCGGGAGCGGATTCGGCAGATTGAAGCCAAAGCGTTGCGGAAGCTGCGGCACCCCACCCGGAGCCGGAAACTGAAAAACTTTATTGATAACTGATCTTGACAAATTTCAGGGCAGACAGTAGGAAGCGCATGGACAGATTCATCGGGCCCATAGCTCAGCTGGCAGAGCCACCGGCTCATAACCGGTCGGTCCCTGGTTCGATTCCAGGTGGGCCCACTTCTTTATTTTTCCATTAAGGAATCCCCCATGAGCCTGAATGTCGGGGATGTAATTCAAATTCTGGAGGCGATGGCGCCGTCCCGCCTGGCCGAAGACTGGGACAATGCGGGCCTTCAGACAGGTCAAATGGACTGGCCGGTTCGATCCATATGGGTCGCTCTGGATCCGACCCCCGATGTTATGGAAGCCGCCTGCCAGGCCAATGCGGATCTTCTTGTAACCCATCACCCTTTATTTTTCAAACCACTGAAAAATATTGATTTTTCAATGCCGGAAGGGAAAGTCGTTCGACTGGCCGTTGTCAATCAAACGGCTGTATTTTCTGCCCATACCAATCTGGACAGTGCCGCGGACGGGCTCAACGACCTGCTGGCCCGAAAGATCGGACTCAAGCGGCTCTCGACGCTGGTCAGGCAACCGGTTCAGCTTAAATCCGGGGCTGCCCCGGGCCAGGAAGCGGATCGGCCGGAGGGGATGGGGCGCATTGGGTATCTGGATACTGAAGTGCCGCTGGTAGAGCTGGCCGGAAAAATAAAAAAGGCCCTGAATCTTGATTTGATCCAGGTTGCCGGCCGTTCTGATCTTCTGGTCCGGAAAATGGCGGTTTGCACAGGCAGCGGCAGCAGCCTGCTCCCGGAATTTCTGGCATCCGATGCGGAAGTCTATTTAAGTGGCGATTTAACGTATCATAACGGTCGAACGGTTGAGGCCGTGGATCGCGGGCTGATTGATATCGGTCATTTTGCATCCGAACATATAATTGTGGCGGATCTTGCCCATCGGCTGAAAGCGCATATCGTTTCCGCTGGAGAAACGGTGGCGGTGACAGCATGTGCCTTTGAAATAGACCCATTCACGCAGGTATAATTTTGGATTTGTCATTCACCGTCCGATGCATAATCAGGGGAGCGTATGTCGATTAAAACGCAGATTCTGCAACTTGTCAAGCTGCAGGAAATTGAATTAGATATAAAAAATATCAACAAGTTAATTTCAAAAATTCCAGAAGAACTTGACGTTCTGGAACGGCAACGAAATGAATTTGAAAAAAAGATTGAAGCGGCCCGAAATGCCATCGAGACACTTCAAAAGCAGTATCGGGCCGGTGAAAGCGACAGCCAGGCGATTGTCTCCCGGATGGAAAAGGAGGAAGACAAACTCCGGTCTGTAAAGAATAACAAGGAATACCAGGCGCTGTTGGCGGGGATTGAGCATTTAAAAACCGACCAGGCGGCCATTGAAGACCGGATGCTTGAATGCCTGGAGGAGATTGAAGGGGCCGAAGCGACCCTTTCCGAGCAGAGTGCAGCGTTGAAAAGATTTGAAGTAAAGCTTTCGCGTGAACGGGATGCCATTAACCGGAAGGCGGATCAGGCGAAAAAAGAGCTGGACGAAAAACAAAAAACCTGCTCCGGGCTGGAAGACAGTATTGATCCGGCATTTATCAAGCGGTATCGCCATGTGCGGGCCGCAAAGGCGGGGGGGGTGGCCATTGCCCCGGTCCATAACGCGGTCTGCAAGGGGTGCCATATGAATATACCGCCCCAGGTTTATAATGACCTCCAACGCTTTGAAGCGCTGACAGTCTGTCCCAAATGCCAGCGGATCATCTATTGGGAAATGGATCCTTCAGACGAAGAGGCGGCAGACGAATCAGCGGAAAAATAGAAACGGCCCGGAAAAATATATCAATATCTACGTGGATCTGCACGAGAAATCCGGATACATGCCAACGGGATGGATTTCTGATCGTGTTAATATTTCTGATTCCGGTTGAATTTCAGTCCCGGGGCGCTTATAGTTCATTGAGCGGTTTGAGTTAACCAGACAATCGCTGGCCCGCAAAGGGCTGGAGGAAAGTCCGAACACCACAGGGCAGGGTGCTCCATAACGTGGAGTCGCGGTGACGCGAAGGCAAGTGCAACAGAGAGCAGACCGCCCCGCTGCCAAGGCGGGGTAAGGGTGAAACGGTGCGGTAAGAGCGCACCAGTTCTCCGGGCGACCGGGGAAGCTATGTAAACCCCACCCGGTGCAAGACCAAATAGAGAAGCGATTGAGGGCGGCCCGCCCGAGCTTCCGGGTCGGTCGCAAGAGGTGCCGGGCAGCCGGTATCCATAAGATGAATGATTGTCGCCTGTGGAGGGGTAACCCGACACAGGAACAGAATTCGGCTTACGGGTGACTCCAACCGCTTCTTTTAATGGGATCAAAGAATCTGCGGCCACCGGGTTGCAGGTCTTTCATTCAATCAATGGATCTGCTGGAAATATGTCGGATACCTGCGAAGTATCATTTAAGGAAAGAGTCCGCGTTTTATCCCGTGATTATTTAAAAATCTGCCTTTACGTTTGTGAGCTTAAAGAAGACCGCAACTATTTCACCCGAAAGCTATATTCACGTTTTATAAGTACATCCCGTGTGTTAGAAGACTTTTTAGATTTTCACGGGGCCAAAAACAACACGACATGGTACTTTTACCGGGAATTGGCATCCGCTGTCCGGCACCTGAACCTGGGCGGGTACTCTCAAAAGCATATCTCGAATCGTCTGGGTACTTATAATCTGCCTGATACGGGTACATTTGCGAGAAAAGGGCTGATCACCCTTGATTTTATCAATGGGTGCCTGGCCCGGTTGTCGCCCATTATCATTGATGAAGCCCGGCGTCTTAAAATTTCCCTTCCCGCGCACCGGTTCTCCGCATCCGATTTTCCGGGGATGGCCACCAGCGAAATGCTGCCCTACGATATCGACGATGAAGCCCATGATGAACAGCGGCGGCATCTGGTGATTCTGGCCAACGATTTCTTAAAGATTGCCGAAAAATTTGATGAGCTTGAATTTTATAATCCATACAATCCGAAAGAGCTTCGTGAAATCATCCCTGAAAAGATTAACGAGGTTGAAATCCGCCAGTTTGAGATGCTGGTTCACAACCTGCAATCTTCTTTTGATACCTATGTTATCTACGGGGGATTGCGATTTGCCGATGAAAAATTAAAAAAACTGCGCAGTTTTTTTTCCGTTGGATTTCACCTCCTCCAGATGACGGGCCGGCTGCTCCATTTATATGAACGGCACCTCCACGATGCCGGCTACAAAAATATCTATAAGGATGTACAGGATCGATTGTGTGCGATCATTGGTCCGGACGACCTGCTTGACCACAGTATCAACTACGGGTTATATTTTATCTGCCACTACATGAATAAAGGGCGGCGTTTATCCCGGGAGATTTTGAATGAAAATATGGCCCGGGCCCAGGTTCGGGTCGGGATACCGGTCAAACTTGGTTTTCACAGCCGGCCGAGCCTGCTGGTGGCCAAGATTGTACGGCATTATGGTGGCCAGGTAGAGCTGTGTGTGGGAGATGATCGATTTGATGCGGCCAGTGTTCTCGATATTCAATGGGCCGGCGGAAAAATAAGCAAGGAAAATATCACCGAGGTGGTATTTGACGGCGATGTCCGGGCCCTGCGGGATATCGAAATCCTGGCAAAGGTGAATTATGGCGAGGATACCATGGGGAAAGGGGTTTCCCTGCCAAAAGAACTGGGATACCTGAAATAGATCGTATGAAAACCATCGCTATCATTGTTGCTGCCGGAAAAGGTCTTCGCATGGGAGGGCGTGTCGGCAAACAGTTTCTTCCCCTTAAAGGGAGATCGATCCTTGCCCGGACACTGGTCGCATTTGACCAGACCGCTCTGGTGGATCAGATCCTGGTGGTATTGCCCACCCGGAAGATCAGGTCCTTTCAAACCGACATCCTTGCCAAACTCACGTTATCCTGCAAGATCGAGCTGGTGACCGGCGGTGCGCATCGCCAGCAGTCGGTCTATAACGGTCTGGAAAAAATTGATGACCGGGAGAGCATTGTTTTAATCCACGATGGGGTGCGGCCGTTTATTCAACCACAGCAGATCGCCGACGCCGTTTCGGCGGCCAGAAAGACCGGTGCCTGTCTCCTGGCCGTTCCGGTAACCGATACGCTCAAGGAAACCCGCCCGGATAACCGGATTCGGTGGACCTTGGATCGGCAGCGGGTATGGGCAGCCCAGACACCCCAGGCCTTTCGGTTTCCCGTGATCTGGCAGGCCCATCAGGCGGCCAGGCAGAGCGGATATGCGGGTACCGATGACGCACAACTGGTCGAACGGCTGGGGCGGCCGGTGATGGTGATTCCCGGCAGCCGGTTTAATATCAAGATCACGACACCGGAAGATTTGATCCTGGCCGAGGCGTTTCTGGCAACGGGTCAATTTTAGGCAGCGGCCTTCTCCGGTATTCAGCGCGTTCATTTCCTCATAGATCCATGACACCGGTTATTCACTCTCTCAGCCGCTGGCTGGAATAAGAGATTGACATCGAAATCGATTTGTATGTATCGTATGCGGAAATTCAATCGGCATCAATCCACTGTTTCCATCGAATGGAAGTGAAATGACTGAAAAAGAATCCACCCTGACGGTAGAAGACCTGCATAAAAGCTTTGGCGATAATGAGGTGCTTTGCGGCATCAATGTTTCGGCATCTCAGGGAGATGTCATTTCCATTCTTGGTTCCAGCGGCTCGGGAAAGAGCACCTTTTTGCGGTGTATTAACTTTTTGGAAGTTCCCGATCGTGGCCGTATCACGGTATGCGGCGAAGAGGTTTTGATGAAAACGGATCGGCGGGGTAATCCCATTCCCAAAGATCGAAAACAGGTGCAACAGATCCGAACCAAGCTGGCCATGGTTTTCCAGCAGTTCAATCTCTGGTCCCACATGACGATCATTGAAAACGTCATTGAGGCGCCGGTACATGTGCTGAAAATGTCACGGGCGGAGGCGGTGGAAAGTGCCAATGCCTATCTTGAAAAGGTGGGTATTTACGATAAGAAAGAAGCGTATCCGGCCCATCTTTCCGGCGGACAGCAGCAACGGGCCGCCATTGCCCGGGCGTTGGCCATGGAGCCGGAACTGATGCTCTTTGATGAGCCGACCTCGGCCCTGGATCCGGAACTGGTGGGCGAAGTGCTCCAGGTGATCCGCAACCTGGCCGAGGAGGGGCGTACGATGATTGTGGTGACCCATGAAATGGGATTTGCCCGGGAAGTATCTAACCGAACCATTTTTTTACATGCGGGGAAGGTGGAAGAAGACGGCATTCCCTCAGAAGTTTTTGACTCGCCCAGATCGGAACGGTTCCGCCAGTTTATCATGACGACGTTGTAATCATAACCATTAACAAGGAGGTGTTCGCATGAAAAAATTATCTCTGGTTGTCGCTGTTGTTTTATCTGTTCTATTTATTGTGGGGCCTGCCGGCGCCAAAGACTGGAAAAAGGTGCGGGTCGGCGTAGAGGGTGCGTACCCGCCGTTCAGCTTTGTGACCCCCAGTGGAAAATTGGATGGGTTTGATATTGATATCGCCAAAGCAGTGGTCAAGGCCATGGGCGCTGAAATCGAACTGGTTGCCCAGGACTGGGACGGGATTATTCCCGCTTTGCTCGCCAAGAAATATGACGCCATCATTGCGTCCATGTCGATTACCGAAGAGCGGAAAAAGAAAGTGGCCTTCACCAACAAGTACTACAACACGCCCGCCAAATTCATATGTAAAAAAGGCGCCATCAAAAAATTTTCCAGAGAGGCCCTTAAAGGAAAAACGATCGGTGTTCAGCGCGCCACGATCCATGACAAATACCTGACGGATAACTATGGCAAGGACGTCACCATCAAACGGTACGGCACTCAGGACGAAGCTTACCTCGATCTGACCGCCGGACGGGTAGACCTGTTGCTGGCTGACAGTGTGGCCCTTTCCGAAGGTTTCTTAAAGAAACCCGAAGGAAAGGATTATCAGTTTATCGGTCCGGATTTAACAGATGAGAAGTGGTTTGGTGTCGGTGCCGGTATCGCCTGCCGCAAGGAGGATACGGATCTGGTCAATAAGCTGAATGCGGCCATTGCCAAAATCCGTGCCGATGGGACCTATAAGAAAATTCAGGATAAGTATTTCGACTTTGATGTATACGGTAAATAAACTGCCGCCACATACAGCAATTGTCTATGTAACGGGGGAGCCGGGCTTCCCCGTTTTTACCTGAACGTAAATCTTCCTCAATCGGAACGAATCACTATGTTCAGTCTCCATGGATACGGCCCGTCTATTTTGGAGGGCACTTATTTAACTATCGCCATCTCCCTTGCTTCGCTTTGTATATCGATGCTGCTGGGAATCATGGGAGCGATGGCCAAGCTGTCCACATCGAAAATCCTTCGAATCGGTGCCAAGACCTACACAACGATTATTCGAGGTGTTCCTGACCTGGTGTTGATGCTGCTCGTCTTTTTTGGCGGCCAGGTGTTTATCAATCAGGTCGCACCCATGGTCGGGTATGATGAATATATTGACATTAACCCGTTTATTGCCGGGGTTTCCACCATCGGGTTGATTTTCGGCGCCTACATGACCGAGACTTTTCGGGGCGGTATCCTGGCCGTCCCCAAGGGGCAGATCGAAGCGGGACAGGCCTATGGAATGGGTCGTTTTCAGGTTTTTGCCCGCATTGTCGTCCCCCAGATGATCCGCCATGCCATTCCCGGATTCGGCAACAACTGGCTGGTCATGGTAAAAACCACTGCCCTGGTATCGATCATCGGGCTGGATGATATGGTCCGCAAGGCCTCCCTGGCGGCCGGTGCGACCCGCCTGCCATTTACCTTCTATGCCGTGGTCGCCATTAATTATCTGATTATTACATCCGTATCGGTCTATCTGCTGAAATGGCTGGAAAACCGGTATAGTGTTGGCGTGATAAAGGCCTGACTTATGGATTTTTCTATTATCTCGGGAAATATCGATATCTACCTTGAAGGTCTGAAAAATACGGTCTTTCTGGTGTCCATTTCGCTAGTGATCGGTTTATCCATTGCCATCCCTCTGGCCGTATTGAGGACATCAAAAAACATATGGGTCACCGCTCCCATTCGGGCCTTTGTCTATTTTTTCAGGGGAACACCGCTGCTGGTTCAGATATTTATCATTTATTATGGATTTGGACAGTTTGAAGCCCTGAAGTCCAGTTTTCTCTGGCCTTTTTTTAAAGAGGCCTATTTGTGTGCGTTGCTGGCATTTACGCTAAATACCGCAGCATATACCACGGAGATTATCCGCGGTGCTATTGTGGCCACACCCCATGGCGAAGTCGAGGCGGCCAGGGCAGCCGGAATGTCCAGGATGTTGATGTTCCGGCGCATTATTCTTCCCAGCGCCTTCCGCAGGGCGTTGCCAGCTTACAGCAATGAGATCATTTTCATGCTTCAGGGCAGCTCCCTGGCCAGTGTGATCACGATTATCGATATCACCGGTGCCGCACGGATTATTAATTCGAGGTATTACAGCCCATACGAGGCCTTTTTAACGGCGGCCGCTTTCTATTTGTGCCTGACCTTTTCCATCTTATGGGTGATCAAAAAGCTCGAGTTCCGGTGGTCGGCGCATTTGCGGCCGCAGGAAACAGATATTGCCGAGGTTCGCGGATGACATTTCACACCAGAACTGTCAAGATTCACCGTTTTCCCGTTTTTGATATGGAAAACCGGCGAACATTAACGACGATTCGTTACGGGAATCCATCATCCGGCAGGAAGGCGTATATTCAGGCGGGACTTCATGCAGACGAAGCGCCCGGTTTTCTGGTGATGCATCACCTGATCGACCTGCTGGACCGGGCGGATGCCGCTAAAAAAATAACCGGAGAAATCGTTCTGGTTCCCGTGGCCAACCCCATCGGAACCAGCCAGTGGCAGGGCGATACGCTCCTGGGGAGATATGAACTGTACGACGGCGTCAACTTTAACCGCCGGCATCTGGACATTACGGACCGTGTGGCCAAACGGATTGAGAACAGGCTCTGCGCCACGGCAAAAGAAAATATCGTCGTAATCCGCAGCGCCATAAGAAAAGTCATCAAACGCATTCAGCCGAAAAGCGAGGGGGAATACCTGAAGCATCTGTTGCTGTCTCTATCATTTGATGCCGATGTGGTGTTGGACCTGCACTGTGATTTTCAGGCGGTATTACACGTTTATACGGGAACGCCTCTCTGGCCTGAAGCCGCCGATCTTTCCGCCCAGATGGGGGCCGAGGCCACACTGCTGTGCCGGGTTTCCGGGGAACACCCCTTTGATGAAGCGTGCAGTCGAATCTGGTGGGAACTGGCCGAAAGGTATCCGGCCTATCCCATACCACCGGCCTGCCTGGCCGCCACCGTGGAGCTTCGGGGACAAACTGACGTTAATCACGAATTGGGCGTAAAAGATGCGGGTAACCTGTTTACCTTTCTAAAAAGGCGGGGATTTATTAAAGGAAGTACATCGGCCATCCCATCTCTGAAAAATGAGGCCACGCCATTGCGGGGGGTGGCCTACGTCAAGGCCCCGGTGCCGGGTGTCGTCGTTTTTCTGAAAACGCCGGGGCAACCGGTTAAAAAAGGTGAGACGCTTTTAGAGATCGTTCATCCCCTGGCGGATAATCGGATTACCCCGGTTAAAAGCCCGTCGAGCGGATTGCTGCTCTCAACCTATCTGGACCGGTATGCCCGGCCCGGACGGACACTGGCACTTGTGGCCGGTAAAAAGCCAGTGAAAAATAAAGGAAACGCTCTGCTGGCAATGTGATATCCGGTATCTGGAGATCATGGAAGATTCGCCCGATGTGGATACGATCATTGTCCCGGTGGGTGTCGGCAGCGATGTATGCGGTAAGGCCATTGCAGCCAGGGGGATCCATCCACCGGTTGAAGTAATCCTGCTGGTTGAAGCAATCGGCGCCCGGTCCGCCCAGGCACCGGCCTATTCAATCACTTTGCGGAGGTTGATGAAGTCGCTTCGGTCAAAATCCATGGTCTTAAAAAACGACAATAAATCGGTTGAATTCCATCGTACCGATGTATACACATTTTTGATTCCCTGGGCCTTGTAACAGCGAAATATATCTTTGGCCATCAATTCACCGATTCCCTGCCCCATATACCTGGGATCGACTCCCAGCGTGGCGATCCAGGCACTTTTGGAAATGCCGAATCCCATGGTAAGGATATAGCTGATCATGAACCCGACGACCTGCCCATCCCGTTCGGCAACCACGCAGGCATCCTCCTGGCGGCGTGCATGATCTTCAATAATCAGGTTAAAATCGTCTGCAACCGGCTTTTGAATGATATCGCTGTAAATTCGTTTGATGGCCGGCGTATCTTCAACCGATAATTTTCTTATTTGAAGTTTGTCCATGATCTTTCCCCCCTCATGTCCGCGATTCGTCGTTGTATCTGGCTCTCCTGTTGTCATGGTCAGCGGATCAGTCGACCCGGATAATTTTTACGTCATGACCGACCCAGTTCGGCGGGAGATACACTCTGCCACTGTTACCGCTGAGTTTTACCTTCTTTTCGATCATCTCTTCTCCCCAGATTTCAAATTTCACCTTGTTTTTACTGGGCGCAGGTGGCGTATATTCGGTTGTCGATTTTCCATCTTTTGGCATGAGAGATAGCCCCTTAAAATCAAAGAGTTCCAGTTAATTGAGTGGCAATATCTTTGTGCGGAAATGTCTAGACCGGCAATTTGATCTTTCACAGCACAATGACTTTTTTTTCGCGCTTCAACTCAGCGGATGAAAAAACACTGGAAATCCCACCGCTACTGAATCGAAACATATCAATGGATTTCGAATATCATCATGGACTTATTGCGTCAAGCTGTTTCTTAGCTATATTGTAGCGGCATTGATTTTGGTTGCGGACAAACCTGCAAGGGCCGGTTCGCGCCCCCTGCAGGCTATTATGAATCAAGCGGGGGAAGCGGCAGCGTGCATCCCTTCCCATGTTCATCGGACGTATCCTTTTCCGATTCCCCGCTGACATACACCAGGGTCCTTGCCCCCCAACAAGCCATTTCCGTTTTTCGTTATCCGGTTGCCTTAATAGTCCCAAACGCCGTCACCATCCGCATCGACATCCGTTTCCGGCGATCATCGTTTCGTGCATTTCCTGCCAATTTAGGGTGCTGGATGAGT
>QNYZ01000033.1 GCA_003973265.1 Deltaproteobacteria bacterium | reverse complement strand
TCCTTCCAGCCCGTTTTACAGCGCTGATGTTGAAAAATACGATATCAACCTGGACAAAGCAAACGGACTGCTGGACGCGGCCGGATACGCCAAAAAGGCGGATGGCATCCGCTTTTCCCTGAGCATGGACTATATTCCCGGCCCGGTGGAACAGCAAAAGAACCTGGCCGAATACCTCAAAGCCAGTTTGAAAAAAATCGGTATCGAGGTCAAGATCCATCAGTCGCCGGATTTTCCGAGCTGGGCCAAACGGGTATCCAACTGGGAGTTTGATTTAACCATGGACAGCGTCTGGAACTGGGGCGATCCGGTCATCGGTGTGCATCGCACCTATTTGAGCAGCAATATTCGGAAAGGAGTCATCTGGTCCAATACTCAGAATTACGTCAATCCCAGGGTGGACGAATTATTGGCTCAGGCTGCCGTAGAAACGGATATTGCCAGGCGAAAAGCGATCTATGCGGAGTTTCAGAAGATCGTGGTGGATGACGTGCCGATCGCCTATATCAATACCCTTCCGTTTCACGTGGCCTATGACAAACGATTGAAAAATATAAATACGACCATCTGGGGCTCCATGTCACCGATGCACCAGGTGTATTGGGATAAATAAACCCCAAATAATCCGATGGGAAAAAACCTGCCGCCGACACTATCCCCCGCACCAACCTGGCGGGGCCGGGCCGGCGGCCGGTCAAATCAACTTAAAGGTGCCGTATGCGGTTTCTGGCAACACTTTTCAGACGGCTGATGTATGCATTTTTCCTGCTGGTTGCGGTTCTGGTCCTCAATTTTATGTTGATTCATCTGGCGCCGGGAGATCCGGCGGATGTGATAGCCGGTGAGATGGGAGGGGCCACCGAGGAGATGCTGGCCGATATCCGGGCTGCGTATGGGTTGGATAAGCCGATTGCAGAGCAGCTGTTTGTCTATCTGGGCAAGGTGGCCCGGGGGGATTTAGGGCATTCGTTCTACTTTAATCAACCGGTAACGGATCTTATCCTGGAAAGGGTGGGCGCCACCATTCTGTTGGTCATTACGGCCCTGGCGCTTTCTGTTTTTGCAGGCACATTTCTGGGGGTTTTAGCGTCCCGAAAACCGAATGGATTCTTCAGCCATTTTGTAACCGTTTTTTCGCTTTTGGGCTATGCCGCTCCGGTTTTTTGGACCGGCATGATGCTTCTGATTCTGTTTGCATCGTGGGTGCCGATTTTTCCCGTATCAGGCATGTACAACGTGGCCCTGAATGGCGGCCGGTTGGCCCGTGCCTTCGATATCTTTCACCATCTGATGTTGCCCATGCTTACCCTGGCCATCATCTACCTGGCCCAGTACAGCAGGCTCTCCCGGGCCAGCATGCTGGATGTGCTGGGATCGGACTATATTCGCACGGCAAGAGCCAAAGGGGTCAGTGAACGGATGATCATCTATAAGCATGCGCTGAAAAATGCAATCCTGCCGGTCGTGACGATGGCCGGGCTGCAGATGAGCTATCTCTTCTCCGGGGCCATACTGGTGGAAACCGTGTTTAACTGGCCCGGCCTGGGGCGGTTGGCCTTCGAATCGATCCTGCGCCGGGATTATCCCACCATTCTCGGGATTTTATTCTTTTCGACTTTTATCGTGATTAGCGCCAATCTATTGACGGATCTATCCTATCGCCTGATTGATCCACGGATTCACGCTGGCGCCAAATAAGGATATTGGTAAAATGAGATTCTCGAAAGAAAAAACCGCCGGCCGGGATCTGGACGATGTTGTACCGGTTGACCATCCCTTAAAAGAGATGTGGCGGATGTTCTTCAAAAACAGGGCAGCGCTCTTTGGCCTGGGGTTGCTTCTTACCATTATTTTGATGGCCCTGCTCGGACCGCTCTTATATCACATCGATCCTTTTGAAATCGTTTGGGCACCGCTGGCCCCGCCCGGAGAGGAGGGGTACCTGCTGGGCACGGATTATCTTGGGCGGGATATTTTAGCCGGTATTATTTACGGTGCCAAAGCCACCCTGGTGGTTGGAACGGCCGCTGCACTGTGCACCGTCTGTATCGGGGTTACGGTCGGCGCGGTTGCCGGGTTTTATGGCGGATGGGTGGATAATGCGCTGATGCGGGTTACGGAATTTTTCCAGGTGCTGCCACCGCTTCTGTTCGCCATGGTGCTGGTAACCCTGTTTTCTCCCAAGCTGATGATTATATCCATATCGATCGGGGTGGTCTCCTGGCCGGGAGTGGCGCGGCTGACCCGTGGAGAATTTCTTAAAATCCGGGAGAGGGAGTATGTCATGGCAGCCCGTTCCATCGGTTCCTCCAACCTGCGAATTATATGGAAAGTCATTTTACCCAATGCGCTTCCGCCGTTGATTGTCACGGCAACCTTGATCATCGGCGTGGCCATTTTATTTGAAGCGGGCCTGAGCTACCTGGGCCTCAGCGATCCGAATATCATGAGCTGGGGATTTATGATTGGTTCCAGTCGCGAATATATTTTTGAATCATGGTGGGCGGTCACATTTCCCGGTGTGGCGATTTTTCTGACCGTACTGGCCGTCAGCCTGGTGGGGGACGGTTTCACCGATGCATTTAATCCGAAATTGAGGCAATTGTGAGCGATACCAGCGCGCTTCTTACCGTGGAAAACCTGCAGATCGAATTTGACGTCCGGCAGGGCGTTGCAACGGTGATTAACAATCTCAGCTTTTCCGTGAACCGCGGCGAGACATTGGGAATCGTGGGGGAATCCGGATGCGGCAAAAGCGTCACGGCGCTGGCAATCATGGGGTTGGTCCCCTCGCCACCGGGCCGCGTGGCGGCCGGGCGTATTTTGCTGGAAGGCGAGAACCTGCTCCAGGCAGATGAAAGCAGACTTCGCCAGATTCGCGGAAATGAGATCGCAATGATTTTTCAGGAACCGATGACGTCACTCAATCCGGTTTTCAAGATCGGGCATCAGATCGCCGAAACGATCCGGATTCATCAAGGGCTCGGCAGGTCAGCCGCCCACAGAAGAGCCGTTGACATGCTTGAGTCGGTGGATATTCCTGCAGCCGAAAAAAGGGCCGGCGAATATCCCTACCAGCTTTCCGGCGGCATGCGCCAGCGTGTGATGATTGCCATGGCGCTGGCGTGCAACCCGAAAGTGCTGATTGCCGATGAGCCCACGACGGCACTGGATGTGACGGTTCAGGCGCAGATATTTGACCTCTTAAAAGATATCCAGCAGCGGACCGGCACCGCCATCATTTTTATTACCCATGACATGGGATCCATCGCCGAGATGGCCCATCGGGTGGCGGTGATGTATGCGGGCAGAAAAGTTGAAGACGGGTCGGTCGATCATTTACTGGTAAACCCCAGGCATCCATACACCCGGGGGCTGATTGCCTGTGTTCCCCATCTTGAGAAAAACCCATCGGTTCAACGCCGGCCGTTGACGGAAATTCCCGGTGTCGTTCCATCGCTGCTGTTGCGGGATAAAGGGTGTCCCTTTGAGCCCCGCTGCGCCTGTGCCATTCAAAAATGTAAAGAAGCCATGCCGCCGGAATATCACCAGAAGGCCGGACATACAACGGCCTGCTGGCTCAATGCGCCTGGAAGCGATATTCCGGATTCCCCGTTGGAGGTGCTGAAAGAAAGCACCCTTGAGGCGAATATGCAGACCAGACCGTCTGCCGGAGGGGGAAAATTTTCAGAAGAGATTTTACTGAGGGTAAATAATTTGAAGATCCATTTTCCCCGAAAAAGAACGCATCCATTTGCCAGGCGGTCCGCGGTTCATGCCGTGGATGGCGTATCGTTTAACATCCGTCGCGGTACCACTTTCGGAATAGTCGGGGAAAGCGGTTCCGGAAAAACGACGACCGCCCTGGGTATCATGCGCCTGGTGAATATCACCTCCGGCCGTGTAACACTTGGCAACGAGGATATCACCCGTATGGGCGGCGCCCAATTGAGGCGGATTCGGCGCCGGATGCAATTCATCTTTCAGGACCCGTACTCGTCTTTGAATCCTCACATGCGGGCCGGCGCGATTGTTCGAGAACCCATGGATCTCCTCGATGTGGGTGAAAAATCAGGGCGGGATTCACACGTTGCCGACCTGTTTGCCAAGTCCGGCCTCCGACCCGAGCAGCGGGCTTATTTTCCCCACCAGTTTTCCGGGGGGCAGCGCCAGCGTATCGGTGTGGCCCGTGCACTGGCCAGTCAGCCGGATCTGCTTGTCTGCGATGAGCCGGTCTCCGCTCTGGATGTGGCGATTCAGTCTCAGATACTGAACCTGCTCAGCGATTTACAGGCAGAATTTAACCTGACGTATCTGTTCATATCCCACGACCTGGGTGTGGTCCAGTATCTCTGTGATGAGATCGCGGTCATGTATCTGGGCCGGATTGTGGAACAGGCGGACCGGATATCACTATTTAAATCCCCCCTGCATCCCTATACATGGGCGCTTCTTTCCGCGGTTCCATCCGCCAAACCGGGCCAGTCCAGAACGGGGAAACGGATTCATCTGAAAGGCGATACGCCCAGCCCCATTGACCCGGGCCCGGGCTGCCGTTTCGCACAGCGGTGCCCCTTTGCCGAAGCGGACGCAAAATGTATATCCGAAATGCCGGCTTTGCGGGAAATCAAAAAAGGCCACCGGGTTGCCTGCCATCAGGTCACCGATGACGGGATAGCCCCGCAGGATGAATTGTCGGTAAAATTAAAAGCATGAAATCGCATCCGTATGTAACATCCTGCAAAGAGAAAGACGAAAATATGAGCGCAGCGATTTTGCTTGACACGCATTGATATCTGATGTATCAGCTCCGAAGGATAATAAAATAACAAGTATTATAATAATTTAAGGAGGAGACGCATGGGTAAGGTAAAAATGACATCCAGTGAGGCTTTCGTTGAAACCCTGGTCGCTGAAGGTATCAAATACGCTTTCGGCATTGTGGGTTCGGCTTACGAAGATCCGCTCGATCTGTTTCCAGATGCCGGAATTCGGTTTATCCCGGTCGCCCACGAGCAGGCAGCCACACACGCGGCCGATGGTCTGGCGCGTGTAACGGGGAAACCTCAGATGTGTATCGGGCAAAATGGCCCCGGTGCTGCAAATTTCGTTTCAGCGCTGGTAGCGGCCTATTGGGCGCATTCACCGGTGGTGGCCGTAACCCCGGAGACCGGGGCGGTGGGCATCGGCACCGGTGGATTCCAGGAACTGGATCAGATGGCCATGTTTGAAAAACAGACCGTTTACCAGGTTCGGGTCAATCTGCCCCAGCGGATGTCCGAACTTACCCGCCGGGCCTTTTACATGGCCAAAAACTTCAATGGCCCCACCCAGTTGAATATTCCCCGGGATTTCTTTTATGGTGACTGCCCGGATGTGATTTATGAAACGCCGGTTATTAAGCGGGGGGCCGGGTCCATGGAAGACCTGGAAAATGCGGCCAAATTGATCATTGAGGCGAAATATCCTGTCATCGTTTCCGGTGGAGGCGTATCCCAGGCCAACGCGATCGGCGAAGTCCAGGCCCTGGCCGAGTATATTACGGCACCGGTGACCAACAGTTATCTGCACAATGATACCTTCCCCGCAAGTCATGAGCTGGCCTGCGGCCCCATCGGATATTGCGGTTCCAAGGCTGCCATGCGCACTCTCAAGAAAGCAGATGTCGTGATTGCCCTGGGCACCCGTTTGGGTCCCTTTGGCACCTTGCCCCAGTATGAAATGGTCTATTGGCCGGAAAACGCCAAGCTGATTCAGTGCGATACCAATATTGCTGCTTTAGGCCTTTCCAAGAATGCCGATGTTTACAGTTGCGGTGATGTGAAGGAATTTGCCGCATTATTGTTGAAACGCGTGAAGGAACTGGCCCCCGGACTTGAAAAGAAAACGGACCGGGTTGCCGATGTTCAAAAGGAAAAAAAGACCTGGGGGACTGAAATCGACGAATGGAGTTCCAGCAATCAGTCCAACCCGATGCATCCGCGCCGATTCCATAAAGAGTGGACCCGGGCACTGCCCAAGGATGCCATTGTAGCGACCGATATCGGCAATAATTCTTCCATGATCAATGCGTATTTAAAGTTTGAGGGGGTTCGGCAACACATATCGGCACTCTCCTGGGGCAATTGCGGATTTGCCTATGGTGCCGCCCTGGGCTGTAAGATCGGAAAGCCGGATACACCGGTTATCGCCTTCCAGGGAGACGGGGCGTATGGCATCAGCGGCCTGTCCGAGGTGATGACTGCCGTCAGGGAAGATATTCCGGTGATTGCACTCGTTGCGACCAATGACGAGTGGGGCGCCGAAAAGAAAAACCAGGTCGACTTTTTTGACAACCGCTACATCGGCACCAATCTGCCGGGTAACCCCGATTATGCAAAACTGGCCGAGGATATGGGAGCCCTGGGCATCCGCATCGACCATCCTGACCAGGTGGGGGATGCCATCCAGACGGCGATTTCATCGGGCCGGCCCTGCGTGATTAATGCCATTGTTCAGGGAGGAAAGGAAGTCCTGGCCGATCCGTTTAGAAGAGATGCGCTCAATATGCCGCTGCGTTATCTCGATAAATATGCCCATCTAAACGCCAAATAAAACCGGTCCGGACGTTCGGGATGAAAGCATGGCAACCCGCCATGCTTTTAAAACAGTATGGTACAAAATCCGACAGGAGAAGAAATGATCGACTTGAAGAATATTCCGTCAAGCAAAGAGGATCTTGATCAGTACGAGGTGGAAAACAATTTTCAATCCTGGACCTTCCAGCCGTCGCAGTCTCCCCTGCGGGTAGTGTCGGCCAGGGGAGTGCGCTTTACAACCGAAGATGGTAGAGAGCGGCTCGATTTCAGTTCCTGTTTCGTAAGCCACAATATCGGTCATCAGGACCCAAGGGTGGTCGATGCGATCTGCGAACAGGCAAAAACATTAACCAGTTTCGCTCCGAGTTTTTCCACCAGGCCGAGGGCGCTGCTGAGTAAGATGCTGGCGGAAATCACACCGGGCGATCTGTCCCGATCGTTTATTTCCCTGGGCGGGACGGAAGCCAACGAGGCGGCGATCAAGATCTGTCACCAGTTTACCGGGCGGCGGAAGATGCTGGCCCGCTATCGGACCTACCATGGCGGTACAGCCACCTCCATGACGCTTTCTTCGGGCGACGCCCGTGGCTGGGCCCAGGTGCTGGGCGGGACAGAGCTGGTGACCGTACCGCAGCCGTATTGCTACCGGTGCATGTTTGGGCAAAAATATCCCCAATGTGATTTGCAATGCGTCAAATATGTAGATGAAGTCATCGAACTGGAAGGCGGTGAAGGAAAGGTGGCCGGGATTATTTTTGAGCCGGTGACCGGCGCCAACGGAATTATCGTGCCGCCACCCGAGTATTTTCCCAAACTCAGAGAGGTGTGCGACAAGTGGGGCGTTCTCATGATCGCCGATGAGGTGATGAGCGGATTCGGCCGGACCGGCAAATGGTTTGCCATGAATCACTGGAATGTGGTGCCCGACATCATGACGATGGCCAAAGGATTGACCTGCGGTTACCTGCCTCTGGGCGCTACTATTGTCCGCAAACATATCGGTGACCGGTTCAAAGAACAGTTTTTTGCCCATGGTGCCACTTATGCCGGGCATGCCACGGCCTGCGCGGCGGCAACGGCCGTGCTTCCCATTTACCAGGAAGACGGCCTGATTGAAAATTCGGAAAAAATGGGTGCCTATCTTCTGGAGAAAGCCAGCGAGTTGAAAGAAAAGCATCCTTCGGTCGGCGATGTGCGGGGGCTGGGCCTTTTCGTCGGCCTGGAACTGGTCAAAAACAAGAAAACCAGAGAGCCGATCATGCCGTTGAAGGCCAGGATCGAATCGGGTGTGAATCCCAAGCTGGCCGTGGCAAAGAAACTCGGTGAGCTGGGGATGATGGCCATGGCCGCCAATCCCAGCAATGTGATTGCCCTGGCGCCCCCTTTGATTGTCACCAAAGACGAAATCGATGAGGGAATTGGTATTATGGACCAGGCCCTTGAAATGGCGGATGCATTTGTCGAATAATCACGCATGTATCTGTCCGGTGGCACGACATCGAAACGGGGGGATCCATTTCGGGGGATACGGCCGGTAAGGCGGTATCCCCTGGCATGCCCTGGAAACGTCCGGTCAACCTGTTTCCTGTTTTTACAGGGTTTCGCCAGAATTACCCGGGCCGGGAATCTGATGAACCATTCAGCTGTCGGAGAACTCTTTTCGATGGCACCGCACCCGTTTAAATTTATCCCAGATCTGTTGTTCCTCTGGTGGACACCCGTTACAGTGATAACCGGAGTGGTCCGTATCTCCGGACGCGGCGCAGTTGCCCACATAAAATGTCCCGGCCGGATACCGGGGCCCTTCGGGTCCGATGGAAAACCGGAAATGTGCTTTATCGGAATCAGGGGCCGCATTTTCAAAAGCCCTGACAGATGCCCGCCCCTTATATCAAATATATCAGATGACCCTGCTGCCCGGCAAGTTTTTAATTGGCATACCGGCTTTTAATTTTTATCAAAACCGTATATATCACAGCAAAAGGGGAAAATGTGCGGATAGCCGTGAGACGGATGTCATCTCATCAACCCTGTTGAAACTAAAATATTGGATGCCCTATGGTAGAAAATGGTGTTTTGGATGTACGGTCGTTAAGAGAACAGGTTTATGAATACCTGCGCGGTGAGATTCAGATGGGCCGGATCGTGCCGGGATCTTTTATTCAGCTCAATGCCATCAGTGAGCGCCTGGGCATCAGCAAGACACCGCTGCGGGATGCCATCATTCAGTTGGAGTGCGAAGGGTTTGTCACCATTCTTCCCCGGCGCGGGGTCGTGGTCAACAAATTGACCCTTGAAGAGATTATCGACGTGCTCGAAATCGTGGGGGCGCTGGAAAGCGCCGTAATTGTGTCGGTATTTGATCAGATCAAGACGTCCCATCTGAAAAAGATGACGCAGCTGAACCGGCAGATGCGAAAACAGCTGAAAAGCGACCGCTTTAACCGGTTCGACCAGGAATTTTATCGCTTGAATATCGCCTTTCACGATGTATTTTTAAACCTGTCCAAGAACAGATCCCTCGGGCAGATTATCATGCCCATCAAACAGCGCCTGTACGATTTCCCGCGGCCGTCTTATATCAGGGAATGGGAACTGATCAATTGCGACGAGCATGACCGCCTCATCGACCTGATCAAGGCCGGCAAGAAGGAGAAGGCCGCCAGCCTGTGGCGGGATGAACACTGGTCTTTTTCCGCCCATGAAGAATTCATTCGTGAATTTTATTCGCTGGGCAACCAGCATATCCAGGCACAACACAACCAGGATCGGCAAACATAGCCAGCGATGACGACTCCGGGCATCGTGTTTTTGGGCGTCATGATTCTGATGGCCGGTATTGTCCGCGGATACAGCGGGTTTGGTTTCTCTATGATTGCCGTCATCTCCCTTTCCCTGGTCTTGCCGCCGGCACAGGTGGTTCCTGTTATTTTATTGCTGGAAATCGTTGCCAGTGTCTCGCTGCTGCCCCAGGTGTGGCGGGAGATCGACTGGCCATCCCTGTCCTGGCTGTCGGTCGGGGTCGTTGCGGGAACCCCGGTGGGGGTATACCTTTTAGCAACAGTTCCGCCTCGGCCCATGCGGGTGGCCATTGCCATCACGGTGGTGATCCTGGCTGTTTGTTTATTGCGCGGATTCAGCCAGAAGAAAATGCCGGGCCGGAGCGGGACCGTGGCGACCGGCTTCGTTTCCGGGGTGTTAAACGGGGCGGCCACCATCGGCGGACCGCCGGTGATTCTGTTTTATTTTTCTTCTCCTGCCGGGATGGCCGTTTCCCGTGCGACACTCATCGCTTTTTTTTTCGGAACCGATTTTTTCGCGTTAGGGGTGTGTCTGCTTCAGGGCCTGATGGACGTTCAGACCGGTATCATGGGGGTGGCCTGCATGGTACCGATGTTGATCGGAGTCGGCGCGGGGAGCGGGTTGTTTAAGCGGACCAATATCGAAGGATTTCGAAAGAAAGTCCTTGTTTTACTGATTCTGCTGTCTGTCCTGGGTTTAATTCGGGCCATATACGGATCATAGGGGGTGCCATGTATATCCTGGTAATTAACGCAGGCAGCTCTTCGGTCAAATTTACGTTATTTGCCGGCAGAGAATTAGAGGCCAGGGCATGGGGCCAGGTGGAACGGATCGGGCTGAGCAACACAACGATCCACTATCACCGGGCCCATGGAGAAAATATTTCCAAAACAGTTTCCATTGCCAGAACGCAAGAGGCCGTTGAGGTCATCACCGGGTTTCTCACCGATAAAGAGGTGGGGGTGATTCGGGAAAAATCCGAGATTGCCGGTATCGGTCACCGGGTCGTGCACGGGGGGGAGCAGATCCATGCGCCGGTGCGAATTACCGATGGCGTCAAAAAAATTATTGCCGACTGTATTCCCCTGGCGCCGCTGCATAATCCGGTTAATCTGGCCGGAATTGAGGCCTGTGAAGCCGTTTTTACGCGTATCCCCCAGGCCGCTGTCTTCGATACCGCTTTTCACGCCGGTCTGCCCGAACACGCCTACCTGTACGGGTTGCCATACCGGTTATACCGTGAGGATGGGATTCGGCGGTACGGCTTTCATGGCACCAGCCATCAATATGTATCCCGGAAGGCGGCCCGGCTGATGGGCCGGCCGGCCGAATCGCTCAAAATGGTCACCTGCCACCTGGGCAACGGGTGCAGTATCGCCGCGGTAAGCAGGGGAAAATGCGTGGACACCAGCATGGGATTTACCCCCCTGGAAGGGGTAATCATGGGAACCCGGTGCGGGGACCTGGACCCTGCCATTGTTTTCTACCTGATGGCGGAAAAAAAGATGACATCCCGTCAGGTCAGCGATCTGTTGAACAAGGAGAGCGGATTGCTGGGGCTGGCCGATGTGGGCAGCAGCGATCTGCGTGATATCATGGCTGCCGCCGATGATGGTAACAAACAGGCCAGAATGGCCGTTTTGACTTTTACGTACCGGATAAAAAAATATATCGGTGCATATCTGTTTGCCATGGGGGGAATTGACGCTATCGTGTTTACCGGCGGGATCGGGGAGAATATACCCGGCATCCGGGAACAGGTATGCCGGGGCCTGGATCGCTTCGGCATTGGTGTGGATCAGAAAAGAAACACGGCGCCCGGTCAATGGGACCGGGAAATACAGGGTGATGATCATCACGTTAAGGTTCTTGTCATTCCAACCAACGAGGAGAAAGAGATAGGCGGGCAGACCATTCGCGAGCTTTTTGAACATGAATAATCGTATTTGGCACTGGAAAATCGCATGCGTATAACACTGGTTCACCCCACCGGATCCAACTGGATACCCGGCAGAAGAGACATTACGGCCACGGCCAACCGGATGGTACCGCTGGGCCTGCTTTCCATGGCGGCCTGGCTGGAGAAAGCCGGGCATTCGGTTCAATTACTGGATTGTCTGGGCCCGGATGCACCGTCGGGGACTGACCGGCAGGCAGATACCATTTTAAGTCAACGGCCGGAGCTGGTGGGAATATCGGCCACCACATCCGGTTTTCTCGATGGATACGAACTGGCCCGAAGGATCAAGGCGCGGGCACCGGAGGTGCGGACGGTATTCGGCGGCGTCCATATCAGTGCCATGGGCGGTGTGCTGCTCGATCGGTTTGCCGCCATCGATTGCCTCTGCATGGGGGAAGGCGAGCAGACCCTGGCCGAACTGGCCGATGGCCGGCCGCTCAAAGATATCGATGGTCTTATCTGGCGGGGCATCGACGGCGTTATCGTCAACCGCCCGCGTGACCCCATTGCCGACCTGGACGATCTGCCGTTTCCGGCCTATGAAAATCTGGACGGATTTCCCCACAAGTACAATTTACCGCTGTTCAGCTATATCCGCAAACCGGGTGCCACCATGGTTGCCAGCCGGGGATGTCCGTATCAATGCTCGTATTGTGACCGGTCGGTATTTCAGCGGGGATACCGGTATAACTCGGCCGGGTATGTATACGCCCACCTCAAATATCTGCGCCAGCGGTTCGGTATCCGCCATGTCAACATCTACGATGATCTTTTTACCCTGCATCGCAAGCGGATATTTGACCTGTGTGACCGGCTGGCCAAAAAGCCGCTGGGGATGCAATTTAACTGTGCCGTACGGGTCGGTTATGCCGATGATGACCTGCTCGACGCTCTCAAGGCGGCAGGCTGCCTGATGGTGTCCGTGGGGATTGAGACCGGTGATGCGGATATGATGGATACTCATAAACCGGGGGTGAAGATCGATGCCGTGCGGGATACGGTGGGGCGGCTTCGCAAAAAAGGGCTTCGCGTTAAAGGACTGTTCATGATGGGGCTTCCCGGCGAAACCGAGGCTTCGATTGAAAAGACCAGCGATTTTGTCCTCTCTCTGGGGTTGGACGACATGAATATGTCTAAATTTACCCCTTTTCACGGAGCACCGATCTGGCAGCGGGTTCACGAGGAAGGGGTTTTTACAGAAGACTGGCGACAGATGAACTGCCTGAATTTTGTTTATATCCCGGCGGGAATTGATTCGAGAGAAACCCTGGATAATTTATACAACCGCCATGTCAAACGATTTTATACGGATCGCCTGTGGAGAAAACGATTTACCAAAAGGCTGTGGCAGCATCGCTGGAGTCTCTGGCACCTGGTGCGTCATTTACCCACCTTTATTGAGGCCAAGCGGGCATTCGAGCCCAAGCCGGAAAGCAATTGAACAAAGAGGCGGGCCGGGTCGTTTTATCCCGTCGTGTCCGGCGAAAGGAGAGGGGATTTGAAGGCGGCCAGCTGGTTACAGGCGATCTGCTGGAGCCTGTGGGCGGTCCGGTGCGGGAGATCGACCTTGGCACGGCCATCCATCAGGACCTGGCGGGAAAGTGCGCCCGGTACAACGCCGGTAAAAAGATGGACAAAGGTGCAGGCGGTCAGATAGGTGCCGATTCGTCCCGCATGGCGGCCATCGGGGTGATAGAGGTCAAGGTCGGGCAGATCGGTGCGGGCCTGTTGCCAGGCCAGTCCCACCGGTGCCAGTAATGCACGAAGTTCCCGGCTGATCTTGACATAGGCGCCAGCAATGGCGGCCTGCGTTTCCGGCCGGTTGCGGTTTGCCCAGGTCATGAAAAAGACCGTGCGGCTGCCCTGGTCCCGGATCAGGCAATCCAGTCGACGGGCCGCGGTAAACATAACAGACGGGTTTTCTACAGGACCGCCGCTGCGTTCCTGCAGCACCACGAAATCCCAGGCCCGCGCGGCAATCAGTGATCGCGTTTTGTCATCTTTTGCGTGCCACTGAAGATCAACGCCTTCCCCCACGGCCTGATCGGAATGGATGCGGAAGACCGGTCTTTTCGTTTGGGCCAGAATGTCCACCATCTGGGGCATATGGTGCAGATACGTGTGGCTGTTGCCGATAAAGAGGATGTCGATCCTTTTGTTTTTCAACGGTTTTTCCTCAATAATCCGATCGCCGGGGCCAGCCTGTTATCCCGCCACGCAGATAAGAAAAGCCCCGGCAAAGATAATCAATGCCGATATCAATCGGACGGTCTGGTGTTCTTCCTGAAGCAGGCGGCCGCCCATCACCACGGCAAAAACGATGCTTAACTGCCGGAGACCCACGACGTAGCTGACGTTTTCGATAGTAAAGGCGACGAGGATCAGGGTATATCCGAATATTCCCAGTAACCCGTTGGCCATGATGGTCCGGCGATCAGACAGCCACACGCGCCTGATCAGGGCCGTTCCCCTGGTGTACAGGATATAGGGGGTATAAAGCAGCATTCCCACGAAAAGGTGAAGAAAGGCGAATACAAGCGGATCGGTTCGCTGTACGGCTATTTTATCAACGATGGAGTACGCCGCCACCGACAGCATGGTCAGCAGGGCATAGCGCGTGGGCCGGTCCCGGGTTGCAGCTCGCAGCGGCAAGATCAGCTCGGTTGCACTCAGGTGTCGCATGTTGATCATGTAGATACCGATGGCCACCAGGCCGATACCGACGGCGCCGGCAAAACTGACCTTTTCGTGGAGGAATAACAGGGCGAATAACAATACCACGGCCGGGGCAGAACGCATGATGGGATAGACGCGTGACAGGTCGCCGCCTTCATATGCACGGGTATGAAAAAACCAGTAGAGGCAGTGAATCGCGCCGGAGATTCCGATGACGGGAATGACATCCGTGGACGGCAGCCGGCCCCGGGACAGGCCATAACCGAAGATCGGAAGAAAAAAGAGCATCCCGAAAATTGAGTACCACCACAAGAAGACCTGTTTGTCCAGGGATGCTTTGGTGAACAGGTTCCGCGTGGCATGAAAAAACGCCGAAATGACGACAAGGATAATGGCGGTACTGTTCATGACCCGGCGTCAATCATTTATCTTATCAGGCTGCATACTTACCACCGGATCAGGGCGCTGCCCCAGGTCAGGCCGCCGCCGAAGACCGGCAGGCAGACGAACTGGCCGGGATGGATGCTTTTGCTTCGCACGGCCTCATCCAGGGCAATGGCACAGGACGCCGAAGAGACGTTTCCGTATTTGTTGATGGTGATATAAAATTTTTCCATGGGAATGTCCAGGTGCTTGGAGATGGCGTAAAACATCCGGATATTGGCCTGGTGAGGAATCAACCAGTCGATCTGATCAACGGATATACCGTTTTCACCGGCGGCCTCCCGGATCGATTCAACAAAACAGCGAACAGCGATACGAAAGCTGTATTTGGCGTCGATCATATCCAGATAATGAAGTCCCTTGTCCACGCTCTCGTGGCTGATCGGCGTGGTTTTCGAGCCGCCGCCCGGCATAAGCAGGTTTCCGCCCCGGGAACCGTCGGAATGCAGCCGGGTCGATAACAGCTCGGCGCCCTTTTCATCGGTGGCAAGGACCGCTGCCCCGGCACCGTCACCCCAGAGGATGCAGGTGCTGCGGTCTTTCCAGTTTACCGTGCGGGTCATGACTTCGGCCGCCACAACCAGGATGCACTGGCAGGTTTCGTTCATCAGGTATTGCTGGGCCACGTTCAGGGCAAAAACAAACCCGGAACAGGCGGCTGTAACATCAAAAGTCACGGCATGTCTGGCACCGATTTTAGCCTGAAGCCAGTTGGCGCCGGAGGGGCACTGGGTATCCGGGGTGACGGTGGCCATGATAATCATGTCCAGATCCGTGGCGGTCCGTCCGGCCGCTTGAAGGGCCCTGCGGGCGGCCTCAACGGCCAGATCCGAGGTGGCCGTATCCGGATCGGCCACACGCCTCTCCCGGATACCGGTGCGTTGAACAATCCACTCGTCGGTGGTATCGATATCCATCTTTTCCAGATCCTGGTTGGTCAGAATACCGGGAGGGACATAGGAACCGGTGCCGAGAATATGGATGCGTTTCATGGGGTTCTTCTCCAGAGTGAGTTTGCCAGAGTGAGTTTGCCAGAGTAAGTTTGATTGTTTAGGCAGAATCAGTATACAATAAATCGCAGGGGATACATAGAAGAATCTGCATCCGGCGTCAAGATGAGCCTGGAAAATTATTGACCAACTATCTTGAATCTAAGGGGAAATATGATTCCGGATCGTAACCGACTTAAAGAATTGTTTAAAGCCGCAGGGCAGACGTATCTCGGGGCGCATTTTTCCATTGCCGGGGGCATCCATAAGGCCTTGTACACCGGGCAGTCATATGGCTGCACAGCCGCGCAGATATTCACTAAAAACGCCACCACCTGGAAAGAACGGCAACTGACCGATGACGATATCAGCGAGTTTCGACGGGCGGTCGCCGATACGGGGATTACCCGTATCGCAGCTCACACGTCGTACCTGATCAACCTGGCCTCGCCGGATCGGGAAAAACGGGACAGATCCCGCCATGCCCTGGCCGAAGAACTGATCCGGGCCGATGCCCTGGGGGTGCCGTATGTTGTCCATCATCCGGGTGCCCATATGGGGAGCGGCATGGAAAAAGGGGTCGATCTGGTTGCCAAAGAGGTCAACGAGATTTTTTATCGACATCCTGAACGGACCCCGCGCCTCTTACTTGAAACCACGGCCGGGCAGGGCACGGGGATCGGTCACCGGTTTGAACAATTGGCGGCCATTATTGAACGGATAGATGCACAGGACCGGGTGGGGATCTGTCTGGATACCTGCCATATCTTTGCCGCGGGTTACGATATCCGCAATGAAAATGCCTACCGGGAAACCATGGCGCAATTTGAGGCCGTCCTTGGTATGGAACGGTTGCTGTTTATTCATCTGAACGACTCGCTCAAGGCCCTGGGATCCCGGGTCGACCGGCATGCCCATATCGGTCAGGGGGCCATCGGGCCGGAGGGATTCCGGCTCATCATGACCGATCCGAAACTTGCCGGTATTCCCAAGGTGATTGAAACCCGTAAAGGATCGGATAAAGAGGATTGTGATGCCGCCAACCTGGCCCGGCTGCTCGGTCTGATCACTGCACCTGCATGAAAAAATGCTTTTCTGCCGATGGCGTTAAAAATTGACATCCGGTGCAGTGTGCGCTTATGTTCAGGCTTGGAAATGAACCCGTATATTTATCAAAAAGCATGGAAATGAAATGAAAAAACGATTTGGATTTACGCTCCTGCTCAGTCTGATTGCCCTGCTTATCGTTGTCGCGCTGTTACCGACAATCGTTTCAACCAATCTGGCCAAAGACCAGGTGGTGAAAATGATCAATGGCCGTCTGCCTGGAGAATTGCATATTGATCAGTGGTCGCTGGGATGGCTGGGCGGTATTCAATGTGACGGAATTGTTTATCAGGATGTACCGGCCGGCATTTCCATCCAGGTCGACCGGGTGGCCGTGTCCAAAGGGCTGCTCGCACTGGCGCTCAATTACCGGAAACCGGGAGTGGTAGAGATTGTCAGACCCCGGGGAACCATCTCTTTACCCGATACGGCCCCGTCTTCCGGCGAACCAGCAGGCAGTCCGCCATCTTCGGAAGAAACCGGCACAGTGGGAAGCGTACCGTCAAGCGGTACGCATCGGCCATCCGGCGAAAAACCGGGCCCGTTTGTGCTGCCGTTGATTGCCGCGGAGGTTCACGTTTCAGATGGAGCGGTACGGGTTGTTTATCCAGATAAAAAAGAAGAGGTTGTTGCCAGGAATATCATGTTCAAGTTGAACAGCCGCGATCCGGAAAAACCGGTTATATACCAGCTGTCGGCCCATGCGGGTGAAGGAAATGGAGAGATCACCGGTCAGGGGTCTGTTTTAATCCCACCAGGCGGTGGTGCCGGTTCGAACCCGACTCAATCCAACCAGATTCAATCCAATGCCGACATCACCATTAAAGAATGGAATCTGGCCCCGTTGCTCGCTGTCGGGGCGGCGGTTTCGGATATACCCTCGGGCCGGGGGACGATAAACGGCCGGCTCCATCTCCAGGGTGATCCGGCGGCCGGTCTGCATCTGACCGGCCAGGTGATCGGCACCGACATTCGGCTTGCCGGGGGGCGTTTGAAGACGGATAGACCGTCTGTAAAAAAAATTACCTGCCGGGTTGATGCGCTCCAAAATGGAAAAGCATGGACGATCAATCAACTGGATATCGACTCTATTCCCGTCCGGGGCACGGTCAAGGGCCGTCAGGATAAAACGGGCAGCCGTCGTTTTCAGGTAAAGGGCGCTCTCAACCTGGCCGAGATATCCGCCCAGCTGCCGGCCACATTAAACCTCAAACCGGGAACAAGGATCACCAGGGGAGAAGTAGCGGTAGCGGCCACCGTTGAATCGGATGCCCAAACCACCCATTTTGACGGCAAGATTCATCTGGATCAACTGGTCGGTAGAAGTGGCGGAAAAAAGCTGGCGCTGGACAAACCGATCAGCGCCACAGCCGCTGGCGCCTATGGTGTCGACGGTATCCACCTGGATACGTTTTCGATTCAATCCGCATTTTTATCCGGAACCGGGCAGGGTGATTTAGACGACTTAAGGGTAAACCTGAAGGCCGACCTGCGGGCAGCGTTGAAAGAGGCCGGTAAATTTATCGATACAAAAGGCTGGCGGGCGGCCGGAAAGATCAAACTGGCCGTTCACGCCGGGTCCCGATCGGAAGCGACCCACTTCATCGCGGCCGACCTGGACAGCGATGCGTTTCAATTGATCCGCAAAAACCGGGTGGTCATTCCCAGGCACCGCTTGCGCACCCATTTGACCGCCGATGTTCAGCTGGATAAAAAATCACGCCTGCAGGCCATATTGAAGCCGTCGGTTGATTTTGATGCATGGGCAGGGAAGGGCGGGGTAAACGCCGACAGATTGGTGTTCAATTCGAACGGAACCCTGTCGGCAATTAAAAAGCTGGCCATTCGGGGCACCTATCATCTCAAACCGCTGTCCACCCTGGCCGGTGTTTTTGGCGGATTACCCGCTGATACGACACTGCACGGAACAGCGGACGTCAGCCTGGCAGGGGATTTTGACGGCCAGACGATCACCCTTGAAAAGGTGGCCGTGAATATGACGGATTTTTCCTGCCAGGCCCGAAAAAAGCGGCTGAACTACCGGAAGCTTCAGTTGACGGCACAGGGAAAACTGCGGCCCTCAGATCGGTCCGTCGATTTTAAACGGGTCGACCTGCGTGCCGGCCGGGAACACATCCGTTTGTCCCCGTTGAAGATCCCTGACTGGTCAAAAATGGCGGATTCGCTGACCCTGCAGATGGAAGGCAATGCCGATCTTTCCAGGTTTCATGCGCTGCTCAGGGATACGCTTGATGCCCAGGTGATTCCATCCGGCAGGGTCGTGTTCAAGCTGGGGGTGAAAAAAGCAACCGGATCCGCCGGAAACATGACCTGCCAGATTGACAGCGACAATTTTTTATTGGGAAACAAAGGGGCCTCAAAGAAACCGCAGGCACTTTCAATCGGCTATAAGGGCCGCTTCAGCACCCGTTCTGACGGCCAATTGGGCGCACTGACCGATACCAAAGTGGATTATCGTGCCTGGCTGGGGAAAGGCCATGTATCGGTTAAACAGATCGAATGGCCGAAAAAAGGTCATCAATCGCCCCGGGTTGACCAGGTGGCCTATGACGGTACCCTTGCATTGAAACCATTTTCCAGGTTGCTGCGTGCCCTGAATCTTTTTCCGGCTGGCAGCCGGATGGCAGGGCAGGCAGATATCCATACCCGCCTGTCCGCCGGGCCCGGGCAAATCGTTTTTGACGATACGGCCGTTACCATCGGGCAGTTTGTTTTCGAGCAGGGAAAGCAGCGCTTTACCGACAAAAAAATAAAATTACATACAAAAGGAAACGTGAACCTGATCACGCGGTCCGCCAGACTGACACCGCTGGAGATAACAGCGGCGGCAGGAAAAGTCGCATTTCCCGAACTGGTCATCCGCGACTGGAACGATCTGGCCCATGGTGTCAAGGGCAATGGAACGACCCGCTTGAATTTGACTGCGCTGATGCCATTGCTGGGAAAAACAATCGGTCTGCCGGATAAAACAACGATCACCGGCCAGGCAGATGTGGAGATTAAATCCGACCTGACGGATACGAAAAATCAGGCCCTGAGCCTGTTATGTTCGCTTGCGCCGATCCGGATCGAATCGGAAAAAAAGACCCTCCTGGACGAAGATAAAGTTAAAATGACCGTGGAGTTGAAAGGTGATCTAACCCGCAGCAACATGGTGATTCAGAAACTGGCGATTGCCGGTCGGCCGCTGTCTATGACGGCTACAGGCCGGATTTCTCCGCAGGGAAAAGAAAAAGTCCTGTCCGCCACGGGTGACCTGACCGTTGACCTGGAAAAGCTCCAGAATCCGATCAATGCGCTGCTCGGAACGGATCTTGAAATCAGCGGTAAAAGCGAGCGTCCCTTTTCCATCCATTTTACCACCAAAAACGGCGAGTGGGGAGAATTGTTCAAACGGGCCGCGCTGTCGGCGGCCCTGCATGCCGATCGCATCAATGGATTCGGCCTGGCACTGACATCTGTTGATATCCCGGTTACGGTTAAAAAGTCGAGAGCCCGCTCGGATATCCGGGCCAGGGCCAATGAGGGTGAACTGGTACTTCAGCCGGGCATTGATCTGGCATCCGCCTCACCGGTATTGTCATTGCCCGATAATTCCAAAGTGCTGAATAACACCCGGATCACCCGGGAGATGGCCAATAAACTTCTCGCCCTGATTCATCCGATATTCAGGGGAACGGCCGCCGTTCAGGGCGCCGTAGACCTTACGATGCATCATTTTTCATGGCCGCTTCCCGAAAAAGACAGAAAAGACGCTCGATTCAGCGGCATCCTCAAGTTCAAAGACGTGCGCCTCAAAGCAGAAGGGCTTGTCTATGACCTGCTGGCGGTAATGAAAGTCAAGGAACGGGATACGACCATCGGCAACCGAACCATCAAATTCAGTTGTAAAAACGGCCGGATCGAATGTTCGCCTTTACGGATGAAGGTAAAAGATTACCGGCTGGAGGTAAGCGGAACCATGGGCTTTGACGGCACGCTTGATTATATTGCCAGGATTCCCGTCACTTCGGAACTGGTTGGCAAAAAAGCGTTTGCCTATTTAAAAGACGCCGCCATTGATATCCCCATCGGTGGTACGGTTTCCAGGCCTGAGCTGAATATGGAATCATTCCAGCAGACGTTGAAGAAACTGGCCGGCAAAGCGGCCGGCAACCTGCTGGAACAAAATGCCGGTAAATTATTGAGAAAACTGTTTAAATAATTGTTGGCGCTTGATGTCCGCAAAGATGCGGAAGGCCGATTGACCTTTTGCCCGTATATGGCTTGCGCGTTGCATTGGGTTGATTGCCGGATCTGT
>QNYZ01000012.1 GCA_003973265.1 Deltaproteobacteria bacterium | reverse complement strand
CGTCCCCAATAATCCAATGATCCTTAAAAACAACGGGCCTTTTTTCCGGCGCGGCAGTTGCAAATATTTGCGGATCATTTTACAAAGACTGTAGGGCAATACCATGCTGCGGTGTTGGCGGCCCTTTTCTTTCACCCACAAGGTGCCGCACGTCAGATCGATATCCGAAATATTTCTGTGCGATCAGCGTACGGGTTCGAAGGCCCAGGGTGCCCGGCAGCATGATGATAATCAGGTTTCTAAGGCCCATGGGTGAATCCGCCCGCCCGGTAAAATGGCGGATCAACCGGATATATTCATTTTCAGTCAGAAACTGCGGTACGGTTTTTTCGGTTTTTGGATAGGATATCCCCGTGGCAATATTTTTGGGTACGATCCGATGCAGGGAACATAATGGTAAAATTGCCGCAGGGTCCAGGCACGAGATTTGGTAACATGGATGGAATCTTTCTTATATCTGCGGCAACCTCGACAATCGCTAAATTCAGGTGTATATTTTCAGGAAGGTATCGAACGCATTGAGCCGGGCGGTTAAGGCTTAAACGGGCCGGATTGAAAAGTTTGCCAGCCCCGTTGAATCCACCTCCGGGGGTCCGTTAAATCGGAATTCAACAGGGCAGGTCGGCAATAGTCGAAAAATGGGTCGAGATAACGATGAAGCATGGAATATCCCCCGCAAAATCATGCCTCATCATGGAATGCCTGCTATTAAAAGGCAAATAGCGCTGACTGCGGGGTTTGAGGGTTCGCTTTAATAATGACCCGCCCCTTAAATATGTTGCAAATTACAATGAATTGCGATATATTGCAACAAAAAATAACCGGAGGTACAACATGACAACTGCCGTGAGAGTCTCTGGTGAACTAGTCAAAGAGGCTAAAATCTATAGTAAAATCGACAAACGATCTATCACTGGCCAAATCGAACATTGGGCCAGAATCGGCAAATGTGCCGAGGAGAATCCCGATCTTACCTATAGCCTGATTAAAGAAATCCTTATTGGAGTCGCTGAGTTGGATCAAGGTGAATTATCAGAATACAAATTCGGGTAGGTTCACATGAAGATTCTTCAATCAAGATCGTTTGAACGAAAAGTCAAGAAGCTCAGCAAAAGACAGAAACTGCAACTTGACGAACAAGTTAAGCTCATTGCTGAAAACCCGACTATTGGTTCTGAAAAGAAAGGTGATCTGCGAGGGATCTACGTTCATAAATTTAAGATTAAGACAATTCAGTATCTTTTGGCGTACATGTTCGTGAAGGAAGATCTCGAATTAATAATGATTGGTCCCCATGAGAATTATTATCGTGATCTGAAGAAATATCTCAAAAGCAAATAAGCGAACCTCTATATGGCCAGCGTTTGTCAAGAGATAATAGTATCCTGTCTTGGTTCAGCGTGAATTGGAGAATTCCGGGTTTAAAATAAGCTACAAAAGGACATAAAAGGGTGCGCTTTGCGCGCCAATTATATTGGATTTTTCAGGTATGGGCAGGAAGGCTTGAAAAGAATTAGGGAAAAGAATTAGGGACGGGCCAAGCAAACCCATTGTAATAAAAGGTAAATTGTTATAGAGATGGGGTAAAAAGCTATCTATATTGCAATTTTTAGGGTTAAAAACAGCGATATAGGCGTATTTTATGTAAGGGTTAGTTTGGCCCCTCCCCAATGATTCCAATGATCCCCAATGATCCTTAAAAACAACGGACCTTTTTTCCGGCGCGGTAGTTGCAAATATTTGCGGATCATTTTACAAAGACTGTAAGGCAAAGCCATGCTGCGGCGTTGGCGGCCCTTTTCTTTCACCCACAAGGTGCCGCACATCAGATGGATATCCGAAACATTTCTGTGCAGTCAGCGTGCTGGTTCGAAGGCCCAGGGTGCCCGGCATCATGATGATAATCAGGTTTCCAAGGCCCATGGGTGAATCCGCCCGCCCGGTAAAATGGCGGATCAACCGGATATATTCATTTTCAGTCAGAAACTGCGGTACGGTTTTTTCGATTTTTGGATAGGGTATCCCCGTGGCAATATTTTTCGGTACGATCCGATGCAGGGTGCGAAATGATAAAACTGCCGCGAAGAATCGGTGTGGCTGGCCAACTTCATTTCTCCAAACACGAAAAAGACCTATTTACTCGCCGTCCGGGAGTTTATCGCCTTCCACGAAATCACCAGTATTGACGAACTACCCCAGATCGACCAGGCGCATATCATCACCTGACGCAATCATCTCATCGACCGGGGTGCTACCCCCAGGACAGTCAATGCCCGGATCTCGGCCATCTAATCGTTGTTCAAACACCTCTGCGGAAAACAGATCGCCCACCGAAACCCCACCATTGGCGTCAAAAGGCCCCGGATCAGCGACCGTGAAGTAACGTCGCCGGTCCTGACGCCGGCGCAGGTGCGAAAGATGCTGGAACTACCCGATCCGGCTACCCTTAAAGGGGCCCGGGACCGGGCAATTCTGCATATCCTTTTTTATACCGGCTGCCGAATTTCTGAAATCAGCTCGTTAAGGGTCGGGGATTTTTACGAAGACGGCGGGTATTGGGTTCTTGATTTTGTGGTGAAAGGCGGGAAACGGAACAAGCTGGCCATCCACCAGGAACTGCAGATCACCATCATGGATTACCTGGCCATGTCCGGCCATGGCCAGGAAAAAGACGCGCCGCTGATCATGTCGGTTCAACGAGATTATCTGCGGGAACCGTTAAGGTGCCGCCAGGTCAATTATCTGTTTCACAAGTACGCGCGTATGGCCGATCTGCCCGACGGAATCCGTCCGCATTCGGCACGGGCGACGTTTATCACCAACGCCCTGGAGAACGGGGCCAAGATCGAGGCGGTTCAGAAAAGTGTGGGGCATGAAAAAATCAACACCACCCAGATGTACGATAAGCGGCGGGTGAATCACCGGGAGAGCGCGAGTTTTGCGGTGCGGTGGTGATTTTTATTGAATGAAAAGGGCAGGCACATCTTTCTTTTTTCGAGGTGTAAGACTAAGGAATAAAAAGGAATAAATATGTTTTCAAAAGAACGGCGCCAAGATCGAAGTGAGATGCGGAACATAACGATGATCCGAGCCAGTCCAGTTTCTCACTTCAAAACAACGCGTTAAAATATGTTGAAATAGATTATTGTGGGTGGTAATCCTGCTGTTGGTAAAACAGCATCGCCTCAGAGGCCATATTTAGCGAGATCTCAATCAAAACCATACCGAGTCACGGGGAAAATGTTGCGAATTTTGCGCGAGGGATGGAATTAACACATGACGGACATTGTGCCTATTGAACAGATCGCCAGTAAAATTTATTTCATCCGGGGTGCCAAGGTTATGTTAGATCGGGACCTCGCTGCTTTATACGAGGTTGAAACCAGGATACTCAAACGAAATGTCAGAAGGCACATAAAACGTTTTCCGCCTGATTTTATGTTTGAGCTTTCAAAAGAGGAATTCAATAATTGGAGATCCCAATTTGGGATCTCCAATGGTGACAGAAAGGGGCTAAGGTATGCTCCGATGGCTTTCACGGAACAAGGCGTGGCCATGCTTTCCAGTGTATTAAATAGTGATCGGGCTATCGAGGTCAACATTCAGATTATGCGTACCTTTACCAAAATTAGGCACATGATCTCGGCAAATGAAGAAATAAAAAAAGAGGTCGATGAATTAAGGCAACAAACCCAAGAAGGTTTTAAGCAGGTTTTCGAAATTTTTGATCGGCTAGTTGCCATAGAAGAAAAACCCAAACGAAAGATCGGTTTTTAACGGTAATAGGGGGGCGGATTTCCGAAATTTATTTAAAGTTTACATAATGTTGATTATATTACGTAACATATTTAATTTATTGTTATAAAATGTCTTGTTTTTTATCGGTGCCCAAACAGATCTATTCAAGAAAAAAAATGAATGCATTTAACACATTTTATTATTTGTTATTTGTGTTATCTTGCGATACATTTATTGTATCACCCCGTCAAGCATTTTTGGAGTGAAAAACATGAAAAATAAAATATTGGTGGATAATGCCACGCATAACTTCACACGGGGGAATGTTGTTATGCCAAAAAAGCTTGATCTGAATAATACCGTATCTTTTGGACAACGCATGGCTAAATTTCGTCATGCGGCCGGTTATTCTCAACGCGATTTGGCCAAGGAAACCGGCATATCTCAAAGAATGATCGCATATTATGAAAAACAGGCTAAATACCCGCCCGCGCATTTGTTGCCGGTACTGGTCAAATTCCTGGGAACAACGGCCGATGAGCTGCTTGGAATAAAGAAAAGCGAAAATGGGCGTAAGAAGAAAGATATGCGGCTCTGGAGAAGGTTTAGCCAGATTGAAAATTTAAATACCAGGGAAAAACGGCAAATATTGCAACTGTTAGACACTTTTATCGAAAAAGAGGGGTTACAGGAAAAAATCGGCAATATTTAATCGCCGCGTAACCATCGGGGGAACAATCATGCAATCGTTAAAGATAGACGAAGGTAAAATCAAGCAGCTGATGAAAGAAGCGGTTATCGAGTCCTTACAAGAGCAAAAAAGCATCTTTCACGATTTGATTGTTGAGGCGATTGAAGATATCGCTTTGACCAATGCCATTCGGCAAGGAGCTGATACTGAATCGGTGAGCAGAAAAGAGGTTTTCGATATACTGGAAGGGCAAGCGTGAAAGTCAAATTTAAGAAAAGCTTTGCCAGGGATTTAAAAAAAAGATCCAATGACCGAAAACTGTCCGCCAAAGTCAAACGTATCATCGGTCAGGTTGATGAAGCTGAAAACGCTCACCAGATACCCAACCTTAAAAAACTCAAAGCACAAGGCAATTATTATCGGATCCGCTCCAGGGACTATCGGCTCGGATTGATTATCGAAGGCGGTACGGCCACCTTTGTGCGGGTGCTGCATCGAAGTGAGATATATCGATATTTTCCATAAGTATAGTGGGAGCCTGTCATGCCCCTTGCGGCTTCTGAGATAATCCAGGGGCACTTATCCGACAGATCCTTAAAAAAAATCCACGGCACCATCTGATAAGGCGGATTATGTCATCAGGGGTAAGAGGTCGAAACCAAGGTTTTAAAAAGAAATGTCCGGCGGCATATCGACAGAGTCCCTGATGATTTCATGTTTGAATTGTCCCAAAAGAATATCAGGCTTTAAGGAGCCAATCTGGCACCTTAAAGAGAGGTGCCCATTCAAAATATTTACCATTTGCCTTTACCGAACAAGGCGTTGTCATGCTATCCTGACACAGGGGATCCCTTCTTTAGAATTTATGCGCAATTCAAATAATCGATTTTTCATTGCTAAGGAACTCTATATTCCTGCCGGACTTTATTGTTACACGTTTATTTTATCGCTTTTCAAGGCATAGGCGATGAAAATGCCACAAATGAAAGCCACCGCTAAATTAACTGTCAGGGTGATACCCAGCATGATCAGGGCCACGAAAAGATCGCTTCGCCGGGTCAGATCCCGGATCATCAGGGCCAGTTGGACACCGGCAAAAATCAGCAGAACACCGAGAATCGACAGGGGGATCAGGTTGAGGAGAATGAGAACATGCGGGCCGAACAGCAGCGCCAGCAGAACGAAAATACTGCCGATCATCAGGTTGGCGCCGGCAGTTCGAGCTCCGAAACGGACCATGGCGGCCAGTCCCCCGGCTCCGTGACACATGGGAATACCGCCCAGAATAAAACTGACGATGTCGGCAAGGCCCTGGCTGTTGGCAACGGAGCGATAGGACGCCCTCCGGGCCTGGTCACCGAAATATTCGTGCATCACGTCGGTGTTGGATATAATGGCATTTCCGATGGTCATGGGGATCTGGGGGACGACGAGCACCGGCAGGACCCAGAGCATGTCGCTGAAGGTGGGGATGCCATAGGGAAAGAGGCGGGGCAGGTGGAGACCGATTTTCAATTTTTCCATATCCACCGGCTTGCCGATAAAAAGCCCCACCAGGATACCGCCGGAAATAACCACCAGAGCGGCCGGTATTTTTCGGTTTTCCAATAGAAATAACGTGACGGCCATGCCGATGACCCCGAGGACAATTCCGATCTTGATCGGTCCGAGGGCCTGGACGGCCAGGTGGGGGTCCGGCCGGATCATGAAATTGAGTCCTTTCATCATCAAAATAATGCCGACGCCGAGCTGGACACCGCGGATGGTGCTTTTGGGTGTATATTTGCCAATGATATGAATCAGCCCCGTGGTTCCCATGAACAGGACAATCATGCCCATCCAGAGACTGGCGGCGATAATCTGGGTGGGTGAAAGACCCACGGCAATGGCATAGGCCCCGATAACTTTCATGGGTTGGACGGGAACGGGTACCTTGAAATAGAAACCGGCCAGGATATAGAAAAGCCCCACGGTGAACATTACATTGGTTGCATTGAGGCCGTTTAACACAATCATACCGATGGAAATGGGCAGCAGGGTGCCCAGGTCTCCCAGGCAGCCGGCAAATTCCATCCGGTTGAACGCCATGGCCGGCGCCTGCATTTTCGATGCATCTTTTAACAAGGGGGCCTGTCGTTTCGCCATTGGGGGCATCCTTTCGGTTCGTATGCCGGTATTGAAAATGCGGGTGTTTCAGGGCGCATCACCAGCATTGTTCGATAAATCCAGTGTATATTTAATCATTTATGCTGTTATTATGCAACAAATAAAATCAAAACCGGTTTCCTCTATCTGTCTTTGGGCCGTGATCCGGTTGATTGATCAAAATTAATGCCTTTTCGATGTGTCGTCTCCGGCAGTTTCCCCTTGACACCTTGAAGGATGGACGATTAATTAGTCTTGAACTGGCATGGGTACCGGATATGATATCCCGGTGATACTGAAATTATCGAGAGGAGACCCCTGATGGAATATAAAAACGGATTCCTGAACGAATTTTTAAGCCATCCCGATGTGCGCGAAGTGACGGCATCCGTCAACCCCTCCCTGGCCGAACGCCAGGCATACCAGCCGCCGCGATGCAGCGCCTTTATGAAACCGTATACCGGTACGCGGAAGGATTCGGCGTTTCGTTTCATTCTGGACAGCGAGGCCAAACGGCAATTGCCCGATATGGTCAAGAATCCGTTGCTGCGGATCGATACCGTTGATTCTCCTGATCGGGATTTTAAAGAGAAGTACCACCGCCGGCGAACCATCGGCATCGTCTTTTCCGGCGGCCCGGCACCCGGCGGCCATAATGTAATCGCCGGCCTGTTCGATGCGGCCAGAGAAGCCAATCCCGACAACCGGGTTCTGGGATTCCTCATGGGGCCTGATGGCATCATCGACAACCAGGTAACCGAAATAACTCCCCAGCGCGTGGACGCTTTTCGCAATCTGGGGGGATTTGGGATGATCAAAACCGGGCGGACGAAAATAGATACCCGTACGAAAATGTCACTCTCCCGGGAAACGTGTAAGAAACTGGGACTCGATGCGCTGGTGGTCGTCGGGGGAGACGATTCCAACACCAATGCTGCCTTTCTGGCCCAGGAAATGGCGGTTGACGGGATCCAGGTGATCGGTGTGCCCAAAACGATAGACGGTGATGTTCAGGTTCGGGATGCCGACGGCAAGGTATTGTGCGCCATGTCGTTCGGGTTTCATACGGCTGCACGGGCGTTTGCCCAGCAGATCAGCAATTTATGTACCGATTGCAGCTCGGATATGAAATACTGGCATATCTGCAAGGTGATGGGGCGTTCAGCCAGCCACCTGGCCCTGGAAGTGGCGCTGCAGACCCATGCCAACATCACCCTCATCGGTGAAGACCTGGCCGAGTATGTGGACAAAGACAAACTGGCGGTTATGAAACAGACGGGGCAGTACGATTTCAGCGCCTACGGCATGACGTTGCGGCATCTGTCACGGATCATTTGTGACGGGGTGGTCCGGCGGGCTGCCGTGGGGAAAAACTGCGGGGTTCTCGTGATTCCGGAAGGTGTCCTGGAGTTTGTTAACGAAATCCAGGTTTTTATCATCAAGCTGAATACGATTATTGCCGAATATAACCAGACCCATGATCAGGATTTTCACCAGGGCTTTCCCCGCCTGGAAGACAAGCTTGATTATCTTCGTGAACTGGCCCGTCGACTTCGCCAGGAAGGGGGAATCAATATCTGGAACAGCCATGATGATGAACTGTTCAATGATATTCCCTCCTTTTTTCAGGAAGGCCTGCTCACCGAACGGGACAGCCATGGGAATTTTCAATTCTCCCTGGTGGAAACGGACAAAGTGATCATGGGGATGGTCAAGGATCATCTCAATGTCCTTCGTGAAAAGGGGATTTACCGGCTGGGCATCGAACGTGGATATTTTACCACCCTGCTGGAAAGAGACGGCCTTGACCCGGATCGCTATGGGCCGGTTTTATTTTCCAATTACAATGATGACAACGATCATCTGTTAATCCGGCGCGGGATTATTTCCAAAAAGACGCTGAAACAGACGGTCAACAACGCGAAACTCATATCCGGAGACAGCAGCCTTCCTGCGGCAGTGGTAAAAATTTATGAGAAATCGGTTCCCAGGTTCAAGACCCAGACCCATTTCTACGGCTATGACGGAAGGGGAAGCACGCCCACCGAGTTTGACTGCCGGTATACGTATAACCTGGGCCTGACGGTATTCAGCCTCATCGCCAATGGTGCCACCGGCCAGATGGCCGCCATCATGAACCTGGAAAAGGATTTTTCCGACTGGAAACCTATCGGCATCCCCATTGCCCCGTTGATGCACCTGGAGGAGCGAAAGGGAAAACTCGAACTGGTCCTTGAAAAATGCCTGGTGGATACCCGGTCGCCGGCATTTAAAGTGGTCAAGTTTTATCGTGAAAAATGGCTGGCGGCGGTACCCGGAGATGATGATTACCGCCTTCCCGGTCCCATCCATTTTGCCGGGGCCAGCGAGGAAACCCGACCGATCACCCTGGTATTGAACAATCTGGGCCAGTCTGACGAGGCGGGTGGATGATCCGCGTCGTTTTTGTCTGTACCGCAAATATCTGTCGAAGTCCCATGGCCGAAGGGATACTGGCGCATCACTGGAAGAATCGGGGCGGCATTGTCCGCCTGAAGGTGTCGTCCATGGGCGTTCAGATGATTGATAACCAGCCGGCTTCGGAACATGCCGTTACGGTGTGCGCCGAAAACGGAGTGGATATTTCCGCTCACCGGTCACGGGCGCTTCATCCGGAAGATTTAAAACAGGCGGACCTGGTCCTGACCATGGAACCCTTTCACCGAAAACACCTGCAGCTGCTGGCACCGGCCATTGGAGAGAAAGTGTTCCTGCTGACGATGTGGCCAGGTGAAAATCCGCGCCGCAAAGCGATTCCGGATCCCATCGGCCGTTCCCTGCGAACTTACCGAAAAATTTTCAAGGTGATCGACAAACATGTCCAGCGAGTCGCCTCTCATCTGACATTATTGCTCTAAATGGACCTGATCGCCGACACTATCCAGGCTTTTCCGGCCTTTGAGGTACGCGAAGCGGCCTTTCTCCGGGCCATCTCCGCATTATTGCCCCGAAGCCACGCAGGCCCCCGGATCTTCTGGCAGGATTTTTCAAGAACCCTGGGGGCAATGGATACGCATCATGTGGCCGATCACGTGGCCTATATCACGGCCAACCCCCGGGACTGCCTGGCCTTCAGCACGCCCAGGCAGGTGCTTCTGGCTGCCGGGATGCAGGTGGGGGCTTCCGGCCAGGGCAGGGGAGACAGGCCCGAAAGCATTGCCCGCCAGTTTGGACTTGAAAACAATCTTGCGCAACCGATTCGGACGCTTTCCGGGGGCGAAACAGTTAAACTGGCGCTGGCCAAGGTCAATACCCGTGCGGCAACAGCAGACCGGCTGGCCATGGCCAGCCCTTTTTGCTGGCTGGACCGAGACAATCTCGGCCTCCTGGAAAAGGTGCTTCAAACCTATCGGGAGCGGAAGATACCCACAAGATTATATACACTGGAAGGTGAGGATGATACGCGCCTGATCTCTGGCGATGCGGAATTGGGGGATGGATGGTCAACATCGCCCTTGTTTCACCTGGCCATTGATAAATTGACGTTGACCCTGGGCTCGACCCTGGCCGCTTTCAATATGCCGCCACCGCCCGAAGTCCGGGTAAATGATTTTGAAGCGCGGTTGCCGTCTCCCTGTTTGTGGATCGGCGGCAATGGCCAGGGAAAAAGCCTGATGGCCCGGGTAATATCGGGCGCCATGGCGATTCGGGGAAAGGCCCGGATAACCGGACCCAATGGATCGAAAATAACACGGTTGATATTTCAGGATGTTATATCTCAAACCTTACTGCGAACGTTTAATACTATCCGTTCCCGGTCCGGTGGGCGCGGTGCGGGCAGGGTGCCAGGCATTTACCGCCAGATCGTGGGCGTGATCAATCGTATGGATCGATCCGGGCGCTTGCGTCTCTCCGGCCCGGAAACAGGAACGGTGCCCACGCTTCTTGAAACCAAGGTTATCCTGGTGGCAGTTCGGCTGGCGCATTCTCCGGGTGCGCTGATCCTTGATGAACCGGACTGGGGGCTTTCCCGAAGCGCATCAATAGCCTTTGTTGCGGCGGTTGTGAATGTCTCGCACGGTCTTGACGTACCTGTTATTCTCATTACCCACAAACCCTGGTGGGATGCCGCGGTGAAGAGCCGGGTCCGGATCATGAAGTCCGGTCTGGAAGTCGATGGCACCGGGCGGGTAAAATCATTTGAAATCCGGCTGGAGACCGTCTCCCATGCGTAGCCTGACCTGGAAAATGAAATTGATGCTATTGGCAGTGGCCGCTGTTCCCGCCTTTACCGGTTATCCGCTGATGTTTCTCAACGATCCGGTCATTGCCGGTATCACCCGGGGGTGGCTGGGATACAGCCTTGGGGTCCATGGAATTCTGGCGATGGTTCTCGGCCCGGCCGTCTGGGGAATCTGTCTCTCCATCGCCGTGTTGATCATGCTGCCGGTGGTATTTGGCGGGGCGGCCATATCGTACCTGCTTTATCTGTCGGGCCTGGGCACCACGGGGCCGGCCGGATACAGCGCCCATTACCTTGGGCTTTGCATAACCATGCTGACGGTCATTCCGCTGGCCAACGGGTTGATATCCGTGATTCCCGTTCATCGGATCGAACGAACACTGTTGACACGGGAAACGGGTGTCTCTTTCATCGAAAAAGCCGCCCTGATGTTTATTCGGGTCTTCACTCATATCGTCTTTTTTGTTATTCCCAATGTATTGGAAATTGTCAGGGAAGAACGGCAGCAGCGTGAGTCGCTCCCCTTGCGGCATCAGGCCGCCGGGGCGATCCGCATGCTGGTGTATCTCGGGGTTGAAGGCATTTGTGCCTCGGTCCGGTATATTCCGCTATGGGCTGAGGAAATTGCCGCGCTCCCTGATCGACGATCAAAAATAAAAGCATCGTAAGAAACGATAAAAGGAGTAATGGATGGCGCAACAAAAACAATTGATCACCATTGGCATCATTGCCGCGTATGCCACATTGGCTTTTGTCGGCACGACCGTTATCCGGATTCCCATTCCTGCCACGGGGGGATATTTTAACCTGGGCGACACGTTCGTCATGGCAGCCGCCCTGCTCCACGGCCCGCTGGTCGGCGGTGTTGTCGGCCTGATCGGTCCGGCAATGGCCGATGCCATCGGTTTTCCACAATTTATTCTCGCAACTGCCGTTGTCAAAGGGATAGAAGGTATTCTGATTGGCCTGATCGCTCATGGAAAAGGGGGACGTCGCGCCGGGCTGAGAACCATCGCCGGACTGGCCGTCGGGATTATCATTCTGGTAGGGGGATATTATATTTTTGAAGCGATTCTCTATCCGGCGCTGGCCAAGACGGTACCTTTTTACGGCGTTACCGATGCTAGGGCTGCCCTGGCGGAAATAGGTCCCAATCTGCTGCAGGGCGTATTGAGTGCGGTGATTGCGTTTGGTATCTGGCGGATTTTTACCGGGGTGAAAAAATAGTCAGGGCCGGTCATGGACGGTGCCGGTGACCGATTATCCGATAATATGGACGAGGCTGGAGGCGGGGACAAGCTGGATCTCTTTTTTTAAGCGGGGGAGTTCCCGGGCCAGGACTTGAAATGTCTCACGGTGGGGGTGGCCGATCCCGATGGCGACCCCCCGTTTTCTGGCCACCTGAACCAGTTGCATCAGCTGTCTTTTAATTTTTTCCGGGTTTAACTGGTTGTCCAGAAAAATTGTTCTTTCGGCATAGGGCAGCTTGAGCGTGCGGGCCAGATTTCTGGATACGGTCTTATTGGCCGTTTTGCTGTCAATAAAAAAGAGGCCCCGGCGTTTAAGAACGGATAGAATCTGATACATCTGTTTGGTATTGGTGGTCACCCTGGAGCCCATATGGTTATTCACGCCGATCGCCTGGGGGATGGCGTCAAGGGCTTTATCCAGGTGCGCCCTAAGCTCTGCAGGTGTCATGGAGGTGAGCAGCGCACCGGGACCCGGGTCAATTTGCGGGTACTCCCTCGGTTCCATGGGAAGATGAAGCATGATTTCACAATGCCGGGCCTGCAGCTTTTTGACAACCCGTCGCTGCCGGGGGGCAAACGGCAGGACAGAAAAGGTGATGGGCAGGTTCAGGGAAAGATATTGATCCACGATTTTTGAATTATATCCGATATCATCAATGATAATCACGACTCTGGGCCGAGAATATTCATGTGTGATTTCGGGATGTTCATCCGATTGCAGCGGTTTTGTTTCCGGTGTACTGCGGCCTGGGGGCGGTGCCGGGCTGTCGATGAGCGGGTGGATCTCGGGTGGGGGAAAAATCTCGTAAACCGGTATCTTGGCCACCGATTCTTCCGCGGCCGGCCGGGGCGGGATGACGCGCCCGGTTCCGGCCGTATCGGCGGGTATCCTGCGGGCCAGCAGATGATCAGCCGTTACGCTGATAAGCGTAACGACCAATACCAGGACCGCCAGGCTGAGCATGGCCCGCACGATACCTGATTGAGGCAGCCGGCCCCATACCGGCCGCTTTTTATATGGACGTTTTTTTAAGGCCATTGCCGCTTACGGTTTTCTGAACAGGTTATATCCTATCAGAATTTCCAGGGCACGCTCAACCTGGTTGTCAGCCCGAAGTTTCTCAGCGGTTGTCAGGCTCCCGGGGCCGTCATCGGCTTTATTGTCAGCGCCTTTTTTCCCGTCCGTTCCGGATTTATTTTGCTTTATACCGGGTTTCCCGGTTTCGACGTTCTTTCCGGGTTCGGCATCGAGATGGTTTCTAAGGTCCTTTTCCTTGAATTGACGACGATTTCCCTTCGTGTCATCCGGTTTCGGAAGTATTCTATCCGCTACAAGAATATCCGGCTGGATTCCCTTCGCCTGGATTGACCGGCCGCTGGGGGTATAATAGCGGGCAATGGTGAGTTTAAGTCCGTAACCATCCGCGAGACGTTCGATATTCTGAACCGAGCCTTTGCCGAATGACGGCGTTCCGAGGATCAGGGCGCGTTTTTGATCCTGAAGTGCACCGGCTACGATCTCGGAAGCACTGGCGCTGCCGCCGTTAATCAACACCACGATGGGATACGGTTTCTCAAATCCATCGTGTCGTGCTTTAAATTCCCGGGTATTTCGGGCCCGGCGGCCCTTGATGGAGAGGATTAATCCCTTTTCGAGAAACAGGTCTGATACGTCGATGGCCTGGCTTAACAGGCCGCCGGGATTATCCCTCAGATCAAGCACCAGTCCTTTGAGCGGGGTTGCCTCAGTATCGAGTTTTTTCAGGGCATTTAGAAGATCCCTGCCTGTATTTTCTCTGAAGTTGGTCACGCGGACATAGCCATAACCCGGTTGCAGCACTTCAGAACGGACACTTTCAATGGGGATGACGTCACGGGTAATTTCAAAGTCAATGGGATCTTTTTCCCCTTTGCGCAGGACGGTAATGGTAACCTTTGTTCCCTTGGGGCCGCGAATTCGCTTGACCGCTTCCCGCAAATCCCTGACCGTTTCATCATTCACCTTGACGATCCGGTCTCCACTGAGGACGCCGATACGGTACGCCGGCGTACCTTCAATGGGAGCCACCACCGTTATCAGGCCATCCCGCATGCTGATCTGAATACCGATACCGGTAAATTCGCCCCTGGTATCTATCTGCATCTCCTTGAATTCATCAGGCGTTAATAAACTGGAATGGGGATCGAGCCCCTGGACCAGTCCCTGGATGGCATCTTCGATCATCTTTTTTGAATCAACATCATCCACATAATTTTCTTGAACAAGCTTAAGAACATCGGAAAATAATTTTAATTCCTTATACGTGTCACGGTCCGCGGCCGACAGACCATGATACGAGCCGGCCCCGATGGCCCAGAACAATATGGCAATTCCCACCAGCAGGATCGGTTTCATTGAAAATTTTTTTTTCAAGGCCATCTATATCTCCTTTCAACCGGTACGGTATGGGGTGAACCGGCGTCTAAAACGTTTTCTTTATAAATATCAGCTTTATGTAAAATGAGCGATTTCAAATCGTTCTTACCGTTTTCAGGTCAATTAAGCAATCTTTTAATATACCGATAATTCTGAAAATGGCAACCATATTGACCGAAGATACTTAATTTGATACCTGTTGAATCGTGTCGGGGAGTGCCGTCCCCGGTTTTCCCCGGCAAAAGCCTCCATTGATTGATCTGATCGGCTTCTTCCAACTCAATGGAGGCTTTCATCATGAAAAAAATGGATGGTTCAAATGAAACAGGCCCTGATTCAACTTCTCTGTGAGAAATCGTTCAAATACAGCCAGAAGCCGGCATTCAGACTGGTCTCGGGACGGCTCAGCCGATTTTATGTCAATTGCAAGCCAACCACCCTGGATCCGAAAGGGATGTATCTGGCCGGGCATCTGATCTTCGATGCCATTTGCGACCTGGATATTGCCGGTGTGGGCGGGTTGACGTTTGGGGCGGACCCCCTTGCCGTTGCCACGGCGTTTGTTTCCGAGATGAAAAAGCAGCCGATCAAGGCGTTTTCCATTCGAAAAACGAAGAAAGATCATGGCATTTCCCAGTGGATCGAAGGGGACCTGGCTCCCGGCGATTCGGCGGTGGTCATTGACGATGTCGCCACGACCGGCGGTTCAACCATCAAGGCCATTGAACGGGCGCGATCCGAAGGATTAAAAGTGACCCGGGCGGTTGTCCTGGTCGATCGTCAGGAAGGCGGCCTGGAAAATATCCGCAACCACGTGCCGGACGTGGTCGCAGTTATTTCACGGGAAGAGTTAATGACGCAGTATCAATTGACGGCCGATGCCTGACGCCCATCAAATTACCACCAAGATACGGCGGCGGTGCAGATCATCCTGTTACCGTGTATCGATAATCAATCGTCACTCGTTTGTAATATAGGTGGCGCAGGAATTATCAGATTCCCAGGCCGACACCCGCGATACCCGGACCCCGGGATGGGTGATTGCTTCCTGCAGTCGCCGGGCGATATAAATGGCAATATGTTCAGACGACGGGGGAAAATCGTCCGTAAAGATATCGAGTTCATTTAAAAATTGATGGTCCAGCGTATCGATGATGTCGGCGACGTGTTTTTTCAGTTCGCCAAAATCCATCAATACTCCGGCGCGGTCGAGCTTGTCTCCGGTTACACACACTTCAACATGCCAGTTGTGGCCATGGAGATTTTCACATTTTTGCGCCACCATCCTGAGCTGGTGGGCGGCCGCAAAGTGTGTCAGTATCTTCAATTCAAACATGAGCGTGCCCCTACGGTTTTTTGTGTATCATCCGGCTGCCTTGGCCCGGTCGCCCTTGAGCACATTCTTAAGTTTGGTGGTCAGTTTGCCGGCTTCGATCTTTTGGAATTCTTTCAGTAATTTTTCCTGTTTTTTATTGAGCCGGGTCGGGGTCTTTACCTGGACCTGGACAATCTGATCACCCCGCCGTCCGGTGCGAAGTGAAGGGATCCCCTGCCGGGGAAGGCGGAAAGTATCTCCGGGCTGGGTTCCTTTTGTTATTTTAAGGGTTTCTTCTCCCGTCAGTGTGGGAATCTGAATCTCGTCACCCAGGGCGGCCTGGATAAATGAAATCGGAATCTGACAGATTATATCGGTATTGTCCCGATGGAAAAATTTGTGAGGCTCGACGTGGATAAAAACGTACAGGTCTCCCGGCGGCCCGCCGTTTCCACTTATTTCACCCTCGCCGGACAATCGAAGACGGGATCCGTTATCAACACCGGCAGGTATTTTTACGGACACCCGTTTAACGGTTTTTACGTGCCCGCTTCCCCGGCATTCCGGGCATCGATTTACAATTACCCGCCCTGCACCCCGGCAGTTGCTGCAGGTGGTTCGTATTGTAAAAAATCCCTGGTTACGGGAGACCTGGCCGGTTCCCTGGCAGTGCGGGCAGGTCTCAGGCTCGGTTCCCGGTTCACACCCGTTGCCGTTACAGGTCGGGCAATTGGCCGACTTTTCAACTTCAATTTCGGCCTCTTTCCCGAAAGCCGCCTCTTTGAAGTTCAAAACCAGATCGTAACGTAAATCGGCACCGCGCTGCTGACGGTTGCGTCTGCGCGAACCGGATCCGAATCCAAAGAGATCCTCAAAGATCCCGCCAAAACTGTCGAAAATATCTTCGAAACCGTTGAACCCGGAAAAGCCGGAACCTTCCAGGCCCCGGTGACCGTACTGGTTATATATCTGGCGCTTCTTAGGATCCCGCAGAACTTCATACGCTTCGGCCGCCTCTTTGAATTGTTCCTCGGCTTCCCTGTTTCCAGGATTTTTATCCGGATGGTATTTAATGGCCTTTTGACGGTATGCTTTTTTTATTTCGGATTCGCTGGCGTTTTGATCGATTCCGAGAATCTCGTAATAGTCACGTTTAGTTGTCATCTGTTTTCCTGGAAGTTATCCCTGGTGGAAAGAGGTTGCTGCGATTGTTATTTTTCCCTGGCTGTTGTCGGTAAATGGTAATACCGCTATTGGGATTGTCAATAAAGGCGCCCCCATCTTCGTGGCAGTAAAAAAAAGGGTAAAATGATACTGGATTTGGTTCTGATCTAAACTGCATTAAAGACGTTTCAGAGTAGGGAAGACCGGCGGCGACGCCGTTTTGAAAAGAGTCCGATCAGAAAACCAGATATCAGAACGCCTGCACCGCTCAGGAACCAGCGAATATTTTGATTCCAGCCCAGTTTGGCGATTTCAGATTCCAGTCTGTTTACCCGGGCTGTCTGCTCGGTGAGATCTTTGGCGGCCTGGTCGTATTCTGTTTTGATTTTGAGGAAATTCTTGGAGTCTTCTTTTAGCGCTTCATGTGCGGCTTGTAACGATTTCAGCGCATCTTTGGTTGTTTTCAGATCGTTTTTCAGTTGAACATTTTCATCGGTTAAGCGGGCCACCTCTTTGAGTGGTTCAGCAGATTGTTCCAGCAGCATTTCATGTTTTTTTTTCAGCCTTTTCAGAACAAGGTTGCATGGGAGATCGGACGTGAGGAAACGGTTGAGAACATACCCTTCCTTTCCATCCGACTTGCGGACTTTTGACCATTTCGGACCGCGTTCTATAACCTCAAGGCTGTCTCCTGATGAGACCATGGCAATGACACGGTGGTCGATTCCGGGACCTGTTCGGAGGGTCACCTCCATCACGCCGGAAATAAACTGCGTGTCAACCGCCCCGGCGATGCTGATATACCCGATTAAAATATAGACGATGATCCCGATCTGTTTTTTCATTCAGCCTGCTCCATTTCATTATGGGACGGGTTCGGACCTATGGTAAAGCTGTAAATCCGGTAGTAAAGCCGTAAATCCGGAATGGTCCTTAATTCTCTGCCCGCATCATTTTCAGGGGCTATTCTTTTTCAAATTTTATGGATTGTCAATATTTTCTTCTTTATTCTCATCGTTTATGGTATTATCGGTTAAAACTTGGGATATGAGTCGGGCCGCCTGCAATGTACAAGATTGGTCACGGAAAGTTTAGAAAAAGCAGGCATTTGAATGGTGACCTCGTAGACAAGGTAGATTTTTCATGATTGCGTTTGACTTGCAGTGTACAAATGATCACACATTTGAAGGCTGGTTTGAGGATAACCGGGCCTATGAAAACCAGAAAAAAAAGGGGATGATCACCTGTCCGGTTTGTAATGATACGCAGGTGACAAAGGTCCTGTCATCTTTTGCCATCCGGTCGTCAGGCAAACCGCCTGTTCCCCATGATCGGTATGCCCGCCAGATGCGGGCTGTTGAAGAAGCCAGCCAGCAGATTGCGGCGTATGTGGAAAAAAACTTTGATAATGTTGGGGCTGATTTTACCAAGGAAGCGCTCAAGATCCATTACGGCGTAACAGAGCCGAGGAACATCCGGGGGGTCAGCACCGAAAAGGAAGAAAAAACGCTCAAATCAGAAGGGATCGAATTTTTTAAAATTCCCCTGCCGGCCCGTACCGATCGGGATTCATAAAATCCTTTCATAGTAATCATTCCCACCAATTACGGTTTTGTAATAGTAATTTCTTATTTCTTCTCAATCGGGATCTATTCCGGTACCTGGCAGCCGCTGTTGGTTATCTGTTCACAACAGCTTCCGCTGGCCGGGCATAAAAGCGGGTGACGGGCCGGATTACGGGCGTAGAATATGCCATGGGGTGGCGTTAAATTTTTTTCTATATCGGCGCAGGTGTCCTGCAATGCCTGTAAATGGGAATAGCTGCGGGGATATTTCACGATCAGAATCAAGGCCTCACGTTGCCTGTAATTTCGCCCGGCTATATAATCTGAAACGGTGATTTTGAGCATTTTACCCGGCGGGCCCGTATCATATTTGAATAGAGATCATAAGGTGGCATCGTTTTTGCATTTTCCGGGATATTGAAGAAAGTATAATTCCCGGATCGGCTGTGTATATTCCGACGGTAACCAGCGGCCTCTTCAAGCCAGGGGCGGGTGACGCGAAGACGAGGACAATTTATGGATCTATTCCAGGTGTTATCAACAAAGATCGAACCAGATGGTTGGATGGATATAAATATCATGACCCCCTGCGGGGTCGTATCGATCGAGTGCCATCTCAATGAAAAGTCGGTTCGATCCTTTCATGTTTCAGATTGTCTGTGTGTTGGAAAAAACAATCAACCTGAAGAGGCGTGCTGTCCGGAAGGTAATCTGGTCGATTCACTGCTGACTGTAGCCGAAAGTCTGGCAGATCAGAATAATACCGGTGGCGATGAACCTTTTAAACCGGGTCGCCGTATCTGTTTCAATAAAAACCTTTCAAAACAATAAATCGTATAAATAATGCTGGAGGTTGCCTGACGGACATTTTTTGTATATACCTGTATTTCAGGTAACAGTTGAAATCGTACTCATATTGTCTTTGGTCAACAGGCGGAGCACGGGCGTTTAATGCCCATTTATCTGGTGCATGGTCGCGCCCGGGATCTTCGATAATAGCGCTAAATCCTTCTAACGCTGCGTACATATAGAATAGGCTTCAAGGTGGGTTCATATGGCTCAGGATGTTTTATCCGGTGATCTGAAATTTCTCGAACTGGGTGATCTGTTGCAATTGCTCGGCATGATTGGTCAAAGCGGAACGCTTTATCTTAAAAGTCCCTGGTCTGATGTTAATGGGCGTGTGCATGTGCTGGACGGAACCCCCATAGATGCCTCCGACGGCCAAAACGTCGGCCTGGACGCCTTGTATACCCTGTTTGGCTGGAAAGAGGGCACGTTCAGATTTGTCGATAAACCGGCCGATACGGAACACCGAATTAAAGATAACCGCATGAATATCATCATGGAGGCCATGCGACTGTTAGACGAAGGGAAAATAAAGGTATTAAGCCCGGTCTCAAATGAAGTTCAGGACACGTCCAGAAAATCGAACCGATCCACGCGGATCAAACTGCCTTTGATTCGGGGAGAATTGCCCGACTATTCCGATATCGTCGATGAAGAGCGATACAAAAACGGCCAGACCATAATAAAGGAGGGAAAATTTGGCCGCTGGGTCTATGTGATTCTGGAAGGCAAGGCGGACGTCATTAAAGAAACAACCCAGGGCCCTGTAAAATTGTTTCGACTGGGACCCGGAACCTTCCCCGGCACGGTTTTGTTTTTTTCCAGTTACAATGCCCGGGCAACTTCGCTGGTGGCATCCGGGCCTGTCCATATAGGTGTTTTGAATCAGGAACGATTGTATTCAGAAGTGTCCGGAAAAACAACTGAATTTCAAGCCCTCGCGTCGGGCTTGGCCAAGCGGTTGAGAAGAATGACAGATACGGCGGTTTTATACTCCTGTAAAATGCCGCTGCCGGATATTGACTTTAATCAATTGAAACCGGTTTCATTTGGCAACGCCAAAAGAGAACTCCAGATTATCCGCAAAGGGGGCGGTGCCCTTGTTGTCAAGCAGGGCGATCATTTTATCCCCCTGATTCAACTTGAAGCCGGTGATATAATCGGTGACCCGACGTTTTTAGACTCAATCCCCAGGCTGCCCGGTGTACGCATCTATGGCACAGAAGATCTGAAGTTGCTGAAACTTGATGCAGATAAGCTGTCCGGGGAATACAGTCAGCTCAGCCCGACGCTCAGCGCCATGGTAAAAAACATGGCGGTCCGGGTGACAGTTTCCGGCTGGCTGGCCTGCCGGTATTTTCTGAACATGCCTGATAAGTCGCGGGGAAAGAAATCGTAAACCCCGTGTGGAAAATAAAAAAATTGATTTTCTTAGCTTAGAATTCAATTTTAAAAGGAGGATCAACGCCCCGGATTAATCGTTTTATCTTTATCCCATCTTCATGGTCAAATCCGGCTTCATGGCCAAATCCGGTCCGGGTTCGTTCTCCTGTCCCATTTATCCGCCTTGAACCCGATTCAAATATCAATTTAAAAATCTTTTATTCAGAACATGCTGGAAGAAAATTTTTGTTTTCAATAGGCCGGTACCATTGACATGCGTCTCTCAACGCGATATATAAATCCGCTTTAAGTATTTTTCTTATCAAACATGGTTTTAAGTGATAATCAGGAGATTTTCCAATGTCAGAAAACGTGATTGGATCGGTTCTTGTGGTCGGTGG
>QNYZ01000082.1 GCA_003973265.1 Deltaproteobacteria bacterium | reverse complement strand
ATCCCGCCGTAACGCATCTGACGATCGGCCTGGTAACGGGGTCGTTTATATTTTTTATGATTGCAGCCATGTTTGACCGGAAGCGGGTTTTTACAACGGCCCGGCATGTCATTCTTCTTGCGTTTGCCACCGTCCCGGTGACCGTTTTCCTGGGATATATGGACTGGCAGCATTTTTATAAAGGCGCCTGGCTGTTTCCCTTTCAGATAAAATTTATCCTGGCCGGGATGTTATTCATTTTTCTGACTGGCGCTGTTTTGCTGGCGTTTATTAATCAGAATGGAAGTGGCATACTGGTCATTACTCAAACCATTTGTCTTGCGACCGTAATCGGGCTTGGTTTTCTTGGCGGCGGTCTGGTCTATGGGCCCGGCGGAAAAAGCAATGTAAAGAACGAAAATGTTTCTGAACGGCTTGTATCGGCAGGGAGCATGGTATTCGAAAGCAATTGTTCCGCATGCCATTATACGGATCGAAACGAGGAGATGGCCGGTCCCGGTTTAAAAGGACTTTTTCAGATGGAGAAACTACCGGTCAGCGGGCGTATCGTCAGCGAGGAAAACATCCGCAGGCAACTTTCGATACCTTACAAAGACATGCCGGATTATGCTGATCTTTCCGAAGATGAGGTCAGGGCGCTTGTCGCATATTTAAAGACAATTTAGCTGTCTGAAAACAGACAATTTCAGGGGTGCTGAGAATGGTTAGGAAATCAATTTTTTCTGTTCTGATACGAAGCGGTAAGGCGTGATTTCAACCGGGTATACCGCTTTTTGGTTTTATCATTATGAATCGCCATGGCCAGTGCCTTTTTCGACCCGACCACAACCACGAGCTGTTTTCCCCGGGTTATCGCCGTATAAATCAGATTGCGCTGCAGTAAAACATAGTGGGCGGTCAACAGGGGAATAACGACTGCCGGGTATTCGGATCCCTGGGACTTGTGGATGGAAATCGCATATGCCAGCGTCACTTCATTCAATTCAGAGAAATCGTAGACGATGGGGCGGCCGTCAAAGAGGATCATGACCTGCCGGGCCTCCGGATCTATGCGGTAGACCTGCCCCAGGTCCCCGTTAAACACTTCTTTATCGTAATTATTCTTAACCTGCATGACTTTGTCGTTCACCCTCAGGCGATGGTCACCGTGCAGCACGCCTTCGGCATGGGCGTTCAATGCTTCCTGAAGGGCGCGGTTGAGATTTTGCGCCCCTGCTTTTCCCCGGTGCATCGGTGACAGGACCTGGATATCTTTTACCGGATCCAGGCCAAACACCCGGGGGATGTGATCAACAACGAGATTAACGACAAAGGTCAGGGCATCTTCAGCATCTTCTCTTTCTCTGAAATAAAAATCCGTTTTTCCGGTGGGAGATGACAGGTCCGGCATTTTCCCCTGGTTGATCCGGTGGGCATTGACAACAATACGGCTGGCCGATGCCTGTCTGAAAATCTCTTTTAAACGCACCATGGCAAAACGCCCGGAAGCAATGATATCACCCAGGATGTTTCCAGCTCCCACGGAGGGAAGCTGGTGGACATCACCGACGAGGATCAGGGTGGTATCAAGGGCAACGGCCTTGAGGAGATGAGCCATCAACACGGTGTCGATCATCGAGGCTTCGTCAATGATCAGGTATTGACAATCCAGCGGCGTTTCTTCGTTTCGCTGAAAGCCGCCCTGCTGAAAACTGAATTCAAGCAGACGATGAATGGTGCGGGCCTCATGTCCGGTGGCTTCATGCATCCGTTTGGCAGCGCGCCCCGTTGGTGCCGCCAGCAGAGCTTTCATCCCCAAACGGGCGCAAATTTGGACAATCATATGGATAATGGTCGTTTTACCGGTTCCGGGGCCACCGGTAATAACCAATACCTTCCGCGCCATGGCGCTTTTTACCGCCGAGACTTGGCTGGGTGCCAGCTTGATGCCCAGGCGGCGCTGGGATTGTAATAACACGTCGTCCAGATCGATACGCCCGATATCCGGTACAATGCGGTCAAGCGCGACCAGTTTATCGGCAATGAACGTTTCACAATGATAGAAATGGGAGAGGTACACGGCCCGATTGTTTTCGGAGGAACCGGCTGCCTCCGGAGCGGTAATGGATTCGACGATAATCTTTTTCTCTGCGCAGATATGGGCCAGTGCCGATTCAACAATACCGCAATCAACACCGAGAAGTTCTTCTGATTTTGAAATTAAAAGCGGGGCGGGACAGTAGACGTCTCCTTCTTCCGCCATCCGGTTCAGCACATAAATAATCCCCGCCCGGGCCCGAAAAGCCGAATTCTTATCAAACCCGAGCGTCCGGGCGATACGGTCGGCGGTTTTGAAGCCGATGCCGGTAACCTCTTCGGCCAGGCGGAAAGGATTTTCCCGGACCACACGGATTGATGAGGGTCCGTATTGTTTAAATATCCGGGCGGCATATCCGGCGCCAATACCTATGGACTGGAGAAAAATCATTACATCCCGGATATCTTTCTGGTCATTCCAAGCGCGTTGAATCATCTCGATCCGCTTGGGCCCGATACCTTCAACTTCCGTCAACCGCCGGGGGGAGTGGGTAATGACCTCCAGGGTCTGATGGCCGAACCGCCGGGTGATGCGCCTGGCCATCTCAGGGCCGATCCCCCGGATCATCCCGGACCCCAGGTATTTGCAGATACCGTCAACCGTTGTGGGGATGGTTGTCTCATAGTGCCGGAGCTTGAATTGTTCGCCGAATTTCGGATGGAGCGTCCACTCACCCCGCATTTTTAGAAATTCGCCCGGCGTCGGCCCCATCAGGGTGCCAACCACGGTGACAAGATCGTCTTTACCCTCTACGTTGACCTGTGCAACGGTAAATCCGTTTTCTTCATTGGTGTAGGTGACCCGTTCGATATAACCGGTAAGATCGGTCACTGTTGACGACGCAAGCTTGTGGGTCGGCATGGTAAGTAGATTGCCTTACCCGGATTGACCGATCTTTCCAAAAACCGGTCAATCCGGGATTTATTTCAGGTTCGCTTAATCTTCCTTCAATTCGGGCAAATCCGCATAATAATCGAGCGCTTCAGGATTACTCAAGGCATCTTTGTTCAATACCGGTTTTCCTTCAATGATCTTTTTAACGGCCAGTTCTACTTTTTTCATATTGAGCGTGTAGGGAATCGCCGGGACTTCAATGATTTTCTGGGGGACATGACGGGGAGAGGCATTGGTCCGGATGGTGGCTCTGATTTTATTTTTCAGTGCATCCGTTAATTCCACCCCCGGCGCCATCTTTACAAATAATACCACGCGAATATCATTGTTCCAGCTCTGGCCGATAACCAGGCTGTCGTCGATTTCAGCAAGTTGATCCATCTGGCGGTAGATTTCGGCGGTACCGATACGGACACCGCCGGGATTCAAGGTGGCATCCGAACGGCCGTAAATAACAAATCCGCCCCGGTCGTTTATCTCGATATAGTCCCCATGGCGCCAGATTCCGGGGTAGACATCAAAATAGGCATTGTGGTATTTTTTTCCGTCTTTATCATCCCAGAAGTAGATCGGCATGGAGGGGAACGGTGCCGTGCAGACCAGCTCACCCTGCTGGTTGATAACCGGATGGCCGGCATCGTCGAAGGCTTCTACTTTCATGGCCAGCCCCCGGCACTGAAGTTCTCCGGCATACACAGGAAGCATGGGATTTCCCAGGGCAAAACAGCCGTTTAAGTCTGATCCCCCGGCGATGGAAGACAGCTGTAAGTCTTTTTTTACTTCATCGTAGATATATTCAAACCCCTCCACGGACAGGGGGGAACCGGTAGACAGAACAGCCCGCAGGGCGGTCAGGTCAAAATCACGCCCCGGCCGGACGCCTGCGTTTTTAAGCGCTTCAATATAGCCTGCGCTGGTTCCGAAAACCGTAATCCCTTCATCCTGTGCCATTTTCCAGAGGGCGGCCGGGTCGGGATGAAACGGGTTCCCGTCAAACAGGACCACGGTGGCCCCCAGGGCAAGGGAACTCGTCAGCCAGTTCCACATCATCCAGCCACAGGTTGTAAAATAGAAAATCGTATCATCCCGGGTGAGATCGGTATGCAGCATCAACTCCTTGATATGATGAATCAGGATTCCGCCCGCGCTCTGGACCATGCATTTAGGCAGGCCCGTGGTTCCAGAAGAATACATGATGTAGAGAGGATGATCAAAAGGAAGTTGTTCAAACTGAATTTCCAGGTTGTCTTCCGTTGATCTGAAGTCCTGGTAGTAGATGGAATTGGGCACGTGCGTAATGTCCGGCGTGGTCTCGATATACGGCGTTACAACTACTTTTTCGACAGATGGAATTTTCTCCAGAATATCAGCGATGCGGCCCAGTGAATCTATTTTCTTTCCCTTGAAAAAATATCCGTCTGCAGTAAACAATACTTTCGGCTTGATCTGGCCAAACCGGTCCAGTACGCCTTTAATCCCGAAATCAGGTGAACACGAAGACCAGGTTGCCCCGATGCTGGTTGCCGCCAGCATGGCAAAAATCGTCTGGGGCATATTGGGAATAAACCCGACCACCCGATCCCCGGCCACGACTCCGGCCTCCCTCAAAGATCTGGCCATCCGGGCGACTTCGTCATATAATTCGGTATACGTTATCTTGGCCGACACCTGGCCCTCGCCGTTGAAGATCAGCGCGGTACGATCATCCCGATATCGAAGCAGATTTTCCGCAAAATTGAGCCGGGCACCGGAAAACCACCTGGCACCGGGCATTTTTGTTTCATCATCGATCACCGACTCATATGGTTGACTGGCGCGAATATCGGCAAACGCCCACATGGCCGCCCAAAAATCAGCAATATGGGTGACCGACCACTGATAGAGGGCGTCATAGGTTTCAAAATCCGTTCCATACTTTTTGTTTATAAACTGCATGAATCGGAACATATTTGTAGATCTGATTTGTGATTCGTTCGGTTCCCACAACTTCTTGGCCATCCCTGTCTCCTTCGAAGATGATACGATGTTGTTTTTATTGTACCTGCACCAAAGATACCGGGCGCGCGCCCTCACTGTCTACTATTCGTCGTCGGCGATCCGCTTAATGTTTAAAACTTCGCTGACCGGTATAAACCATGGTTGCACCGGCCTCGTTGCATGCCTGGATAGACTGGTAGTCGTTGGTGGACCCCCCGGGCTGAACGATGGCCGTAACACCTTCCTTTAATCCGACATCTACCCCGTCCCGAAAAGGGAAAAAAGCATCACTGACCATGGTCGCATCGATAAGCCCGCCCTTTTCTGCGGCCACGCGCGAATCAATTTCCGCCTTTTGTTCAGGATCAGACAGGTCGTTATACGGGATTCCCAGTTTTTCAAAACAGTAGCGGTCGGCAAGTTTGCGGTAGGCCTTGTCCCTTGCAATTTCAGCCACGCCGACCCGGTCCTGTTCACCGGTACCGATCCCGACCGTGACCTGGTCCTTTACGTATATGACGGAATTGGAAGTAATCCCCGACTCCACCAGCCACCCGAAGAGCATGTCTTCGTATTGGGCCGGTGTCGGCTCCTTTTCGATCCGGTAGTTTTTTCCCTTGTAGTCACACTCGGCGACTGTTAAATCAGCCACGGAGCGACTTTTCGGGACAAAGGACCATTGGGTGATCATGCCGCCGTCTATGAGGCTTTTGAATTCAACACAGCGCTGCCCCACATAGGTTTCGAGACGATCGATATTTCCGATCCGGATCACCCTCAGGTTTTTCCTCCTGCCGAGGATCTCAAGGGCGCCTTCTTCAAAGTCCGGCGCCACCACCACTTCACAATACTGGCCGGAGATACTTTCGGCGGTGATTTTATCAACCGCACGGTTAACGGCAATACACCCGCCAAAGGCGGCCACCCGGTCGGCCATGTTGGCACGCTGGTACGCATCAATCAATTTATCGGCCCGGGCCACGCCGCAGGGGTTGTTGTGTTTGACAATCACCGCCGTGGGCCGATCGGTAAAATACCGAAGAATGTTCAGGGCATTGTCCGCATCGGTCAGGTTGGTTTTGCCGGGATGTTTACCCGACTGTAGCAGTTCGATGTCGGATGCCAGGTAATTTCCGGCCTGGATCATTTCAGTTTCGCCCAGCAGAAGATTGCCGTTGATTAATCGATACAGGGCCGCTTCCTGACCGGGATTTTCTCCGTACCGAAGCCCCTTTTCAACCCCGTCAATGTCCCATAGTACTTTTTCATAGAACAGCGTCTGCCGCTGTTCGCCGTTAACAAAACTAACCTCCATCCGGGGGGGGAAATGATCCTGTACAATTGTTTTGTACATTTTTTTCAGATCTTCGGCCATCGGGTGCTCCTTCTGTATATTTATTACGGCAGGTAGGTATAAAAAATTACGTTGATCCAGTGAATCCAGCTATGTTCAGTTGGATTCAGGCCTTGGAATAACATTGATCAACTTCTTTAAATTGACAGGCGGCCAGATAATCGGCAATGGCCTGATCATAGGCAGCAGTATGGGCAAACGCCTTACACGCAAGGTCAAACCGAAGCGCCAGCGAGGTGCACCCCTTGTTTTTTTCCATCTCAGAAATAATCGCTGGATAATCATCCGGCTCAACAACCGGAGATACCCGCAAAAAATTCTTGGCCGAAGCCCGGATCATGCAGGGCCCGCCAATATCGATATTGCCCCGGGCCTGTTCCGGTGTCACGTCTTCTCTGGAAATGGTCGCCTTGAAGGGATACAGGTTGACAATGACCATATCGATGGGAACCCCCCCGGTCCGGTTTAAATCGGCCTGATGGGAATCGTTGTATGTTTCGGTGAGCAGACCCAGGTAAATTTTAAAATCAAGCGTTTTGACCAACCCCCCCTGTGTTTCGGGCTGGCCGGTATATTCGGATACCCGGGTTAAATGAGCGGCGGCCCGGTCTTTCAGGATATCGCTGATTTTGATAAAAGTGCCGCCTGTGGAAAAAATCCGGACATCCGGCACCAGCCGGACCAGTTCCGGGATAAAAGTTTCCAGACCTGATTTGTCAGACACGCTGATGAGCACATGCTTAACTTTAACGTGTCCATCCACTTTTTCGACCACGTTGATTCCCATAGTTCTCCGCCTTTCTATTGGTGCGCTTCTTTGCCTGTCATTTCGCGGATATCAATTTGAATAATGGCCATCTGGGCCACATCCGAATCGGAAAATTCGAAGGACTTTCCGGTATAGTGCCCCATGATAATGTTTAATGCTTTCTTTTTGTCCCCGGGCATTGTTACAAAAGAAGCCGTGCCGAATCCGATGACACTTTTGAATTGCGTTCCCCAGCCACAGGCTTTCCCCTCTTTATCGGGGATCAGTTCAACATCTTCGTCGAATTCAAAACAGACCTCGGGATTCTTTTTTAATATATCGATTTTCCGGCCCTTCAAGGCTGAATGAAAGTAAAGGGTATTATCCGCAAATCCGAAATTCAACGGTACAATGTAAGGGCTATTGTTGTCCACCATGGCCACCCGGCAGACGATACACCGGTTAATGATCGCTTCGATTTTATCCCGGTCAGCCACTTCCTTGTCTTTGCGACGCATGTTTGTCCCTTTTATATGATACCTTTTAAGAGTGATGATACAATTGTTGATATAATATTTAAAGCCCGGTTGCAAGGCAGGGGGGCGGCGTACCGTTATCCATTCAACCTTTCCGGGCAGTCGTGTCGGGGATCATCCAATTTTCATCAGGGAATTCCAGCGCTGATATGCCGTGTCGGTGGCCAGTCCGCGTTTTTTCAGTACAGCCACCAGTTCGGCCGTATTAAACCGCAAATAGGGATTGACCTTTTTTTCATCCGCCAGGCTGGAAAATACATGCCGTGGATCGTATTTTTCCAGGTACCGCCCGATATCCGCATTTTCCGGCTCAATGGACCGGGCAAAGCGCATCGCGTCCACCACATAATCGTGCCCGGCATATATAATCGTTTCGTCCGGAAAGGAAAGCAGGTGTGATATTGATTCATAAAATGCCTTCAGATCCCCGGTAAAGCAATTGCCCACCGTGCCGTTAAATAACGTATCCCCCGTAATCAGATAACCGGCCCAATGAAAAACGAGAGAATCCCGTGTATGACCCGGCGTGTGGTGAACCTGTATGTCCACACCGTCGAGTTCAACCTGCGCCTGGCTGCGCAGCGAGGCGTTATCGATGTGTTCAGCCCCGGCATGGCGGGCCAGTGACCGGCTTCCCATGGTATGGTCGGGATGCATGTGGGTATTGACAACATACCGGATCTTTATTTTTCCGGCCGCGGCAAAATCGAGAATATCCGAAACCGCCCCCCCGTCGATGGCCATGCCGGCCCGATCTCCATAGACAAGATACCCGAGATTGTCAGTGGCGTATCGAAACTGCCTGACGTGTAATTGATTTCCCATGTGGTTCCTTTCAGATCCGCGATTGACCGGTTATGCCAGAGGCAGGGACGATCCCTTTTCTCAATTAAAACGGATGCGCGTCTTCGTTATGTACCTAGTTCGGCTTGTAAATTCAAGATGATTTGCAGTAAAATTCCGACACCCGTTTTACATCTTAAAAAGTGTAACGCATTACTTATAAACGGCAGGAATTTACTTATCTTTACTTTCATTCGGCCGCGAAAACAGCACCTCCATATCGATTTAAGCTTTTTCTACTATTTCGGTTGACAGATAAAAAACGATACGATATGGGATGAATTCTTCATTACGCGATGACAGACAGCGTCAAATTGAAGCGGAAGTGGCTGGCAACCAGAATATTTTCTGAATCTTTATTTTGCTATTCCTTGGTTAAATTACTGAAGATTTCCACCATCCTTCCAAAGCAGATGAATTCAGGATCAGGGTGAAACATCCGGGGCAGACGCCTACTGCCTGCAATATTCAGATTTGAGCCAGGATCCCGGAATTTGAAACTGGAAATTGAAACCAGGACTAAAAACAAGAAATTAAAATAATATCAGATAACATCACAAAACATATTTCGGGGATAATCCTTTTCACAGCCCCTTGACCTGCATGATAAAAGGGGTGATCTTCAAAGGCCTCGAACTGTTACTTCCAAATGTACCCGAAAAACTACCAAATGGAAAATTGGAACGTAAACCACTTTGATTCCCGCGGCACACCCTTTTCATCTGTTACTATTGATTTATTCATTGTGCCGGTTATGCAGATATACACATACATGGGGTTGCCGGATTTTAATAGAGGCCCTGTTTGCTCAAAGTAACGGGACTTCAGGAAAAATGAGTTAAGACCCGATAGATAATTTTAATCGAATTTGGAGAAGTTAAAATGGACGATTTCATTTACAATGTACGAACGGGTAATATCAAAAACATGAACAAACCCAACCGGCGATTTGACAACAACCGGTTTAAAGGTCAGGACCGGTCGAATAAATCGAACAATCGGCACGCGGGCAAAGATCACCGTAAAGGGTACGTAAATTACCGTTCGTTGTCCACGGACCAGTTCACAACGCTCAAAGAGTTTCTGGGGGGGCTGGCCGAAAATCAGAAACGCCTGGTAACCATCGCCCAGTCGGTGGAAAAAAGCCAGGAACGTCAGGCCGTCGCCATGGAAAAAATCGCCGCGCACTTGGGCGCGCTGGTTAAAATGCCACCGGGTGCGACTTTCGATCCGGCTCCTCCACAAACCGACGCTGTCGTTGAAACCACTGAGCCAGCCAAATCCGCTGAAATCCGGGACGATGTTAAACCGGAAACCCGGCCCAGAACCCGTTCAGAGCTGGTGGCCCTGATTACCCGGATGCGCGACCAGCGGTTAAGTTATGACAAAATCGCCCTTGAATTTGAAACCATGCAGATCCCGACACTCTCCGGGCGGGGTAAATGGCGGGGGCAGACAATCTATCGCTTATTTAAAGAAGGATAAGTACCGGGGACACGCCAGCGCGCTGACAGTTGTTTAAAGACAAAATTTATCTCTTTCATCTTTTCCGTTTTGGATTCCACCATGAATGGATGGGGCCTGTGCGGCTGACATCTGTTCTATACATTTTAAAAACACTCATCCTGCTATGAAATTCATTTATAACCAGATGATGAAAAATTGGATCGCCCAGGTGGCTGGAAATGCCGGGTAAGGTGGCTGTTATCGGTGGGGGGCCATCCGGCGCTGCCTGTAGTTTTTTTCTGGCCCGGGCCGGAATCGATGTTTTTCTCTTTGAGCGAAACCCGCACCGTGAAAAACCCTGCGGCGGAGGACTAAGCTTTCGGGCGCTCACATCGTTGCCCGGCGGACGAGCGTTTCCCGTTGATGGCGCAGACATCTTTCGTTTAAGACTGATCAGTCCCGATGGGCATGCCGTTGACCTTCTGCTGAACGATCCAATTCGCGTTGTTTCCCGTAAGGATTTAGATGCTGCGCTGCGCCGACTGGCCACATCCGCCGGGGCCATATCAATCGAGGAAACCGTACGAAAACCGATGCCTTCCAAAAACGGCGGCTGGCGGGTCAATGGTCGCCAGGTAGATATTGTCGTGGGCGCAGGCGGCATAAATGACCCGTTGGCCCGGTTTCTCGGGTTGCCGATTCCATCTCGCCGCCGGGGACAGGCCCTGGGCGTTTATATTCCCGGCCGGTTTCCCCGACAAATCATCTGTCGTTTTTTTCGGCGTTGCCGGGGATATGCGTGGTGGTTTCCACGCCCCGATAATGCCAGCCTGGGAATTGCCCTGTTTGAAAAAGAATTCAGGGCGGATCGGGCCCGGTTACTATTACAGCTGTTTATCCAGGAAAATCTGAGACACCTGCCTGATGTAAAACAAAAATTCGATCGCAATCAGTTCAAGCCCTACGCCTGGGCCGAACCGATACTGAGTCCTGCGATGCTGAAAACAAGACCGTTAAACGGCCCGAACTGGATTCTGGCGGGGGATGCCGCCGGGCTGGTGGATACGGTTACCGGCGAAGGCATCCCGTATGCCCTGCAAAGCGGCCGGTTTGCCGCCAGTGCCATTTTATCCGGCCGGTTATCAGAATACTCAAACCGCTTAAAAACAAGGATTATACCCGAACTGATCACCGCCGCCCGAATGTCGCCCGGTTTTTACCAGACCCCCCTGCTGCGCGGGTTGTTTTTTTTGCTGGTCCACAGTAAAACAATGCGGGGTATTACCATAGACATGACCGCCGGGCACCAGGCATACCGGCATATCAAGCGATGCATACTTCGAGGGGCGCCCGATATCATCAGGGATCTGAGGCGTTATCGGACCAGCCTTACGCACTGAAAAGGAGTTTTACATGCGTTTTAATACCATTTTCCGGATGGTTATCCTGATATTTTTCGCAACGGCCGCCCATGCGGGTGAGGTCTCATCTCCTCCGGCAAGGGAAGTAACAGGATCTGAGCAGAAGATTATTGCCGGAATTGAGAAACGGTATGCCGCCATTGGATTTTCGGCCCGGTTTCACCAGTTTTCCACCTTAAAAGCCATGGAAATCGTTGATACGGCGAGCGGGTCGATTATTGTGAAGCGTCCCGGTATGATGCGATGGACGTATGAGGCGCCTGAAAAGCAGACGATTGTCTCAGATGGTCGGCAGTTGTGGGTCTATCGCCCCCAGGACAACCAGGTTATGGTAGGAAAAACGCCGGCCTTTTTTGGCAATGGCAAAGGGGCCGGTTTTTTAGCCGACCTGACGTCCCTGAAAAAACAATTTGATATTTCGAGGGAAAAGGATACCCCGGAAGGGGATTACCGTCTTACCCTGGCACCCAAAGAAAAAACACAGGAGATCAGTGCCATCCACCTCATTGTCGCCAAAGAGACGTTTACGATTACCGAAATTATCACCGTCAATATTTATGGGGATGAAACCCGCATTCAGTTTTCGGATATCCAGTTTCAGGAAAAAATCGACAATACCGTCTTTTCCTTCGACATTCCCGACGGCGTGGATGTCATTCATCTGGATCAGTAATCAGACCCGGCCCCAGAAAGGCCGGGGGTATTGGCTTATCCCTGCAGGCGGGGGCATGATCCGGAACATGTTACGACGACCCATTGAGCGTGTTGATATGACGCAGCCGGGCCGGAAGACCGGGCGTTTCATGCGGGCATAAAAGCTGCCGTACATCCATACCAGGCCCCTGCCGGTCCCGAAATTATCCTCTTATTATTTCGCGGGCCCAAACTGTCTGGTTTTTTCTATCCGTTCATTACCTCATCCGGAATATCGGCATTGGTATACACTTTCTGGACATCGTCACAATCATCAAGCGCCTCCATCAGGCGAAGCATCTGTTCGGCCTCCTTGCCGGTCAAGGCGGTCGTTGTCTGGGGCAGCATCGTTACTTCGGCATCGGCTGGAATAATTGACGCATTTTCGATCGCTGCTTTAACCTGCTCAAAATCTCCCGGATCACAAATCACTTCAAAATTGGTTCCGTCCTGGCGGACATCTTCGGCGCCGGCTTCCAGGGCCACTTCCATCAGGGTATCCTCATCCGTGGTCTGACCGTCGATGACCAGGTATCCTTTTTTATCAAACATCCAGGCAACACACCCGTTCTCACCCAGGTTGCCGCCGTTTTTACTGAAAATATGCCGAATGTCGGCTACGGTCCTGTTTTTATTGTCGGTGAGAGATTCCAGCAGCACGGCCGCACCACCCGGACCGTACCCCTCATAGCTGCTTTCCTCGTAATTGACGCCTTCCAGCTCACCCGTTCCTTTTTTGATGGCCCGCTCAATATTGTCTTTTGGCATATTAACGGCCTTTGCGGCAGCGACGGCGGTACGTAATCTGGGATTGGCTTCAAGATCGCTGCTTCCTCCCATGCGGGCCGCCACGGTAATCTCCTTGATCAACTTGGTAAAGACTTTGCCACGTTTGGCATCGGTGGCGGCTTTCTTATGTTTAATACTCGACCACTTGCTATGTCCTGACATGATTTCCTCCTGAAAATGTTAATCCGGTAATATATATTTCCCGGCTCGCCTTGCGACTGCTCTGGGGTTTAAAAATATCGTACCGTTTGAAAAGCCGTTTGATGTTGGCCACAAACGGTTGAAAATCAGGGCCCTGAAATACCTTGCATACAAATGAACCGCCGATGACCAGATGGTCAACGGCAATCGCTAAAGCTGTTTCGCATAGAGCGGATGACCGGGCGGTGTCAACCATTTTATTACCCGTGGTGGCCGGTGCCAGGTCACTGATCACGCTGTCAAACGGGGCGCCGGCTGATTGCCAGAAATCAGGGGCAAGGGTAAATAGGTCAGCGGTGACAACCCGAACCTGGCCGGGCAGGGAAATGGTTACCGGTTTTATGTCAATCCCGACCACGCAGCCTCCCGGACCGGTTTTTTCAGCGGCATACAACAGCCATGCGCCGGGGGCGCACCCCAGATCCAGTACTTTGGATCCGGGCCGAATCAAGCGATACTTGGCCTGAATCTCCTTTAATTTGTAGACCGATCGGGCTGGATACCGGTCTTTGCGGGCCAGGCGCGTATAATGATCCGCCCACTTAGCCTTCTTTGGGGTTGCCCTGGGGATTGCTTTGGAGGCGGCCCTGGAATTTGCTTTTCCCCGTCTGGCGGCACCCGTTTGTCTTTTTTTCCGCCGGCTCAAAGCTAAAACATCACTTCCATGGCCTCATCCACGGACGAGACGCCCAGCAGCGTCATCCGGGAATCGGTCCGGGATTGCTCAAGGCTGCTTTGCGGCAGAATGCACCGCGTAAACCCCATCTTTTTTGATTCCGCCACCCGGGCGTCAATCTGGCTGACCCCTCTGATTTCCCCGGTGAGCCCCACTTCGCCTAGAATAACGGTATGGGCATGCACGGGCCGATCCAGAAAACTCGATGCCACGGCCGCCACAATGCCCAGATCAGCGGCCGGTTCATCTACCTTGACGCCTCCGGCAACATTCATAAAAATATCGTGTCCAATCAAATGCATCCCCAGCTTTTTTTCCATGACCGCCGCCAGCAGCGCCACCCGGTTGTGATCCAGCCCGAGAATCGTCCGCCGGGGCGTACCGAAGCTCGTACTGCTGGTCAACGCCTGCATTTCCACCAGAATCGGGCGGGTCCCCTCCATGGCGCAGGTGACAATGGAACCGGCCGTATTGTCCGACCGTTCAGTTAAAAAAACAGCCGATGGATTGACAATTTCGCCCAGTCCGGTTTCGGTCATTTCAAATACGCCGATTTCGTTGGTGGAACCGAACCGGTTCTTCACCGCCCGCAATACCCGGTAAATATAATTCCGATCTCCCTCAAAATAGAGCACCGTATCGACCATGTGTTCCAGCAGCCGGGGGCCGGCGATTGCTCCCTCTTTGGTCACGTGGCCGATAATAAAAACAGGCAGCCCCGTTTTTTTTGCCATGAGCATCAACCGCAGCGTGGCTTCGCGCACCTGGCTGACGCTTCCCGGCGCCGAGGTCAGGTCACTGTTGAACATGGTCTGGATCGAATCGACGACCAGCACGGACGGTTTTAATTCCGCCACCATGGCCAGAATCGATTCCAGGTCAATCTCGGAGACAACCATCAGGCAGTCGCTGTCCGTTCCGATCCGGCGGCTGCGCATGCTTAACTGGCGAACGGATTCTTCACCGGATACATAAAGGACCCTGCGGTTTTCACGGCTAAGGCCGTAAAGGGCCTGGAGCATCAATGTCGATTTACCAATGCCCGGGTCACCGCCGATAAGTACCATCGATCCCATCACAACACCGCCGCCCAGCACCCGGTCAAATTCACTGATTCCGGTAAAAATACGTTCTTCCCCGATGGTTTCAACGCTGTCGATGGCTACCGGACGTGCGGCGTCCTCCCCGGGGAGGGACATTATCCGGCCGCCCCTGTCAGGTGCTCGAACTGTCTCCTCAACCAGGGTGTCCCACTTCCCGCACTCAAGGCATTTACCCATCCATTTGGGGGTCTGGTATCCGCAAGCCTGACAGGTAAAAACTGATTTGGTTGATTTTTTGGCCATTGCTCGAAACGCCTGTCTTTTCCGCTCCAATCCGTATCTATACCGAACCTTCCAGAATTACATTTTTTAATGAAACTGAACATACCATTAATGAAACTGAACATACCATGCCGGCCGCCGGCAATCAAGAAAGTCAATTATTGTATGGATTGATCCCGCCAAGGTGTGATATGAAAAACAAGGGCCTCGATAAGGCCGGAATAATCGGAAACAGGCTTTGATCTCGATGGTTGTTTTTGCCACGCCTCAACATCCGTATGATCAGGAGGTCATATTTTATGCGCGTTATACTGAAACGACCACTTTACACCGTCTGTACAATGTGTACGGTTATTCTTCTGACAGGGCTTTGGTTCGGGCCCGTATCCGCCCGGGACAACGCTTTTGAAAGACTCCAGGAAAAATTGGCGGCCGATGGGTTTGATCCCGAAAAGATAAACGCACTTTACCAAAATCCCACGGTACGCTTTGCCCATCGAAGCGTCAGCCTGTTTTTCATGCATAGCGAAAGCCGCTTGAATTACAACCAGTTTACCTCTTCAACATCCATACGAAAAGCCAAAAAATATCTGCGTGCGCATGAACGGGCACTGACCCGAACCGAAAGAAAATACCAGGTGGACCGCGAGGTCATCACGGCGATTATCCTTGTCGAAACCCGACTGGGAAAGATGGTCGGCAAGAGCCGGGTGTTGAACACCCTGTCGACCATGGCCGCCCTGGAAGATAGCGATGCCAGGGAAAATCTGTGGCAGCTCATACCGGCCGACCGGCGTTTATCCCGGGATCAGTTTGAAAAAAAAGCCGACAAAAAATCGGGCTGGGCATATACAGAGCTGAAAGCACTGCTTCGGTATACCTTTGCCGAAGGGATCGATCCGGCCACCATTCGGGGCTCTTACGCGGGTGCCATGGGGATCTGTCAATTCATGCCGAGCAATATCAGCCGGTTGGCGGCAGATGGGAATAACGATGGCCGTATCGACCTGTTCAACCATGACGATGCCATCGCCAGTGTCGCCAACTATTTAAAACACTACGGCTGGAAACCCGGCCTGAGTCCTAAAAATGCCCATAAAGTCATTCGGAGCTACAATAACAGCCGCCCCTATGCCGATACGATCCTCACCGTGGCCAACCTGTTGAGAAGTTAGGCCTTATTGAGAAAGCAGATATGGATCTTTATACTATTCAGGTGATTCTTTTACTCAGCATTCCGTTTTTTATCGGGACCATCTGGGCCATGGTCAACGCCGCCCAGAAAGAATTCAGCTCCGTGGGAATAAAAATAACCTGGATCCTGATTGCCGGGATTCCGTTTATCGGGTTTATCATTTACCTGCTCTTCGGATTCCGAAAAGGACGGCGCCCGGTTGTGAAAAATACTGATTGACAATTTTTTTTCGGTTATATATTCAGTGACCAGCTTTCAACGGTCCCATCGTCTAGCGGTCTAGGACGCCGGCCTCTCACGCCGGTAACACGGGTTCGATCCCCGTTGGGACTACCAGCAATAAAAAAGGAGCTATTTTAAAAAGTAGCTCCTTTTTTATTAGATCCAGTCAATATCCGGCGATTTATTTATTTTACCAGTTTTCGCCATCTTCTCCGGGAAAACCGCTTCGGTGATGACAATGTCGTCCGGATCTTCAAACTGGAACATATCCGCATGCTCCAGGACCGGCCCCAGGAAAATCACCGCGTGCTCCCGGATGGCATCAGTTTCATCGACGCCGCCTGCAAGGGCAAGCAGCGCACGGGCTATCGAATCGTTGATGACCACCAGGGCCCCCGGCCATCTCCACGGCAGGCAAACGGTCGGACGGGTCAAGGGCCGTATCGTTTATTGCCTTGAGAAGCATGCCTGCCGTTTCTTTCGGCCACTTCCGCGGCGGCAGATGGGGAAGATCTTTCAAGGTGGTCATTTTTCCTGCCTTATGTTAGAGCTGAAAATAAAGAAGGTAAGGCCGGAAAATTATCCCGCCAGTTTTTCACCTACATTTTTTCCGTATGCCTGGCAGGCCTTCAGCCCTTCATCTGTATTCACAATATCTTGTTTTAAAGACAGTGCCCCAAGGTTTACCATGTCCATCTTAAAAACATGTTGCATGGTGTCGGCAATCATGGGGCCGGATTCGCCGCTGTGGGTATGAGACGCGAAAGCACCTCCCACCTTTCCAGCCAGATTGGCTTTTTCCGCCAGAAAGAGAAACGTTTTCATGCTGGCTGTCATGTCCTTATGGTAGGTGGGACAACCGAAAATAAATCCGTCATAGTCAGCCAGCGCATCGGCATCTTTAAGCTCGGACACCTTTTTAATTACCGCCGTGGCCCCGGTAAACCGGACGCCCTCGGCGATATAATCGGCCATTTTGGCCGTGTTACCTGTCCGGCTGACATACGCAATTAACATTTTTTTCATCTTGTTTTTCCTTTCATGATAAAAGTGAGCTGTTGTTGTGCTGTATCCGAATATATATTCTGAATCGTTTGCCAAGAAAAAACATGGCGATTCGCACCTTTCATTTTTTCAAAATCTATACCAGTCATTACGGAATGTCAAATAATCGGCCGGTCTGATTAACCGGATCGATTCAGTGGCAGAATTTGGAAATGACAATCGTATCACAGAAGAAAAAACCGGGGCCGGGAAATCACATTTTATGCTGGCCGCACTCGATTATTTGCTTGACGATCATGATGCATCCAGTAGATATGTTGAAAAAGTAAGGGATGGAACCACCCGTACCCGTATTTGAAACAGCTGATTTCAAATTACGGATAATTGGATAATCATGCCGTTGCGACTGGCCCATTTTTGCTGAATATAACCATCGCCAGCGTATGCGGAATGAAAAAAAATGTTCAGGCCTTGAATATCGTTATGAAATATATGCTGCTTCTTCTTTTTTGGATCGTCTGGTGTACGCTTCACAGTGCCTTGATCAGCTTAACCGTCATTGAAGTACTGCGCAGACGATTTCCTGGCGGTTTTCGCTTTTATCGAATTGCGTACAATCTTTTCGCCGTTGTTACCCTGGTTCCGATTCTGGGATATGCTGCTTCCTTGAAGGGGAGACCGATTATTGCCTGGGAAGGGATGCTGCGGATTGTCCCCATCCTTTTGTGGTCCGTCGGCCTGGTGTTTTTTTTCACAGGCCTTCAACGATACGATTTATTTCAGTTTTTCGGGATTCGACAACTCAAGGGTGAGAACACATGCAGTGTGCTTACCGACGACTGCACTCTGGACACGGGCGGCGTGTTATCCATTGTCAGACACCCCTGGTACAGCGCCGGCATTCTTATTGTCTGGGCCCGGCCCCTGGATGCGGTGGTAATTCTAACCAACCTGGTCATATGCGGATATTTTGTGGCCGGTGCCATGCTGGAGGAGAGGAAGCTGAAGATACAGTTCGGTCGTCAGTACACAGACTACCAGCAGCAGGTGTCCATGTTTTTTCCAATCAGGTGGGCGAGAGATCGGCTTTACCGAGAACGCTGATGACAATTATTTTACGTCAAACCGGTAAAATCGTGATTATTCCTGTTGAATTATTTATTCGAGTGATTAGGCTAAGAAAAGAGAGTGCAATTGATCTTAACCGAAGCTGCGATTGTTAGATCACTCTGCACCCATCGGTTGAGCGCTAAGAATCTCAAAAAAACTCGACGTATCCAACGGGTATGTCGCCGTTTTCTGACATGCTTATCATCTGAATATGTTGGCACATGGTTTTCCAAAAATCCGCTCAGATCCGGTTGAGTCGACGCAGCGGTTACGATTGACAATTTGATCGAAAATATGGGTTTTTTTTATTTGTCACAGATCTACCGGGAAATGTCAGATCATATAGAAAGGAAAATGACAAAAATGGCCAGACAAGTAGTAATTGATACGGAAGAGTGTATTGGGTGTGAGAGTTGTGTCGAATTATGCGCTGATGTGTTTTCGTTCAACGAAGATGAAGAAAAGGCAGAAGTGATTCTTCCCCGGGGCGGATCGGAAGACTGCATCGAAGAAGCAATCGAGACTTGTCCCGTGGAGTGCATCCACTGGGAAGATTAATACTGCGGGAATCATCTCGAAACGGTCGGTGACGAACCCGGGAAAAATATGTAATTTTCCATTGAAGGGGATATCTCAGCCGGTCTGAAACCCGGTTGTTTGAGGAATCGGGCGGTCTATTCGATAGGTCTATGAATCGACAGAACTATGAATTTATCTTGTCAAAACTGCCGGTTTGCCCGATGGCTGCTAATTTATCGCCTTCTTCCAGGCGATGATCGGCCCGCGGGATGAAAACATAATCGGCGGCACCTGCATTTTTCAATGCCACTACCTGAATTCCGTGCTTGTTTGTTAGATCAAGTTCCCGGAGTGTCCGCCCGGCCCAATTTTTTACAATCAGTTTCTGGATGACAATATTCTTGCCAAAGGGAAGGTGCTCGATAAATCCGGGAACGGCCATTCTGTTGGCAAATTCACGGGCGGCACTATGTTCAGGGATGATCACTTTATCGACTTTGATCATTTCGAGTAATTTTTTATGGTCGGTATGGATCGCCTTGACCCAAACCATGGGGATATTCAGCTCTTTCAGATACATGGATATCATCACGCTGGCTGAAATGGATTGACCGGCGCTGACCAGGGCATGGGTGCAGTCGTTGATACCGATCTGGATTAATGCCTGTTTATTCGTGGCATCTGTTTTATAGACATGGTGCAAAATCTGCTGCGCCTGCTTGATATGTTTATCGCTTTTATCCACCCCGATAACATCGTGGCCCATTTCCATCAGGGTTTCAGCAAATTTTAAACCAAATTTTCCCAGACCGATGACACCCGCTTGTATTTTTTTCACGGCTATTTCCACCCGTATCAGTTCAAATCCATATCAAAATACCATAGGACATCCGATGGTTAGGGTCAATTGATTTTTAGCGTTGGTCTGCCCGTAGCCTCTGGTTGAAGACCTTGACGGGTTCTGCCGATTCGGTGGCGGTTTTGCTTTTATCCGGTTGCCGCTGCCACCATCGCCTGTACATTCTCCAGCTTGGCATTGGTCGGAATATCGCAGCCGGATTGGAGGATGAATCCCTGGGGGCCCAGTTCTTTTATCAGGCGGGTGCAATAATCAAATACCGTGTCCGGATCATCCATGAATAACATGGTGGCCGGGACATCGCCCATGATGCACATGTGGCCGTCTAAAACCTGCCGGGCCTTGAAGATGTCGGTTTCCCCATCGAGGGCCATGATGCATCTTCCTTTGGGAAGCTCGAGGAATCGATTCAGCTCCCGGGTCCAGTCTGAATCCAGGTGCAGCAGGGCAATCAGGCCCGTATCTACCACTTCGTTGACGATCCGTTTAAAATAGGACCATGCAAAGCGTTGCCACATAACCGGTGACAGCATGGACGGTGCTGTGCGCCATCCGCCGACCCATGCCAGCGGGTAGCCGAGATCTTTAGCGACCTGAAGACGGTTGCCTATCAGGTGGGGAACAATGGCGTCCATGGCGGCGGTGACTTTATCCGGGATTTCGATCAGATCAATGGCAAACGGAACAAACGAACGGGAACCGCAGAGCAGTTCAAACGGTGTGGTAACATCGCCACCGCATAGTACCGGGACACCTTCTTTGCGCCAGGCGGCTTGAGTGTCCGGGGCTTTTCTCTGGGGGGGCAGGTAGCTTGCGGGGACGTCGTTTATAATTCTTTCGCCCATGAATTTTTTAAAATAGGCTGGCCAGCCAAGGTCTACTATGCGGTCATAGTCTTTCCGGGTCATCAACTCTGTTTCAATAACCTGCCACATGTCATTGTCCGGCAGGTCAACGCCGGGGACCCTGACTTTTGACATAAAGCTATAGCACAGGTTATAGGGCCAGAAAGATCCATAGTTGATGGCGTCTGCACCGCCAACCATGTGGTAGGCCTTGATCATGGTTTGCAGATTTTTTTCAGGATCCCCAAGAAATTCGGCCATGGGGGTCTGGGTCACATGGGCGGCAAATCCAGCATATTCCAGCACGACAGGGACGCGGTCTGGCGTTTCCAGTGCAACGGCTTTTAAAATACGAGCCAAGCTGCTTTGATATGCGGCTTCTTTTTGCATGCGGTCACCTTTCCTTTTATCGGATTGTTCATCCGGGATAACCGAAAACAGCTACCCGAGCACTGAAAAACTGCTCTCCTCGTTAATTTCCCTCAGACGTGAGTAGAACTTCATGTTGATATCCCGGTTGATATAATCGAGGTGGAAGGTCAACGGGTCGGTATCGTGATTGTGACCGTTTTCGCAACTTAGAATCAATTGGGCCATCATCTTTCCGACAACCGGGGCATTTTTGTACTGATTTCCCGACGTCCCCACGGCCATATAAAATCCGGGCAGGTCGGATTTGTCGTAAATGGGGATCCAGTCGTCACTGACATCATAGAGATCGACGATACCCTGGAGCTGGTTGGGAATTCGTATGCCTGGAATCCGCAGGGCCAGGCGAAGGGCCTGGGCCCTGGCCTGGTCGGTAAGGTTGCGGTTAAAATCATCCGGGTCGTCGATCCATTGCCGGGGGTCGCATTCCGGGTCCTCACTGCCCGAGAGGATGTGGTTGCCCACTTCCGGCCGCCAGTAGCCGCCGATATCGCTGTCCGAACTCGGGCAACCGATGGACTCGTAATCGATATCCTCCGGGGCCGGCACATGAACGACTTCATGGCGCAGGGCGCGGGTCTTGATATTCATGCCATCTGTCACACCGGCCAGCTTATTGATGACAAAGGAGTGGGGGCCTGCGGCATTGATGACTACCGGCGCCAGGATGGCAGAGCCATCGGCCAGCTGGACACCATGAGCGCGGTTGTTCTCTTTCAGGATATCCGTTACCCGGCTGTTGAATCGAAAGACGGCACCATGGAATTCGGCGGCCACCTGGATATTGTGCACCGACAGCACCGGATCGGAAATATAGCCGCCCTGGGGGTAGTAGATGGCACCGGTAACGGGCGTGCTGTTTTTCTTCCCGAAATCCGGGTCATCCGGCCTTCGGGGCGGGAAATAGCTGGTGTCATCGATCAAGGGGAATTTTTCCTTGATCTTCCTGAAGTCCCAGTGTTCATATTCGATTTCCAGTGCGTCCAGTGTGGCCGTAACCTTTTTCAGGTGGTTATTGGCCTCGGATTTGAATACAAGCACCCCTCTCTGGATAAATTCGGCCATTCCCCTGGGATCTTCAATGCCCAGATATTTCGACCAGTCGCTCCAGTGGCGGTAGCTTTCGTACGCCAGGGCGGTTCCGTCAATGGTGGAGTAGTGCACACGGATGACAGCGCAGGTGTTGGCCGTTGATCCGCTGCCGGCAGCAGGCAGGGTGTCGACATTGAGGGTGTTCCATCCTTTTTTGCTGAGCTCAAAGGCAATGCTGCAGCCGATGATGCCCGCACCGATGATAACGGCATCGTAAGTTGTTTTCATGGGTTGTCCTTTTCCTGGATGTTCGGGTTTGGTTTTAATGGTTCGGCATTTTCGAGTATCCGGCCAAACCGGAAAATATGCGAGCGGATGATCGTGGCTGCCCGGGTGACCTCATTTTTGTACAGCGCTTCGATAAGGTGGCGCCAGTCTTCCAGGGCTTCCTCTGACTTTCCCGTTTGGCGGGCCAGTATTCTGCTGAATGAATCCGCGTTTTTCTCAAATGTTGCCGTGAACCATTCAAACATGGGATTCCCTGAAAATCTGGCCAGTTGGGTGTGCAGGTTCAGTTCCATCTTGTAAAGATGAAGATCTCCCGGACCGTGGGACCGAAAGCGTATTTCCATCTGGTCAATCAATTTTTTCAGGTGGTCTTTCTGTGCTCGAGTCGCGCGTTCGGCCGCATGGGCGGCGCAGCGGCTCTCAACGGCCTCCCTGAACTCCTGGAGGTGACGAACGGAAACACCACGGTGCCGGATGAGATCAGCCAACGTATCACCGACATTGGCGCTGTCTATCTCCCGGACAAACGCGCCCCCACCGGGCCGGATATCGACCAGCCCCTTTTGCCGCAGAGAACGATACGCCTCTCTGACCGTGCTGCGGCCCACCTGCTCCTTTCTCATAATATCGCGCTCCGACGGCAGGCGGTCACCGGACAGGTACTTGCGACTGAAGATCTCTGCTTCTATCTTGCGCTGAAGCTTTAGCGATGTCGTGATTCTGCTGCTCATGGATTTCTGAGATATTGTGATTGGTATTACCGATAGACAATTTATAACCTGTACGGATAAAAGTCAACGGCTTGGCCGGCCCTTGTCTGAATGTGATGGAATAATGTAGATAGAAATAGATTTTAATATATTGTAAATTTACGGGGGAGGGTCTTGCGTGGTTCCACATCGATATGTGCCCATTTTAGTATGGATTTAATTGGTGATACCAATTATACGCATTTATACACAAATATGATAGCCGTTACTGGATACGGCCGTTGAGAATCGGGAATC
>QNYZ01000023.1 GCA_003973265.1 Deltaproteobacteria bacterium | reverse complement strand
CACCACACTTCTGACGTAACCCTCAGGGTCAGCGGCGACCCAGCCCGGCAGCCCAGGCCACTGAAGACTGGACCCGCTTCCAGTGCTCTTGCGGTTGAACATGAGGCACTGCAGGCAGTGCAGCAAAATTGTCTGTCGACTAAAGACTAGGTGCTTGTCCTTGGGCACCATTGTCATCAGGTTGGCAAATACCAAGGGCATTCCTTCACGATCTTGAGGTTGGTGCAGAGCCATTGCAGCACTTTCCGGTTTTTTCTCTCCAGACTCTTGTGTTTCTTATAATCGCCACAGAAGCAAACAGATATGCAGAGCAAGTGCAAGAAGAAAAGGGGATGGACTCAAAATTGCACCCTACCACAACCGAGGAAATGAAACTTTACATTGCTATCAATGTGATGATGGGGATACGTATACTTCCCTGTATATAGAATTACTGGTCACCTGATGACAAACTGAATGGTCCCTGCATTTCCAGGCTCATGTCAAGGCCCAGATATGAGAAGCTAGGTCAGTACTTGCACCTAACTGACTGCTCAAACTACGTCACAAGAGGACAGCCTGGGTTTGACCCCCTCTTCAAAGTCAGACCACTTATGGAGATCTTCAGAGATCAGCGCTCTTCAATGCACAAGCCTGGCTGTGCCATCAGCATAGATGAAGCTATGACTGAGTTCAGCGGCAGGTTGTTCTTCAAACAGTACATAAGTCAAAGCCAACACCATGGAGAATCAAAGTGTGGTGCGAGGAAAAAGATGATGGCGATAAACCATGCATTTTTTATAATGGAGGCGTCTTTCAAAGCTATCATTACTGTGCTGCACGAGTATTGCGTCGGTTTTTTTTCTCCTCATCCACGATGGACAGACCCATCAAGACGTGATTTTTATATTTACCGTGTTTATTTGGGGTAATATGGGCGATCTTTGTCTTGAGCTGTATCGTCTCTGAGGGTGCGTCCGCCGCACAGAACGTCATGTCCAGTTTTTCGTTTTTACGGATTTTCGTCAGTATCGGAGATCCCTGGTTAATGATAATGCACAATCCAAAATCGGATATATCTTTCAGCTTGAACTGATAGATTGGTACTTTTTTATCAAGGGAAAACTGAACACTATAGAATTTATCAATCAATTTTCTTTTCGCCATTCTCTGCTCGGGACCATGTCCTGAATTAATAACGCTGCTGATCATGGAGGCTTCCCTTATGTATAATGATGACCTGAACGCCTATCATGCTATTATTTATGTCATTTTTGGTGTCGTTCATATCAGTGGACAACTGAAACGTCAAGGGATAGTTCGGATTCATTTATTTACGTGATCGCCAATTCCTGCTGCAAAACAGACCCAATCGTCTTCAACCTGTTTTTCAAGTACCCGGAATCCGTTGTCTTCAAGTTGAGTTTCCACTTTTTGTCCGTACGCTTTGATGATGCCTGAACAGATAAATAGGCCGCCGGGTTTGAGGATCCGGTGTAAGGGGGGGATTAACTCAAGGATGACACTGGTCAGAATATTTGCCGTTACCAGGTCAAACCGGTCGTGGACCGGGTCGATCAGGTTTCCCGCTGCCACTGAAAAACGTGCCGGGTCCAGATGGTTTCTCTTTAAATTGGACAAAGCGACCCGGGTGGCGGTACAATCGTTGTCTACGCCAATGCCGCTGCCCGCACCCAGCTTGGCCGCGGAAACCAAAAGGATACCGGATCCGGTTCCCACATCGAGGATGCGCTGTCTCGGCTGCAATACTTTTTCGAGCAATCGGATACACAAGGTGGTCGTCGGGTGTGTGCCGGTGCCAAAGGCCATGCCCGGATCGATTTCAACAACGATTTCGCCGGGCGCTGGAGCGTATTCCCGCCAGGAAGGCTTGACAACGATCTGATTGCTTATCTTTTCCGGCCAGAAAAAATCTTTCCACGATTCGGCCCAGTCTTCTTCGTCGATGCTGCGATATCGGGTGGTTGTGTCGATATTCCGGATCTCTCTCAAATTGGCCAGGGCCGATTGCAAGAGGCCGCATCGGTTATTGCCTGATGAATCGGCCGGAAAATAGCCGATCACCGCATGTTCGGGCGGCAGGTGACCGGTTTTGTCCCAGATGGTCTGCAACCCGTCGTCCGGATCTTCGATGACAACCCCTTTCACACCGAGATCGCTAAAAATAGACACAATCATTTCTTCGGCAAAGGCCGGACTTCCGATCTTGATTATTATCCTGGCTTCAATGTATTTCATGTCGATTTCCCTCCGGCCGAAGAAAAAACATTGACATCCCTCAGACCGGGGCTTATTATCGATAAAGATTATCCGTTAATAAACGATATTTATCGTTCCACCGTCAGTTGTCTTTCAAGGTGCGGGGCTTATGACAGATCCGAAAAAACGACTCGACCAGATGATCGCAAAATTGCGGAAAAATGATTTCCGCATTACACCGCAGCGGCTTGCCATATTGAAAATTCTGGCGAGCAGCACGAATCATCCGAGTGTGGAGAACATCTATGGAAAAGTAAAGAAAGATTTTCCAACCACGAGCCTGGCAACCGTTTATAAAACCTTGATCGTCCTGAAAGAAATTGGCGAGGTCCTGGAACTTGGATTCGGCGATGGAGGGAATCGCTACGATGGAAACAAACCCAATCCGCATCCCCACCTGATCTGTACCGGATGCGGCACGATTATGGACCCGGATCTGGAGAGCCTGGGAGACATGACGGAGGCCCTTAAAAGGGCGACCGGTTTTCAGATCCTTACCCACCGGCTTGATTTTTTCGGTTTATGTCCGGATTGTCAGAAAAGCCGATCTGCCCGTTGACGGGAAGGATATATTTTTTATCCTATAAACGATAATGATTATTTATAAAGTAATATTATTATAACGATGCTATCCGACAACAGATAAAAATAAGAGGAGAAAAGATCATGAACGAGAAAAAAACGATGTTGACTACCAACGCCGGTGCACCTGTCGCGGACAATCAGAATGTGATGACGGCCGGCCCTCACGGGCCGCAGCTATTGCAGGATGTCTGGTTTCTGGAAAAACTGGCCCATTTTGATCGCGAGGTCATTCCCGAAAGGCGCATGCATGCCAAGGGCTCCGGTGCCTATGGCACCTTTACCGTAACCCACGACATCACCCGCTATACTCAGGCAAAAATTTTTTCTGAAATTGGAAAAAAAACCGAATTGTTTGCCCGCTTTTCGACGGTGGCCGGTGAACGCGGTGCAGCCGATGCCGAGCGGGATATCCGTGGGTTTGCCGTTAAGTTTTACACGGAAGCGGGCAACTGGGATCTGGTGGGTAATAACACTCCTGTTTTCTTCCTGCGTGATCCGCTCAAGTTTCCCGATCTGAACCACGCCGTTAAACGAGACCCCCGCACCAACATGCGCAGCGCCCGCAATAACTGGGATTTCTGGACGTCTTTGCCCGAAGCGCTGCACCAGGTTACCATCACCATGAGTGACCGGGGAATTCCGTATTCCTACCGGCATATGCACGGGTTCGGCAGTCATACCTTCAGCTTTATCAATGCTGCAAATATACGGGTATGGGTCAAATTCCACTTTCGTACACAGCAGGGTATTCGTAATCTCACCGACGCAGAAGCCGAGTCCATCATCGCCACTGACCGCGAGAGCCACCAGCGGGATCTCTATGAAAGTATCGAAAACGGTAAGTTTCCCCGCTGGACCCTGTTTGTCCAGATCATGACCGGGGAGGAGGCCCGACGTTCTCCGTACAATCCGTTTGATCTGACCAAAGTCTGGTTTCAAAAGGACTATCCGTTGATCGAGGTCGGTTTTCTTGAACTCAACCGCAACCCCGAAAACTATTTTGCCGAGGTCGAACAGGCCGCCTTTAATCCGGCCAATATTGTACCGGGTATCGGCTTTTCGCCGGACAAGATGCTGCAGGGCCGGCTTTTCTCCTACGGGGACGCCCAGCGCTACCGGCTGGGTGTCAACCATCACCTGATTCCGGTTAATGCATCGCGCTGCCCTTTTCACAGTTACCACCGCGATGGCATGATGCGGGTAGATGGAAATTATGGCAGTACGCTCGGTTATGAGCCGAATAGTTATGGCGAATGGAAAGAACAGCCTGATTTTTCAGAACCAGCCCTGCGTCTCGACGGTGATGCCGATCATTGGGATTCCCGGAAGGATGATGACGACTACACCCAGCCGGGCCTGCTTTTCCGCCTGATGCGCCCGGAGCAGAAAGAAGTACTTTTTGCCAATACGGCTCGGGCCATGGGAGATGCGCCGGTAGAGATCAAGCGCCGTCATATCGGTAATTGTCAAAAGGCTGATACGGCTTATGGAAAAGGCGTGGCCGATGCTCTGGGTATCTCACTTGACGATCGATCCGTGAAATCATAGAAAAATTGATGAACAATGAAACCGATTCCCGAATATCGGGGAATAAGAAAAGGAGGTTGCTTATGGGGGAAGAATTTGAGGCCGGTTGCGCCCGACCCACCGGTGGGCCGGGCGGCGAAAGTCCCAACAATGTGTCACCTAAAAATAATGAAACGAAAAAGGAGGAAGCCCCCATGATCATGGTCGGAAAAAAAGCACCTGATTTCACCGCGCCTGCATACCAGAAGGGAAAGTTCATCAATGTCAAGCTGTCTGATTATCTGGGAAAATGGGTGGCGCTCTGCTTTTATCCCGGTGATTTTACCTTTGTCTGAGCGACTGAGATTTCGGCAGTTGCCGAAAAATACGCGGCGTTTCAGGACCTCGGTGTCGAGGTGCTGTCCATGAGCATCGACAGTGTTTTTGTCCACAAGATGTGGGATGATCACGAATTGTCAAAAATGGTAAAAAGCGGTGTCCCTTTTCCCATGATGTCCGATGTGGGTGGCAAGGTCGGCACGATTTATGGCATTTATGACGACGATGCCGGCGTGGAAACCCGGGGCCGGTTTATCATCGATCCGGATGGGGTGGTGCAGGGATACGAAGTTATCACACCGCCGGTGGGCAGGAATGTCAACGAGGCCATCCGGCAGATTCAGGCCTTCCAGCTGGTGCGAAACAGCAAGGGAACCGAGGCGACTCCGTCGGGATGGCAGCCGGGTAAATTGACTTTAAATCCCGGCCCGGATCTGGTGGGGAATGTCTGGAAAGTATGGAAAACCGATATGGCCTTTGATTGATGTTGGAAGTAACTTGACGCTTGCCATGCCGGGTGTTCAGCTGGTTCGGCCAAGCATCCGAAACGGGAAAATCAGGGCATTACGGGAAGGGTCGTGGCGCCCTGCTTCATTACCCGGATAGCCGCGTCATTGTCATCAACGTCCGCTGTCGCCTGGACAGAAGCAGAGATGCTATCTTAGATAAACGGTTTTACCGCCGACAATCGTTTCCAGCACGTTGATATCCTTAATGGTTTCCGGGCTGTCTATCGGGTTGTCGGAAAGTACGACCAGGTCGGCATATTTCCCGACTTCAACGGAACCGCGATTGTCTTCCTGAAATATCTGCCAGGCCGCATCGATCGTCGTTGCCCGTAGCGCCTGGAGGGCGGAAATGCGTTCGTCTTTGCCGATGATGTTTCCGCCGGTGGAAAGACGGTTGACAGCGCTCCATACCAGCAGGAGGGGATTGATCGGCGTCACCGGCGTATCCAGGTGGATCGAAAATGGAATTCCCTTATCCAGCGCAGTCCTGGCTGGATTTTGCCGGCAGGCCCGTTCGGGTCCAAGGAAAATATTATGGTGTCGGTCGCCCCAATAGTACGCATGGGCGGGAAAGAAACTGGGGGTGATACCCAGCCGTTTCATCTCGTCTAATTGATCATACCGGGCTGTCTGACAATGAACCAGGATATGCCGATGGTCTTTTCGTGGATACTCTTTTTGGGCTTCGTTTACGGCATGGATAATATCATCGATAGTGGCATCGCCATTTCCGTGGATCGCAATCTGCCTTCCGGCCCGGTGAAATTTTTTCACCAGTTCAACCATCATTTTTCGTTCCGTAACCGGATACCCACGGTGGTTTTTATCACCTTTAAAGGGGACATGGTAGGGTTTGGTCAAATAGGCCGTGGACCCCTGGATCGACCCGTCTCCTATGATTTTAACCGCTCCGGTCTGGAAAAAATCAGCGTTGTGGCCTGTTATATCCAATTTGTCTTCGATGATTTTTTCAGCTCTCCCGTATGATGAAAAATTAATCTTGTTGAAAACCTCTCAGGCCGGATTTGGTTCGCCTGCAAAAACAGTTCCCCAGACAGGGATATCCTTTAATTCCATGGGATCGATTTCCAGCGGATCGGCTTCGAGTACGCAAAAATCCGCTTTTTTCCCGAATTCGATGCTGCCGATTTCACGGTCTAAATGAAGTTGGTACGCCGCTTCCAGGGTCATGGCTTGCAGGACATCTTTCACCGGGACGCGCTGCCCGGGTCCCAAAATGGTTCCCGATTCCCGTGTCCTCCGATGAACCGTCGCCCAGGCAGCTGTCCAGGGAAGTTGAGGTGTTCCCGGTGGATCATTGTGGAAACCCCAGGAAACGCCGAGACGTCTGGCGGTGCCGGCGGGGGTGATCTGGCGGGCACGGTCAGGTCCCTGGATTCGCAGATGTTCGTCTCCATAGTAGTAGATTTGAGTGGAGAAGAACTGCACGGCCATGCCCAGCTCTCTGGTCAGGCGCAGCTGGGCTTCGGTGATGTTATAGGCGTGGTCCACGCGGTGACGCATGTCAGGACGATAATGACGACATTGCGCGTCTTTGACAGCATCCAGAACTACCTGACAGCCGGGTCGACTGTTGGCATGCGTTATCGTGGAAATCCCGGCGTCATGCAGGCGGATGATTTGATCCGTGATGACTTCAGGATCACCTTGCATATGACCCTCGGGGGAGCCATCCCAGTATCCGGGCCAGCCAATGGGCGATGTCCGGGAGATGATGGAGCCGTCCGTGTAGAGTTTTGCGGAGCCGATACGAAATTTATCGGAATTTTCCTTTATGGCCTGCTTGATCCAGACGATAAAATTGTCCAGAGATCCGGCTTCCATCCGACCGCCACTCACCCAGGGGAATCCCATGATACGAACGTTGATATCGGGCTTTGCAAGCAGGCTTCGAAAAGTCGTCAGTGCTTTCTGAAATCCTAAAGCACCGAACGCTGCTTCGGTCACCGTAGTGTTTCCGGCGGCCGTAAACAGGGGCAGGATGGATTGAATTTTTCCGGCACTGATGTTCGCTACCTCCGGTACGGCAGGCAATACACAAAGCAACCCCCTGGCTTCGATGAGCGTTCCGGTGGGGTTCCCGTTTGAATCCGTGTCGACACCGGGAGGCGGGCTGTCCAGATCGACACCGGCTTTTTCAAGTAAAAAGGTGTTGGCCCAGAAGCGGTGAAATACCAGATTGGAGATCAGAATCGGCCGATCCCTGGAAATAGCATCCAACTCATCGATGCGCAAAAAGGCGCCGGTTTTGTTTTCATCATAAGCCACCGCGTACAGCACCTCACCGGGTGGAAGTTCTCTGTCCAGCTCTTTCAGGCGGTTGAGCACATCCGCCTTGGTGGGATAGACGGGGAAAAAACCCCCTTCCGGCCGCGGCCAGGGGATCTGGGCCACGAAATGGCCACTGTAAATAAGGGCCTGCAGCTCTACATGGGTATGAGCGTCCACCAGTCCGGGTATCAACACTTTATTTTCAAACGTGGTATCGACTTCATAAGGGCCAAATGGGGAATTTTTCACCCAGTGGCGGATATCATTCAGCTGCCCCACGGCCAGAATCCGTCCGTCCTTGACCGCCACTGCCGAGGCAACCGGTTGTTCCGGGTACATGGTGATAATTTTCCTGGCGGTAAATATCTTTGTCTGAGTCTTCATGGGGCACCTTCTCTTGATTGATGAGTCAGCTGAAATTTGAAAAAGAACGATTCAGGTATTTAATAGTGATGCAAAACAGTATTTACCGGACGAGATAAAGGGTCAACTCCGGTATAAATGAAATTAAAAGCAGCCCGGTAAGCATCAGGAAGATAAAGGGCAGCACGCCTTTAATGATCAGGCCGAAGTCTTCCTTGAAAGCGGTCATGGCCACGATGAGATTGATACCCACCGGCGGTGTCAGCAGCCCGATCTCAAGGTTAACCGTCATAATAATGCCCAGATGAACGGGGTCAATATTATATACATGGGAAAGCTGCAGTAAAAGAGGCGCCAGCACCATGATGGCTGATGTCATGTCCATGATACAGCCCACCCCGAGTAGCAGTACATTGATCAACAGAAGAAACGTTATCTTACTGGACACAAATGAGCCGACCCATGCGGCAAGCGCCGCCGGGACCCCTTGAGAGGTCAGCAGCATGTTAATACTGAATGCAATGGCAAGAAGGGGAAAAAGAGTTCCCAGCATGATTGTTGTTTCAATTGCCGTGTCAATCAGGTTACGGATCGTTACCCCGCGATGCACGAACATTTCAATGACCAGCGAATATGCCAGGGCCACCGCTGCGCTTTCGGTAGGTGAAAAGTGACCTGAATAAATACCTCCCAACAGGATCACCGGCATCAACAAAGACCAGATTCCCTCTTTCAATGCAGATGAAATGGCCGAAAAATCAGGCGATTGATGGGGAATATGGCGATTGACATAAAAGCTGTAAAAAGAAAGTATGCCGACAAGAACAATTCCCGGAATGACACCTCCCTTAAAAAGATCTACAATGGATGTTTCCGTCACAATGCCGTAGAGGATCATGGGGATAGACGGAGGGATAATAACCCCCAGGGTTCCGCCGGCAACCACTGCCCCCATGGAAAAGCGTTTCGAATAATTTTGCTTGACCAGGCCCGGGTAGGCAATGGAACCCACGGCAATCAGGGTTACCGCGCTTGATCCCGAGATGGCCGCAAAAATAGAACAGGTCAAAATGGTAGCAATCGCCATGCCGCCGGGCAGGGGCCGGGTCAACTCCTGCATGATCATTATCAAACGTTTGGCAATATCGCCTTTGGACATGACACTGCCACAGAGCATAAAGAGGGGGATCGCCAGCAGGACCTCCTTGTTAATGGCTGTCCACATGTCTTCAATGACATAGACGAGAACGCCATCACCCCAGGTATAATGGATATAGGAAATGGCGACCAGCAGGACACCGACAATATTGACCCGCAGGACAAGCAGGCCGGCGATGACTAGAAACAGGATAATGCCGGCGGTCACGATAGTCTCTCTTCTGGATTAAGATCAGGAAAAATGGCAAAAATAAGGTAACGCAGGGCAGTGGAAGCCAGGGCATAGGGGACAACGAGCTGAAGTATCCAGAGTGGCGTCTTGAACGGCCTTGCCGTATCGCCGAACTGGATGGATTCCTGGACAAATTCCATGCCAAATACAACAAAATACCCAAAAATGATCGCCATGAGGAATGCACCGATCCGTTTTACAACAGGTTCGAATCGATCCGGTATCAGCCCATCTGCAAAACGTGGCCGTAGATGCTGTCCTTTTGCCGCGGCAAGCCCCAGTCCCAGAAATCCCGTCTGGATCATGGCATAGACGGATATGCGTTGAACGCCCATCAGGGATGAACCACCCACCTCGCGCATGAATACATCACCGGCAAGGAGGGTGGCAATCATCACGTAGAGCAGTGTGGCAACCGTGGCCTCTGCATAAAAAAGTATCTTCAGAATCGATCTGGCTGTTTTCATTCACAGGCCTTTTTTGCCTCAAGAATTTTCGGCCATAAAGCCTCTGCTTCAGGGCCGAGTCCCTTGACAAACTCGGGCCAGTTGGGTTCCACCTTTTTTTTCCACGCACTGCGCTGGGCAGCTGTCAATTCATGAACCGGACCGCCCTTCGCCTTATAATTGTCAATCATTTTTTGGGATAGACCGCGAAGCCCGGCTCTCATTTCATTGATATCCGGCAAGGCATCCTTAATGGCTTTTTGCTGGTCAGGTGAAAATTTATTCCACTGTTTGAGATTCATTACAATAGACCCGGCCTGATGCATGTGTTTCGTCAGCATCAGGTGGGGGGCTATTTTTACCAGACCGAAAGCAAAGTAGCTGATAGCGGCGCTTTCACCTCCGCGGACCATTCCCGTCTGTAAAGCGGCAGGTGTCTCAACATAGGGAAGCTCAATCCCGGCCGCTGAAACCGAAGACCACAACAGGCGCGACATGGGCTGGTCGGCGACACGCGCTTTATATCCTTTGGCAACGGCCACATCCGACAGATCGTCTTGCGCATAAATGTACACCCATCCGGTCTCCTGCCATTGTAAATTTATCAGCCCCTTTTTTTTCAATAACGCGTTAAACTCGGCAGCCAGTTTCGTATCATAGATACAGTCAATCGTTTCGGCCTTATCGAATAGAAATGGCGTGCTCATCAGGGAAAATGGAGGGAAGAGCTCGGCAAGGGAGGCTCCTGGAACTGCAGCAACAGACAGACGCCCGCGCATGACCTGTTTTGCGGTATCCAGCGCCGTTCCCAGCTGCCCGCCGGGAAAAATTTTAATCTCGATGTTTCCATTGGTTGCCGCCAGAAGGTTATCCCGCCATTTTTCAAGGTGGGCCATCCACGGGGTACCCGTCGGTGCGATGGTTGCGACCTTAATTTCAATTTTAGCTGCGGCAAAAGATGTTGCTGTAAAAACAAACATCACCAGAACCATTGTACAAAATAGTTTGAACATTTTCATCATTCATCTCCTTTTAAATGGTCGTTCAACAGATTGTTGATCAAGGGGCTGCATTGTCGGTCTGCTCCATCCGTGTTGTCTTCAACCCGGTCCAGAAGATATTCAACTGCCGTTCATATTCTTCCAGCAGTTTTTCATAGTTGGTATATCCGGACATCATCGTCGGGACACCATACAGGATACTCGTCAGGGATATCAGCACGGTGTCTATATCCGTGTTCCCCGGAAGTTCTTTTCTCTCAATGGCCATCTCAAGGTTTTCCCTGAAAAGGGTCACGACGGTACCTTCGGGAATATCTTCGATGCCGGGCTTGTCAGGGAACCTGAGAAGCTTGTCTGTCTGGGTGACCATGGAGACGTTGTTGATGTTCAGGTTGTGGATCGTCCTGGGCTCAAAGACCCTGAGTGCCATAAATTCTGCCCAGATAATGGGATTTTCTTTCATGCTTCTGCCACACCATTTAAACATGTATTCAATAAAAGCGATACCGCGTTCATTTTCTGGTGTTTTGGATAACAGCCAGCCACCTTCGATACTCCAGAGCCGGATAGTATAATAAAGAAGATCGATTTTTCTGGGGAAATAGCTGAAAAACGTACCCCTGGAAATTTCCACCTCCTCACAGATCTCCTCTACTTTTATCTGGGCAAGATGTTTCTTTTTTAACAACCGCATGCTGGCATCATGGATAGCCAGCCGGGTCTTTGACTGTTTGCGTTCTCTCAGCGGAATATCTTTAATGACCATTTGGTTGCTTACCCCTGTTCAATTTCAGCCTTAAGGTCTTTTTTCAAGATTTTTCCGGTGGCAGTCATTGGCAGGGAATCACGAAGATGAACGATCCTGGGATATTTATAAACGGCCATTTGCTCTTTAGACCATTTAACAAGGGCTTCTTCGGTAATCGATGCGCCTGTTGTTGGAACAACATAGGCGGCGATCTCTTCTCCGTGCCTGTCGTGGGGAACGCCGAGGACGGCAACAAGAGATACATCCGGATGGGTCAAAAGCACCTCTTCGATTTCTCTGGGATAAACATTGAAGCCACCCCGGATGATCATATCCTTGACCCTGTCTACAATATAAAAATATCCATCCGCATCTTTTTTCCCCAGATCACCGGAATGGAGCCAGTTATTGTCATCGATGGTTTTGGCTGTGGCCTCTGGTTTATTGTAGTAGCCTTTCATGACATTGTGACCCCGGATCACTACTTCACCTACCTCATCAACGCCCAGAGAATTGTTCTCCTTATCAAAGATATCCACCTCGATCCCCCAGATAGGCGTTCCGATAGACCCGGGTTTACGTTTTTTTGTCAGATGACTGAAGGTAGCCACGGGACAGGTCTCTGACATGCCATAGCCTTCCAGAATCGGGATATTGTATTTTTTTTCAATTCCCTTGATGATTTCAAGGGGGAGAGAAGATGCGCCTGAAACACCGACACGAAGGGTATTGGCAATTTTGTCAAAATCAAACCGGTCTTCTTTATCCTCAAAGTTCAATATGGCCCAGTACATGGTGGGAACCCCGGCAAAAACGCTGGCCCCGTCATTTTGTATGGCCGATAATACATCCTCAGGTGTGAATCGCGGGATCAGGATCAGGGTATTGCCTGTAGAAAACCCCGCATTCATTTGAACGGTCTGTCCAAAGGAGTGGAAAAGCGGCAGCACAATGGCGTGGACATCATCCGGCGTAAGCTGCAACAGATGCCGACAGCCGATGGCATTCATGGTCATGTTGGAATGGGAAAGCTCGGCGCCCTTAGGAAAGCCGGTGGTGCCGGAAGTATAAAGGATGACGGATGTATCTTCCGGTTCGGTTGCCTCCGTATCACATACCGGGGAGGCCTTGGCAATCAATTGGCCAAAGGTTGTTGTTCCGTCAATGGGAGAAGCGGCCGCGGGATCTGCTGTAATTACAAAGAATTGCTCACACTTGTCAGCCTGGTTAAACCCTTTAAACCCCTCACGGGCCATGGGAAGCTCCGGCGTTCCCTGGAAGCAGAAATATGCCTTGGCCTCACTGTCATTGAGGTGGTAGGCAATTTCACGGCCTTTGAGCAGCACATTCAAAGGGACCACAACGGCGCCGATTTTCAAAATTCCATAATATACCATGGGAAAATAAGGCAGATTCAGGCAGCTTAAAGCAACTTTATCTCCTTTCTGGATGCCTTTTTCCTTTAAGGCACTTGCCACTTTGTTGACCATGGCTGCCACCTGGGAAAACGTAAAACTTTTATCCTGGAAAATGATGGCTTTTTTGTCTGGAAATTCATTTGCACTGTGTTCAAAAGTCGCTACCAGATTTAACATAAGCGCTCTCCTTTTGCCTTATTTTCAATACCCGTAACCGCTGACCTGAGAGAGAAATCCGGACCCGAGTTGATTCGGCGGTTCCGTTCTGAAGGCCATAAGGCATTGATTTAGATTGTTTTACTCGGATAATTATATTCCATATTCGGGTTTAAAAATGATGTCAAGTAAAAATATATATTTAAGTATAAAAATATATTCAGGTTTGAATACCGGCAAAATTTTAAAACTGTCATTGAAAAGGGTAGACGCTGAACGTTTTTACCGGCAGATGGGGGCGATGAATCGAAGAAGATGTATGCCGCCGCGGGAAAGGATAGTGTTTAACTGATTCATAGCGCATAATGTGTCAGCAGGGTGTGGGGGCGTAAAGACGCTGGCTTGTACGGAGCGTTTTCATGCTCCGCTGGCCGCTTATTATTTTCGTATCACTCAATCGCCTGAAATTTTTTCATGAAACGTCGATCAATATAATCCTTGATAAAAAAGGCCGGTCGGCCGCCGAACTGGAGCCGGTTTTTCCGTAAAAGCCCCTGGCCGCCCCCCAGGTTGAAGATCAGCAGGTAGTCGCCGCCCGGAGCAAATGGCTCAAGTGCCGTGTTTTCCAGTGCGGCCATGAGATTGTGGAATAAAACCGGATTCTCACGTACCGCGTACACGCCCACCTTGTCTAACGGTCGGGGCTGGAAGTAGATACAGTCCCCCCCGCCAAACATCTCCGGGTACTGGGTGCTTTGCAGGAATTGATTGACAAGCAGGCCCCCGTCGGGACCCGTGGGCAGCCCGGATTTGGAGAAAATTGGTGAAGGCTTGACGCCAAGGGCCAGGAATAGCAAATCAACGGTGTGCGTTTCTCCCGATTTGAGCGCAATGCGGCGGGCCTCGATCCGGGTGATGTGGCTGTTCTCCCGGACTTCGATTCCTCTTCCTGAAAGGGATCGAGCGACTTTTGTTCGAATGCTTTCTGGAAACCGGCCCATTAAGCGGCCCCTTGTAAATATCTGGATCGCCGGTTTGTTTTGGCCCTGATTTTCCGTCAGGCCCCAGATGTTCCCGGCAATTTCAATGGCCGACGGGCCGCCGCCGATGATACCGATCGTGGCTTTTTTTTGTGAAACCAGCGACAGTATCCGTTTCTGGGCGTCGAGCAGTTTTTCAATCGGTTTGACGGTATAAAATTCGGTTCCCTCACCGATAATTTCAGGGATGGGCACATAACTGCCGCAATTGAATGAGACCACATCGTAGGCGACGGGGCTGCCGGATGAAAGCAATATGGTTTTGCCGGCAGGATCGACGCCGACGGCTTTATCCAGTACAAAGGTACCGCCCTGCTTTTCAACGACATGACGGGTCGCAAAGCGGATGTCATCCGGTGTGTAGGTCTGGCCCAGCATGCCCGGGCCCATGCCGGAATAATAGTGATTTTCAGAAGGGCCGATCACGGTGACCCTGTGGCCCCTGGCAATGAATTGGTGCAAATTGGCCAGGGTCACCATGTGCGCATGACCGCCTCCCACCAGAACAAGCTGTTTTCCCATGGTGTTCTCCTTTAATCCGTGTTTAGAACCCGGAAGAAGCAGGAATCGATCAGATGCGCTCCATTAATTTTCCGAGCTGCGCCAGGTGACTTCGCTCTTCATCGGCAATCTGGATCAGAACGGATCGGCTTTCAGGATGATCGCTTGCATCCGCCGCACGTTGGTAGAGATCCATGGCCTGGGCCTCGATGGACATGGCCAGGCCGATGATATCTTCAACCGATTCCCAATCAATGTTAAAGGTGCCCGCGTACTCTTCAGTGGTCAGGCCGCCTTCCATCGCCTTCGTCGTTACGGATTGATTGAATGCGTCCCGTGAGATCGGTTTGGCGGTAATGTCTAAATAGGATTTAAAGATCCGATCCTGGTGTTTAATTTCAATTTCCGACAATTTTTCAAAAAGCCGGCGGGTTTCATTACTTTTTACCAGAGAAATCATCGACAGGTAAAAATCACGCAACCCCTCTTCAAGGGAATAGGCCGTCATCAGAACCTTTTCCGGGGGTTCATCGGCTGCAAAAAATTCCAGACCCCGCTCTTCGGAATGAAACGCCTTTTCGGCATGCCATGACTTAATGCCGCCGGACAGGTTGTAGATGTTATTGTATCCTTTACCCGAAAGCAATTGCGCAGCGACCCGGCTGCGTCCTCCGGTCGCTCAATACACGATCGTTTCTCTGGCCGGGTCGATTTCTTCGATCCGTTCCGACAGATCGGGCAGGGGAATCAATTTCGCACCCGGAATATGCCCTTTTTCGTACTCATTCGGCTGGCGAACATCAAGGATGACTATATCCGCCAGGGATTTATCGGCCATGAAAGCACGGGCTTCGTCGGCGTCCATGGACGTAACCGGGGTTAAAAACTGTTTCCAGCGCATGCGATCCTCCTTGTACTATTTAATCATTGATTGGCGCCAGCGCAGCAGCCTTGCCTGCCATCCGGGAGAGCAAAAACGCAATCCCCAAGTCCCAAAAGTGACAACATGACAACGCGGGCGATGGCAGGGGCGGCCAAAGATGATATCAGAATCATGGCCGAAACGAGAAATGTTTTCATCCCCATGGGGCAGGATCCTCCTTCTTTTTGAGACAGCGTAAGCAGCAAGGCCCGGATGATGATCCAATATCGAAGGCACGGGGTCTTGTCAATGTCGATCACCTGTCGCGTTTTTCGTATCCTCGACCGGTTTTTTCTGATAAGAACCAGCCCCATTGGAAACGGAGCTTAAGATCAGATGAATGTCGCCGCCACGATTATTCCCATCTTTGCCATCATCATTCTCGGCTGGCTGGCCAGACGACGGGGGTTTTTGCCGCCCGAGTTTCTCGGCCCCGCCAACCGGCTGGTTTATCACATCGCCATTCCGGCCATGATTTTTAATGCCCTCTCCCGGGCCACGCTGACGAGCCAGTTCAGCCCCCTGATCATCGCATTGACCCTGATATCCGCTTGCTGCGCATATGGCGTTGCCTGGCTGGCCGCGCTGGCAGTGAAACTGCCGTCAAACCGGAAGGGGACCTTTATCCAGTGCGCCGGTCATGGGAATCTGGGGTATATCGGTCTGGCGGTTGCTTTTTATTTCATGGGAGAAAGCGGGTTGACCCGTGCCAGTATCGTTGCCGGTTTCCTGATGATCGTTCAAAATCTGCTCTCCGTCATTGCATTGCAGGCGTTTTCCGAACCGGAATCATCGGGTAGATCCCTGGGACGTCTGGCGATGAAGATTATGGGAAACCCGGTGATTCTGTCCGCTATCGCCGGGATCTTATTTTCGTCTTTGGGCCTGACCCTGCCCCTGGTCGTTCAGCGCAGCCTGGAAATTGTCAGTGGCATGGCCCTGCCAACGGCGCTGTTGCTGATCGGCGCCACCCTCTCTTTTAAACTCATCCGGGATTATTGGCGAACGGTATTGAGCGTGGCAACCATCAAACTGGGGGTGTTACCCGCGATCGGATTGATACTGTTCCGATCTTTCCATCTGGCTGCACCGGAATATACGCCGGCATTGATTCTGCTGGCCGCGCCCACGGCGACGATCGCCTATGTGATGGCAGGGGAGATGCAGGGCGATCCCGATGCCGCCGTGGCAACGATTTCAGCGGTTACGTTGCTGTCGGCGCTGACGTTGACGTTTTGGCTGCACCTGGGAGCATGAAGATAAACGGAAGCGCCGTCAAACCAAGTGCGGCGCTGATGAAATAGGTTGCCCTCAGACCGATCTGGTCCCCGATGAATCCCACAATGACCACCACGGCCGATCGAGCGATAAACGATATCAGCATGAACATGCCATTGGCCGCGGATGGGCTGCTGGTGGCATGCTCCTGGACCATGGCCAGCATGACCGGCGTGGTGGACAAGAGGGTAAATCCGGCCACTATCAAGGCACCAAATCGCATCCAGCCGCCAATAAAGGCAAAAAGAAACAATGAAATCGGGGCGCCGATGAGAGAGACCAGCAGAATTTTGCGGCGGCCGAAGTGGTCACTGAGCGATCCGGATGTCATCACACCGGCCACGCCGCACAGCTCGAACAGGGTCAGGGCCATCCCTGCCAGCCAGAGATTTCCGGTTTCAGACGCCACAAAAGTAGGCAGGAACGTCGTCAGGGATGCGTGCATAAACCCCCGTGCGATGAGGATGGCGGCCAGGGGGAGTAAAATATGACGCATTTGTCTAAATGTGGAAAACAGGCCGATGGATTGTTTTTTCTTGACCGTGATGGATACGTCCCGGAATTTAAAAAAGAGCCAGACCGAAGCGGCAATCCCCACGATCATGATAGGGTAAAACCCCTCCAGGCCGAGCAGTGATACCCCGCCGACCGTCACCAGCGGCCCCACGGCCCGGGCCATTTCGCCACCGGTCATGAAAAAGCTCATGCCCTTGCCCTTGCGATCGCCGGCCAGGCGGGAAACCATCACCGGCGCCGGTACGTGGAACACGGCAATACTGATACCCGTGATAAACAAAAGGATGAGCAGTACGCCATAACTGGGTGCCAGCCCGAGCAGACACATGGGGATCGCAGTGGTGGCCGGCGCCAGTATAATGAAATATCGAACGCTGGTCCGGTCGGCCAGCGATCCCAAAAGGGGGTTCATCAATGCCGGGAGCTGCATGACCGTCGACAAAAACCCGGCCTGGGTCAATGTGAGCGACAGTTTTTCAATCAACAACGGTAACAGCGGCGCAAAGAAGCTCGAATAGATATCATGAATAAAATGACAGACCGACAATACGATAATTTTTTGGGTCTGAAATCGTTCGGGTGTCCTGGATGAAACCAAAATGAATATCTCCTGCGGTTATGTAGACGAAGGTGGAACGGTCGGGATCCCCATTGCCATTTCCGTCGATTTGTTTTTAAAAATGCCTTATACGATAGCGGCGGGCATCTTGGCAATATTGATTTGAACCAGGGACCCGTGTCCGCCGTCTGAAAAAGTGCGCATCGGAGATATTCATTGGTTTGCATTTCATTTTAGACTAAATTAGGCTATATTTCCTGCCGGTTCAGGGAAAAGGCAGAGACAAGCCTCTTTTTTGCCGGTTCACGATGCCGGATCGGGAGATGACTCAATAATAATCGTATGAATACACCCGCCCCGCTGAATATCACCCTTGACACCCATCTTCGGTTAGCCCGGTTTTCCGATGAACTGGCCAGCCACCTGAAAAAAGAACTGACCTTTTTAAACCCCAAATGGATTGAAAATGAACGGATGGGCCGTTGGAACCGCGGCACCAGGCAGACGTTGCGTTTTTACCGGGCGTATGGGAAAAAATCACTCCGCATCCCCCGGGGCTACACCCGGCAGCTCATTCTGTTCTGCCGGGCCCAACAGATCAAGTATCATCTGAATGACCGGCGAACAGCCCTTACGCCGGTTGATTTTACATTTTCGGGGCAGCTGAAACCGTTTCAGGTAAAAGCCGTAGATCAGATGCTCCCGCGTGATTTTGGTACGCTGACCGCCCCGACGGGCAGCGGCAAAACAGTGATGGCCCTGTATATGATTGCCCGGCGCCGGCAACCTGCCGTTATTATAGTTCATACCCGGGATCTGGCCCGGCAGTGGGTGGGACGGATCGGCGAGTTTCTATCGATCCCCGAAAAAGAGGTCGGAATGATCGGCGGCGGACGGAGTATCATCGGGAAAAAAATAACAGTCGCCCTGGTCCAGTCTCTCTACAAGCGTGCACCGGAAGTGGCAAAAAAGACCGGGTATATTATTGTTGATGAATGCCACCGCTGCCCGAGCCGGACGTTTACCGAGGCGGTAAGCGCGTTTGGATCGATGTATATGACGGGGTTGTCTGCGACGCCATTTCGACGGGACCAGCTGTCGAAATTGATTTTCTGGTATCTGGGAGATGTGCATCACGAAGTCGATCAGAAGCTGCTCGAAAAAAGCGGTGACGTGTTGACCGTTGAAGTGGTTGTCCGGAAAACGGAATTCAAGCCGTACTACGATCCGGTTCGTGAGTATAGCAAGATGCTTTCCGAATTGACCGCCGATGATGATCGAAACCGGATGATTGCCGCGGATGTGGCTGCCGAAGCCGTCCGGTATCCCGATGCCGGATGTCTGGTGCTTTCCGATCGAAAAAAGCATTGCGAGACGATCCAGGCATTGTTGCGCTTCAAGTTTGATACACCGGCCGCACTGCTCACCGGGGATGTTTCCGCTGCGGAAAGAAACACCATTGTGGCCGACCTGGCCGCCGGACATATCCGGGTGGTTGTAGCCACCGGTCAGCTCGTCGGGGAAGGCTTCGACTGCAAGGCCCTGTCTACATTGTTCCTGGCCACGCCGGTTCGTTTCAGCGGGCGGATCATTCAGTACCTGGGACGCGTGCTCCGGCCGGCGGCCGGCAAGACCCATGCCCGGGTATTTGATTATGTGGATGTGCATGTGCCGCCGCTGGTGACGGCCGCCCGGTCAAGACAGCGGGTATATGGCCGCTGATGTCAAACCCCTTGACGCTTGAAAAGTGATCGGGTAGTTTTTAACCAATCCTAGAAGCAACGACGATACGAAGGAGGAGGAGGATGAATAAAAAGGTGTTCTTATCAATTGCAGCACTGGCGTTTGCCATGGTTTTTTCTTCGGCCACGGGGTTTTGCGGAAACGTTCGCTACCTGAGCAACAATATCCATACCCAGCGCAGTAACCGGGGGGAATTAAAGGCCAGCTATGCCAACTGGATCAATCCCGGCGCCGGCCATCAGATTATTCCGGTGAATACGCCGGTTACTGTTGAACGCTGGCGGCGGGGGTTTGCCCTGATCACCCAGGATAAGGGCCAGAAAATATATTTTGAATACAACCGCCGGAATATGGATTTTACGATACCGGAATATATCGACCTGATTACCGCGAAGACTCAAACCAGGCTGTCCGGGTTGTCCAAGGTTGACCGGAAAGGGATTAAAGTCGGAAAGGCGCTGCGGGGCATGACCAAAACGGGTGTTAAAATTGCGCTGGGATATCCGGCCACCCACCAGACGCCGTCCCTGGAAGAAAATATCTGGATTTACTGGAAGGATCGGTGGCGCCGGAGTGCGGTCACGTTCAACGAAAAGGGAAAAGTGATTTCAGTCCGGTAAATTAAGGTCCGCTTAATCAATCTCATTTCAAAGGATTCCGATATGATTTCTCGAAGGATAATGATGTCGGTGATGGTCCTGGCGGCGATCGGCATGGTCTGTACCGCCTGTGCCCCGCGACAGGTCCGGTATTTAAAAAATAATATTCATACCCGGCGTAGTCATGGCGTATTAAAAGCGAGCTATGCGAACTGGGTGGGGCCGGGGGGCGGGCATCGCGTGATTCCTGTCAATACCCCCATCGTTGTGGGGCGCTGGAAAAAGGGGTTTGCGTTTGTGACCCAGGACAGCCGCCAGCGGGTACTTTTTGAGTATAACCGGCGCAACATGCCGTTTTCAATCCGGGAATATCTCGATTTGATCTCGTCTTACCAGCCGGTGTCGTTACAGGGGCTTTCCGGGATCGATCTAAAAGGGATCCGACAGGGAAAAGCCCTGCGGGGAATGAGCAAGGCGGGTGTCAGAATTGCGCTGGGATATCCGGCCGTACACCAGACGCCGAGCCTGGAAGCGGATGAATGGATCTATTGGAGAAACCGTATGCGCCGGATGAAAGTGGTGTTTGGCGTTGACGAAACAGTTGTATCGGTTAAGTAATGACCTAACACCATTCAGATCGCTGTTCTGCAGCTTCGATCTGAGAACTTACACAACCCTGTTCCGGGGATGTATCCCCGGAATCTTTTTCCGGCGGTGATCATTGGCATCGAATCGGCAACAGGCTCAACTGAAAAGACAGGCTGTCTGGATCACCGACGCAGCATGCACCACCGCCCTGGGTGACAGCCGCCAGTCCACCTGGGACGGGCTCATCAACAACCGATCGGCCATTCGGCCTGTGAATGGTTTTTCCGCCCCTTTCAGCGGGAAATTACGGGTGGCCGCCCGTATCGATGATCTGACTTCATCCCGCCGTCATTCCCGCGTGTTTTCATTGATCGACCGGGTGCTTGCCCCGTTTTCCGCCGTGCCGCCGGCGTCCCGGTTGATCACGGCCACCACCAAGGCCGGAATCGATTTTTTCGAACGCCGCCGTCTTGGGGAAACCATCGACAGCGAGGATCTGCTTCTGGCTTCAATCGCTCATCACGTTTCCCGCCGCCTGGACATATCCGGCCCGATGCTGAATATCAGCGCGGCCTGTGCGTCCGGTACTTTGGCCGTGGGAAAAGCGGCTGCCCTCATCGCGACCGGGCTGGCAGACTCGGTGGTGGTGATCTGCGCGGACCTGGTTACCGATTTCGTGCTATCCGGTTTTTCTGCTCTGAAAGCCTTGTCGCCGGGGCCCTGCCGCCCGTTTGACCGGCACCGGCAGGGGCTGAGCCTGGGAGAGGGCGCCGCGGCCGTGACACTGATGTCCGGAGAATGCGCCCGGCGCCATGGGCGCCCGCTGCTGGGGCGCATTCTGGGCTGGGGCGCATCCAATGACGCCACCCATATGACCGCGCCGGACCGAAACGGAAAGGGCCTGATCCAGGCCATTCACCAGGCCCTTGGGGTCGCCGGCCTGTCGCCGGACGATATCCATGCCGTCAATGCCCATGGCACCGGTACCATTTATAACGACCAGATGGAAATGATCGCCTTTGACGCGGTTTTCGGCCAGCGGCCCCTGAACGTCTTTTCCATCAAGGGCGCCATCGGGCATACCCTGGGTGCCGCCGGCGGGATTGAAACGGTGATTGGCCTCGAATCCCTGCGCCGGAAGATGATTCCGCCCACGACAGGCTTCCAGGTGGCCGCACAGGGGGTCGGCGACAGGGTCAGCATGTCGGCGAAACCGTCTGAAAGCCGGTATATGTTAAGCACAAATTCCGGTTTTGGCGGGGTCAACGGTGCGCTGGTTATCGGGGCGGCCGCATGATCGCGACGATTACCGGCATCGGGTGGTTGACAGCAGACGGTATCGGTGCCGGACGGCGCCCGGCCGGTTTTTCGGTCTCCACGGGTCCCATGCCGGCAGTCACCCGTGAAATGGCTTTTCCTGACCCCATGCCCCGATTCGGCCGCATGGATGACCTTTCCCGCCTGGGCCTGTCCGCCATGGCCATGGCGTTAAAGGATGCCGGCTGTTTTGAGTGGTCGCAAAAACGATCCATCGGCATCCTGGCCGGAACGGTTTACGGCTGTCTTCATACCGATCGTGCCTTTTTCGATACCCTGTGCGCAGATTCCGGCCAATCGCCCAGCCCGTCACTGTTTGCCTATACTCTGCCCAGTTGCATGCTGGGTGAAGCCGCTATTGTCTTCGGCCTCACCGGGCCGTCCTGTATTGTAAATGATGCGGGATTGACGGATATAACCTGCATTCGGGTTGCACTGGAAAATATCCTGTCCGGCGATGCGGGTACGGTCCTTTGCGGTGTATGTGACCTGGGTGCCCCCCCCTTTATGCGTGACAGCCGGAAAGGGCTTCCGGGGGCCATATTCTTTATGCTGGAGAATCATCCGGATCGATCCGAGACGGTTTATGGCCATCTTGACCTGGATACTGCCGGAAAGGTGCGGTTCAACGGAATTGAAACGATAAATATGATCGAACTGGTCGAAAAATGCCTCGATTCGGCAGGGAGGACGGCTTTAACCGGTAACACCCCATGACCGGAGCGGTGTCTGAGCGTATCCGGCTTATCGGGGTCGTTTTTATCGAAATACCTGCGCCCGGAATCGAGACGACGGTTCGACGTCTCCAGGATGCGGGTATCCGGATGATGCTTGTTTATTCGTCCCGGGGGGAAGAGTGTCTTTCGGGCGGATACGGCAGGACGGTATTAACGGTTCGATCTTCCCGCAAAGATCGCCGGACCATGTTTCAGACCGCTGTTCGGGAAGCCCGCCGGCTGAACAAAACGCACATCCTGGTTTGCGATCCGGAAAACGTGATGAGTCCGGCCGATTTCGAGCGGTTGTCAAACCATACGAAGAATCACCCCGACGCCGTTATTATTGGCCACCGAAAGTCTCCGGCCGATTACCTGCCGGCATCTCAACGAATCAGACGCTGGGGCGCGACATTTCTATTCCGCCTCCAGACCGGGGTTCACCTTGACGATCCCGGCTGCCCGGTGCGGGTATACCCGTTGTGGGTGTTTGATTGCCTGAAGATCCGGAGGCGTTGCGTCGGTCTGGATGCCGAAATACTTGTCAAAGCCGCCTGGGCCGGTATACCGATTCGGCAGGTGTCCCTTGAAACGCCCTTTGGTATCACGCATGAAGGAAAAACATTCGGCCCCGGACTGGGGCAGAAAATTGCCGGGGCCGCCCTGCATATCCACTGGATCATGCGCTCCATTACCCCGATTCCCCACCGTAAAGTGGTCGATGATGAAAAACGCCAGGGGCAGAAAGTATCGATCTGGCATCCATTGCAATCCATCCGGGCCCTGTTAACCGAAAATCTGACCCCGGTCAAGCTGGCCTGGGCCGTGGCCCTGGGCGTATTTTTAGGCACCCTGCCGCTGGTTGCGCTCCATACGGTCACCATCCTCCTGGCCGCCGGGTTTTTCCGGCTCAATAAAGCGGCGGCATTGGCGGCCAGTCAATTATGCATGCCGCCGGTTGTTCCAGCGCTTTGTATCGAGGCCGGTTTTTTTATGCGCCACGGTTATTTTTTAACGGAATTATCGGTGAATACCCTCGGGCACCAGGCGCTGGAACGGATCTGGGAATGGCTCCTGGGCGCGTTATTGCTGGCACCCGTGCTGTCATTGCTGCTGGGGGGTTTGGCCTATGGCCTGGGGCAAATGGCCCGTCCAGGAAAATAATTGTCGCAAGGGGTGTTCTTAATGGCTGGAAATTATGTCTGAATTAAGAAACGACGTGATAACCTTACCTTACAAGTAAGATCTGTTCCCACCTGTCTCTCTTTGCCGTCTCTGTCTGACTTTATTTCACCCGGTTGATTGAATAGCAATGGATGTAATTCCAAGAAAAATGAAATTGAATGCGCAATATATATGTAATTCAGGTTATGGTCGGTGAGGCTGTTTTTGCTTTGATCTAAAGGAATAGATATCGATGTTGAAATGAACGCAATAAAATTACTGCGCCATGGGAAAATCGAAACAGGGAAAAAACGGAAATAACCTCTTGAACTGGCCTGATATTTGCTATATACATGGCAACCATGACTCGCCAGATATATCAGAAAGGGGGCTTAGTGCCAATAGAAACATTTGCCGGGGCGGATCTGAATGTATAAATGGCATATTTATTGCATAAGATTCGTCGGAATAGATTCGTCGGAATAGATTCGGAATAGATATTGAATATACCCATATATTATAATCACCACCAGCTACCGAGGATTGAAATGGAAAAAAGAGCAAATCTGACTTTATTTCACCCGGTTGATTGAATAGCAATGGATGTAATTCCAAGAAAAATGAAATTGAATGCGCAATATATA
>QNYZ01000011.1 GCA_003973265.1 Deltaproteobacteria bacterium | reverse complement strand
CGCTGGAAGGCGCGAACTGGTGGCATCGTACCCGTTATGTGACGCTGCCTTTGCTTGGGCCTACCATTGCCTTCGTATTTGTTATTGCCATGATCCATGTGTTCACACTTGTAGATCATGTTATTTTGATGACCAACGGCGGTCCGATAGAATCGACCAACCTGGTTCTATTTTATATTTTTAAAAACGCCAATGAATACAATGATCTTGCCAAAGCTTCGTCCGCAACAGTCCTTTCCGTACTATTCTTACTGGCCCTTTCTTTTTTCAGTATACGCACCATGGAGCGGGGGATACACTATGAATCTTAAAAAATATATCGCCACGTTTGAATTTTACGTAATTATCAGCCTCATCACCATCCTCTGGTCGGCCCCTTTTTTATGGATGCTGATCGCTTCTTTTCGACCGCAGAATTTTGGCGGCCTCGATATGGCATCTCTTTTTCCCAACTTTGTTCCCACACTAGATAATTTTCGGTTAGCCTGGGAAAGCACGCGCTTTGTTACCTATTACATAAACTCCATCACGGTCGTACTTGGTATCCTCGTGGTTCAGTTAATAACCATCACCTTTACGGCGTATGCGTTTGCACGGCTTCACTTTCCGTTTAAAAATTTTTTGTTCTACCTTTACCTGTTACAATTATTGATTGTTCCCCCTATTCTGATCGTTCCCAACTTAAAAACAATAACTGCACTGGGATTAAATGACACCTTGATAGCCGTTATGGCACCCTACTTTGCATCCGCTTTCGGCACGTTTTTATTGCGCCAGACCTTTAAATCCATCCCTCAAGACTTTGAAGATGCCGCTGTTATTGACGGCGCCTCCTGGTTCCAGGTCTTACGTCATGTCCTTCTTCCTCTGGCAAAACCGGCACTGATCGCCTTCAGTATTGTCAGCGTGGTTGGGCATTGGAACGAATTTCTCTGGCCCTTGATGGTCACCGACTCTCCGGAAACACGCACGTTAACAGTCGGACTGGCCAGTTTTACTCGCGGGGCTGAGGGGGGCGCTGAATGGGGGTTGATTGCAGCAGGGACGCTGCTCGTTATGTTGCCATTGATGATCGCATTTTTAGCCTTTCAGAAACAATTCGTTAATAGTTTTATGTTTTCAGGGCTCAAATAGAAAGGAGGAAACGTGTATGGTAAAAAATACGGCATGGGCAGCATGATTAATAATCATTGAATAAACCCAATTGAAAGGATGGCAGAATGAAAAACTTGAAGAATAAAGTCAGCATAATTGTCGGTATTACACTGGGTGTTTTTATATCCGTTTCATTGTTGGTCGGTGTACCACAGGGATTCGCAGCTGAGAAAATTAACTACTACTTTGCAACCTCTGTACAGGGTCCCCTGGCCCGCAAAATGGGCCAAATGGTTGATCGATACAATAAATCACAAAATGAAGTAAAAGTGGTTGCCAGCTACACGGGAAGCTATGCGGAAACCAAGATTAAAGTGTCGGCCGCGGTGAAGGCCGGGAACCCACCGGCCATCTCCATGATGTCGGCGAATATGATCCATGAATTCGTGGAGGAAGACCAGATCGAGGCCATCGGGGATTTTCTGGATATTCCCGAGGCAGAGTTCCTGAATGATTTCTGGCCTGGAGTGCATGCCAATGCGAGCGTTAACGGAAAGCTCTACGCCATTCCGTTTCAGAATTCTACGCCGATTCTCTACGTAAACGCTGATCACTTTCGCGAAGTGGGGCTGGACCCGGATAACCTGCCAGAAAACTGGGAGGAATTAGTCGCGGCCGGAAAGAAGCTGATCAAGAAAGACGGGGATGAGACCACCCGTTACGGTCTCATGCTACCACTGGCTAGTTCCTATGGGAATTGGATTCTACAGGCTTTTGTCATGTCCAATGGCGGCCAGTACTTCAATGCGGAATACCCGGGTGAGGTCTATTATAGCTCCCCAACCACCCGTGGCGCCTTACAGTTCTGGAGCGATCTTGTTCACAAGTACGGTATCATGCCCAAAAGCATTACTTCCGCTGGGCAGGTTAGCACGAATTTTTTTGCTGGCCGGACATCGATGATGATTGTCAGTACCGGTGCATTAACCAACGTTCGAAATAATGTCAAATTTGATTATCGAGTAGGATTTGTCCCACGAAACGTACGCAACGCCGTTCCTGTTGGGGGTGCTTCAATGATAATCTTCAAAGGACTCAAACCAAATCAGCGTGCGGCTGCCTGGAAATTTGCGTCCTGGATAACAGCACCAAAACAGCTTGCCGAATGGAGTCGCACAAGTGGTTACTTCTCTCCGCGTAAAAGTTCTTATGATCTGCCTGAAATGAAAGAATTCATGAAAGCCCATCCTGATGCGTCTGTTGCTTTAAACCAGCTTAAGTACACCCATCCCTGGTACTCGACATATAATACGGAAGCTGTCGGCCGGCCAATGACCAATGCAATACAATCTGTGATACTTGGAAAGCAAAGCGTCGGAGAAGCACTTACAATAGCTCAGGAAAAAGCCGATAAACTGTTAAAGCCCTACAACAAATCCCACGGCTACGTACAAGAGTAGCTGTTTTGCCTCGAAAACTGCGTTGTCCGGAGCGGGCGCTCTCCGCACTGGACAACGCTATCAACAGATCTTGTCTGAATTTTACCAGTAGCCTGAAGAATTTGATTCGGCTTTCAGCTGGTAGCCGTTACGCCGTAGCACCAAAAATATTGTTATCCTGCACAGGGAAGTTACTGTAGGTTTTTCGATCTGCTTTTTGACATAGAAACAGTCTTTCCATACATGGGGATCAAAGAGACGAAGGTTTAATGGAACATACACAAAGATAGCCGAATAACTTAATTGTTCCTGATTGTATAAGATTCGTAGTCATAATTTAACAATGTTGTGCACACTAAAAGACTATCATGCAGCCTGTCGTTTAGGAGCTGCGTGTTTTTTTGTTCTTAGACTGATAATCGACAATATTAAATTCAGATACGAAGCCGCAAAAATTTTTACCAAAATACCCTGAGGTTGTAGAGGATATTCTTAAGAATTGCTGCGGATAATACATAATCGGTAAATGTTTTAATGGTAAGGAGATATTTTATGCTAAGAATTATAGAAAATATGAGAAACGAATTAGTCAGATTTACACAGGAAATTATAAGAATACCTTCCTTGACAGGGGATGAAGGGGAACTATCAAAAATAGTTCTTGAAAAGCTTAAAGAAATAAATATTGATGATGCCTTCATTGATGATATAGGCAATGTGATAGGTATTATAAGGGGAGAAGATAAAGGACCAAATATTATGCTGAATGGCCACCTGGATGTAGTTCCCTCCGGAGATCTTGAAAACTGGGAGGGATATGATCCCTTTGGCGCAGAGATTGATGAAAAAGGAAATATCCGCGGACGGGGTGCTTCTGATTTAAAAGGCGGGCTGTCTGTTCAATTATACACAATGAAGCTTGTAAATGATTTGAAAAATAAGGGGGTGACCTTACCCGGTGACTTGATTTTCTCGGCGGTCGTTCATGAAGAGGCTGCAGAAATGTTCGGCATGGAATTCCTGTTTAAAAATACATTCCGCAACAGGGATATAGGGTGTGATATCGTTTTTTTATGTGAACCGACGAATCTGAATCTGATGCTGGGTCATCGTGGGAAAGTGGAGCTGGTTTTGACCACAAAGGGAAAAACATCCCATTCCTCACGGCCGCACGCCGGGATTAATTCGATCCAGAAAATGGTTCCAATTCTGGAAAAGATATTTAACGAAATGGGCAAAGATGATTATATCCACCCCGTGTTGGGGGAAAGGTGCTTTGCCGTCACCAATATTGTCAGCAGGCCCGCCGGATATAGCATCATTCCTGATGAATGTGAAATATCCATCGATCAAAGATATTTCCCTCACGAACATGTTGATGATATGGTTACCAGGTATCAAAAAATTATCGATGAATTAAAAATGGATGACCCTGAGCTTAAGGTTTCTGTCAAAATCAGAGAAATCGATGAAAAATCTTACACCGGATACCGAAAATCTGTACAAAAACATTTACCCCCCTGGATTACGCCTGCGGACGATCCGTTTGTTCAGAAAACCGTGCGCGCATTAAAGCGGATTGGACAAGAACCCGTATTTGACTATTGGGAAGGCGGAACGGATGGCAGCATGAGTAAAGGTATTCTGGGTATTCCCACCATCGGATATTCAGCGATGGAACTACGCTATGCACATACGGCTCAAGACAGGGTCAATATTGATAAAATGCTGTTGTCATTTGAGGGATATTATTCAATAGTATGTGAATTGTTTGGTATTGAAAAACCGTTCAGGGAATAACCACTGTAGAGGAAAATATGCTCATCGCACAGATCAGCGATACCCACATCGCCGCCCCCGGTAAAAAAACATACGGCATTGCGCCGATGGCGGAAAACCTGGCCCGCTGTGTGGACCATATCAACCAGATGACCCCAACGCCGGATGTCGTGATTATCACCGGAGATATTGCCATGAACGGCCGGGTGGAAGAGGTCCGGCGGGCGGGAAAAATTCTAAGTAAGCTGCACATACCTTTTTACGTGGTGCCCGGCAACCACGACGATCGATCCGCGCTCTGGTCTGTTTTTGGCGGAAACGCCTGCCCCTCAAGGGTGAATGCGTTTATTCATTACGTGATTGACAGCTATGATGTCCGTTTGATCGGTATCGACAGCACGGTGCCAAACGGCCCGGGTGGTGAAATCTGCGAGGTTCGGGCGGCATGGCTGGATGCGCGGTTGTCCGAAGATAAAGAAAAACCAACGGCCATTTTCATGCATCATCCACCGGTTAAGTGCGGTGTTCTTGAAACCGATGTGGATGGCTTTGCGGGGGCCGACCGACTTGGAAATGTTGTTCAGAAATATACGAATATCGAACGCATTATTTGTGGACATATTCATTTACAGGCCAATATCAGGTGGCGTGGAACCGTCGTAAGCACGGCCCCGAGTACGGGAATGGAACTGGTCCTCGATCTGACGCTGAAAAACGAATCCGAATTTACCCTGACCGACCCCGGGTACCAGTTGCACTACTGGACTCCCCAAAGGGATCTGGTGACCCATACCGTTTATGTGCGTACAATTAACGGGCCCTATCTGTTCGAGGATTACCCGCAGGCGACAACCGCCGACAAATAAGCCACTATCGAAATTAATATTAATAAACCAGATAGTTATCTGGTGTGTAGAATATTGCTTGACAATAGCGGGTCGTTAGTATATCCTAATGACCGGATATCAGTACCAGTCGGTATTCTTACAGAGGTTCCCATGGGAATCAACACCCCTTTATATTTTAAAATCGAGATGGATTTGAGGAAGAAAATTGTAGCCGGGGATTATGCGGTCGGCCAGCTTCTTCCATCTGAAAGAGAACTGGTAGAAATCTATCATGTTTCCCGGCTCACCGTCCGGGAAGCGATTAACCGGCTGGTTGCCCAGGGGATGGTCAGAAAAGAGCAGGGAAAGGGGACCTTCGTCTCCAGACCAACCACCGATCATATGGTGGGATCACTGAACAGTACCAGCGAAGTATTTCTGCTGAAAAATTACGTACTCAAGACAAAAGTGATCGCATCCATGGTATCGCTTCCCTCCGGCAAAATTTGTGAAAAATTGAAATTAAGACCGGATGGAACAGAAAAAATATTTTACCTTGAAAGAGTCCGCTATGCCGATGACCATCCCTTTGCCCATATCAAATGCTATCTGCCCTACGACCCGATTGAAAAAATTGAAGTGATCGATTTTTCCGAAGCGTCGCTGTATCGGACACTGGAAGATAATTACCGGCTTGAATTATACGAAGCGTTCGAAGTGATAGAAGCGGCAGGGGTTGATAGAACAAGTGCGCGGTGGCTTGAACTGGAAGCGGGCGCACCGATTTTGTTCAATCAAAGAACTGCCTACCTGAAGGACGGAACGGTCATTGAATATGAAGAGGTATTTTATCGGTCCGATATCTTTAAATATCAAAACAAACTCATTCGGAGAGGTGGTACAAAGCTGCAGTAGCGTTCATTATAACCCAAAAAGGAGGAAATTCGATGAAAAGGAAACCGTCTGTATTTTTAATTTTTTTAAGCGCACTTGCGGTAGTGGCAATGGTCGGAATAACACCCCCGGTAACTGCCGATAATTTGACAATTGTAGGGTGGGGCGGCACTACCCAGGCCGCACACAAAATTGCCTACTTTGACCCATTCACAAAAGAAACCGGGATCAAGGTCACGGAAGACGAATGGAATGGCGAAATGGCGAAAATCCGGGCCATGGTCCAGACCGGCAACACCACCTGGGATGTGGTTCAGGTAGAAGCACCCGAAGCATTTCAGGGGTGCGATGAAGGATTATTCGAGGAGCTGGACTGGTCCAAAATCACCGACAAAGACAAACTGGTTGACGGGGCGGCCGCCGAATGCGGTGCCGGTGTATTAATCTGGTCCACGGTCTTTGCCTATGATGCCAATGCCATTAAAGACGGCCCGAAAAACTGGGCTGATTTCTGGAACGTCAAGAAATGGCCGGGTAAACGAGGCATGCGCCGGGGTTCCAAGATGACGCTTGAAGTGGCACTGCTTGCCGATGGCGTGGCACCGGCGGATATCTACAAGGTATTATCAACCAAGGAAGGCGTAAACCGGGCGTTTAAGAAACTCGACGAACTGAAACCGCATATTCTCTGGTGGAAAGCCGGTGCTGAGCCCCAGCAGCGACTGGCTGCAGGAGACGTCGCCATGAGCATGGCCTACAACGCCTGGATTTATCGGGTTAACCAGGAAGAAGGCAGTAACTTTAAAATTGTCTGGGACGGAAATATCTATTCGATGGATTACTGGACAATTGTCAAGGGGTCTAAACACCTGGACGCGGCGTACAAGTTTATCTCTCTTGCGATGCGGCCCGACCGTCAGGCCGTTTTCTTTAACAAAATTGCCTATGGCTGGACCGCCAAGGGAACGGGCAAAAGCATTGCCCCGAAAATGCTGGAAAATATTCCGACGGCCATGGGCCACCTGGATAACGCCGTATTAACCAACGTTGAATTCTGGCTTGAGAACAGTGAAAGCCTGGAGAAACGGTTTCAGGTCTGGGTTGCGAAATAGCGGGATTTCATCACGCTTTCGGCCGACCGATCCGGCCGGTGTGTAAGATATATAACGGGGGAAGTAGGCGCGTTGCTATCAAAGCTGCCCACTTCCCCTTCCCTCATTCCTAAAATTTTCAACGTGAAATTCGGATCATTCAAACCGGGTCAATCTAAAAACTCTGGAGGAGAATGATGGTTGAAGAAGCGGTAAGCGGAACAAGTCTTCTCAAGAAGCTGCGCCGGACTGAACGGCGGAAAAAAATTGAGGCGGTTGGCCTCATCACGCCGCTATTTGTGCTCATGCTCATCTTCTATTTCATCCCGATTGGTTTGATGCTCTATAAAAGCATCGATAACTCTCAAATGCGCGAAATTATGCCCCACACGGCCAGGGCAATCGAGCACTGGTCAGGCAAGGGCCTGCCGGACGAGCCAGTCTATACCGCGATTGTCGAAGATATGAAAGTCGCCTATCCCAATCGAACACTGGCCAAGGCCGGACGCCGCCTGAATTTCGATCTGGTGGGGTTTCACAGCCTGTTATCAAAAACCGGTCGAAAACTTAGAAAACTTAAGGGGCCGCCCTATAAGGAAGCCCTGATTAAGCTGGATAAAAAATGGGGGGATCCCCGTTACTGGACGGTGCTTCAGCGGGGGCTGAAGAATACGACACTGATCTACCTGCTGGCTACCCTCGACCTCAGATACGATGACAAGAATAACATTACCCATGTTCCGGATGAGCAGGCAATATACGTCTCGATAATCGGGAGAACGATCTACATCAGTATATTTGTCACCGTCCTCTGCCTGGTCATCGGGTTTCCATTTGCATACATTATGGCCAATGCCACCACCCGTGTGCGCAATCTGATGATGATCGGCCTGATGCTCGTGTTCTGGACATCGCTTTTGGTCCGGACGCTCTCCTGGATATTGGTTTTGCAGAATAAAGGCGTCGTAAACAGCATCCTCATGTGGGCCGGTCTGATTTCCCAGCCGCTCGACCTGGTCTTTAACCGAATCGGTGTCTACATTGCCATGACCCATGTGCTGCTTCCTTTCATGGTGCTGCCCCTGTTCAGTGTCATGAGCGGTATTCCGAGCTATTACGTCCGTGCCGCCCGATCGCTGGGCGCAACTTCCATCGTGGCCTTTTTCCGTGTTTATGTCCCGCAGACCAAGCCCGGCATCGGTGCCGGTTGCCTGATGGTGTTTATTCAAGCGCTTGGCTACTATATTACACCGGCACTTGTCGGTGGGCCAAAGGACCAGATGCTGAGCTATTTCGTTGCATTTTTTGTCAACGAACGGGTGAACTGGAGCATGGCGTCTGCGTTGGGCCTGATGCTGCTGTTGATTACCGGTTCTTTGTATTTAATCCTCGGTAAACACGTCAGTATCACCAATATTAAACTCAATTAGACTTGGGAGGTTACTATGGCACTGCCGATTCATGCTTCTACCGGAGAGCGCATCTGGTATTACGCCTTCCGGGTTATCTGCGGCGTAATCTTTATCTTTCTTCTTTTTCCTATTCTGACAATTATACCCCTCTCCTTTAATGCGGGCGAGTTTCTTCATTACCCGCTTCAGGGGCTCAGTTTGAGATGGTACCACGAATTCCTGGCCACGGGCCGCTGGGCCGTCGCGGTTAAAAACAGCTTTATTATCGGTGTTTCCGCTGCGACCCTGGCAACGATCCTTGGTACCATCGCTGCCGTCGGGATCAACCGGACGGACTTTCCCGGCAAGCAGTTGCTGGTTGCCCTGCTGATTTCTCCGATGGTGGTCCCGCTGGTAATAACCGCCCTGGCCGTTTACCTGTTTTACGCCCGTATCGGGTTAAACGACACCTACATCGGGATTATCCTGGCGCATACGATTTTGGGGATGCCCTTTGTGCTGATCACGGTGAGTGCAACATTGCAGGGGTTTGACTACAGCCTGATCCGTGCCGGGGCAAACCTGGGGGCTTCGCCGGTACGCGTTTTTTTCAAAATTGTTTTGCCGAATATCATTCCCGGTGTTGTCTCCGGGGCCTTGTTCGCATTTGCGATTTCTCTCGACGAAGTCGTTGTGGTCCTCTTTGTCGCGGGACCTTCTCACAGAACACTTCCGCGTCAGATGTTTTCCGGTATCCGTGAGCATCTCAGTCCGACGTTTCTGGCAGTGGCGACGGCACTCATCGTTCTCGCTGCGATGCTGATGCTGACCCTTGAAATGTTAAGGAAGCGAAATGAAAAACTCAATAGCCCGGTCTGAAAAAAATTGCTGCGCGATGTAAATTTGGCGCCTTTTAACCTGTTTTGAAATAATTCGAAAGCAGATGGGTTGGCCGGATGGAAAGCCCGTCCAGCCGCATTGAAAATACGGGAGCAAATATACCATGAAAACAGACGATGTTCATGTTAGTTTTAAGAATGTTCAAAAGAGCTACGACGGTATTAAACTGGTGGTCAAAGACCTTAACCTGGATATTGGAAGAGGTGAATTCGTTACCATGCTGGGACCCTCCGGGTCCGGCAAGACCACCTGCCTGATGATGCTGGCCGGGTTTGAACCGGCCACCCAGGGCGAAATCATGTTCGATGGCCGCTCCATCAACAATATCCCGCCCCACAAGCGGGGCATCGGCATGGTATTCCAGAACTACGCCCTCTTTCCACATATGACGGTGGCACAAAACCTGGCCTTTCCGCTGGAAGTACGGAAAATGGAAAAGGCGAAAATTGATGAGAAAGTTCAGCACGTGCTCGATATGGTAGAGATGGGAGAATTTGGTGACCGGCGTCCGGCACAGCTCTCCGGCGGTCAGCAGCAGCGGATTGCGCTGGCCCGCGCGCTGGTGTTTGATGCCGAACTGGTATTGATGGACGAACCCCTGGGCGCGCTGGACAAGCAGCTGCGTGAGCAGATGCAATATGAAATCAAGAATATCCACGAGCAGCTCGGCGTCAGTGTGGTTTACGTTACCCACGACCAGTCCGAGGCGCTGACCATGTCGGATCGGATTTGCGTATTTAACGACGGAATTATCCAGCAGGCGGCATCGCCGGACGATTTGTACGAACGGCCCGAAAATAGTTTTGTGGCGCAGTTCATCGGCGAGAACAATACGCTTACCGGCACCATCGATACCCTTCATGACGGCCTGGCCGACGTGACTCTGGAGAGCGGCGAGAAAGTGTCGGCGGCGGCCATCAAGGTTGGAAAGGTCGGCGAGAGCACCATGCTTTCCGTCCGGCCCGAACGGGTTATCGTTAACCCGGATGAGTCGAAGGTGCCGTTCACCATCGCCGGGCATGTGCAGAAGCTGATCTATCTCGGCGACCACATCCGCTGCCGGATGACCGTTGCCGGCAACGATGAGTTTATCATTAAGATGCCGAATGACTCGGAAGACCGGCTGCTGGCCGTAGGTGAGGATGTGCGCGTGAGCTGGAAACCTGAAGACTGCCGTGCGCTGGATGTGATCTGATTTAATAAAGTCTGAAAGCGATGATGTTGTAAAGTCCGGGTGCCGGGAGACTGCGAGGCGTTATAAGTCTTCCGGCTTCCAGGCATCCCAATGTCTATTCATACCCTCTTCGTTCAATTTTAAAAATTTGGTTCCCTTTTCCCGGCGCTAATTCAACATCGCCTGTTCGATTCAAGCACGCGCTTCTCTATTGTCATCTATACGGTTCGGCAGATCGCCTGATTTTTTTTAGATTGTGTTTCATTGCCGGCGCTGATAAAAGAGTTAGCCGGTCAGAAAGTTGCGTTCTCTATAAAAAATGTGGGGGAATATGAAAATTTTAGTCGGATATGAAAAGTCAAACGTGGCTGATCATGCGTTGGAACTTGCCAGGAAGCATGCCCGGGCATTTGACGCCCGATTGATCATCGTAACGTCCATGAAAGGCGGGCGGGAAGTGCCCCGGGAAGCGTTTGAGCGAGCGGAAAGGTCCCTTGAGCATGTTGAAGCCGAGATGAAAAAAGAGGGAATTCCCTGTAAAACGATTTTTTCGGTTCAGGGCCTGACACCGGGCGAAGATATTGTTTCCCTGGCAGAAAAAAACCAGGTTGACGAGATTATCATCGGCGTTAAGAAACGGTCGAAAGTAGGTAAAATGCTGTTCGGATCCAACGCCCAGTATATAATCCTGCGGGCGCCGTGTCCGGTATTGACGGTAAAGTAGCCATCGTTTTTGTTGGTTGGGAAGGCCGGCCGGACGGAAGTGATGAGGTCGGCGTTTCTCATCGGATGCCCAGAAAGGCGTTGATCATCTCCTGATTACCTGCGGCCTCCCCGGCGCTTCCCTTCCAGACTGCATGGCCCGATTCAAGCACGCAGACCTGGCTGGCGGCTTCAAGCGCGCGGTGGGTATTCTGTTCCACCAGGATAATCGTCATTCCGGCCCGGTTCAGCGCGGTAATGGCATCATAGCAGATATCAACCATCTTGGGCATTAATCCCAGGGAAAGTTCATCTACGAGCAGCAGTTCCGGCTCGGACATCAAGGCCCGGCCGATGGCCAGCATCTGTTGCTCGCCGCCTGACAAAGCGCCGGCGGTCTGGCCCAGCCGATCCTTCAGCCGGGGAAACAGATCCATGACTTTTGCCATCCCGCCGTCGGATCGCTGCTTGGGACGCACGTAACCGCCGACGACCAGGTTTTCTTTAACCGACAACCGGGGAAAAAGGCGCCGACCCTCCGGCACCACGGCAATCCCCGACCGGACCCGGGACATGGGCGTCGAATCCGAGATATCGCTCTTTTGATAAATAATTCTTCCCGTTTTAATCTCCACGTGCCCGGCGATGCACATCAGGGTCGAGGATTTTCCCGCGCCATTGGCCCCCAGCAGGGCCGTGATGCTTCCCGCTTCCACGTTAAGATCAAGATCATGCACGGCCTGCATATCCCGGTATCCACAACCCAGTCCCTCAAGGTGCAGCATCTTGTTTTTCCTTCCCGACATACGCCGACCGGACCACCGGATCGGCCATGACCGTATCCGGATCCCCATCGGCGATCTTGCGGCCATTGTCTAAAACGACCAGCCGGCGGCTGACCCGCAGGACCTCTCCCAGATTGTGTTCAATCATCATAATGGTAACTCCTTGTCGATTGATCCCGGTGATCATGTCGGCCAGCCGGGCGGCTTCCTGGCTGTTGAGCCCGGCCAGCGGTTCGTCAAGGAGAAGCAGTTGAGGTTCCAGCGCCAGGGCCCGGGCCAGCTCAAGGCGTTTGACTACGCCCAATGGCAACCCACGAACCGATTGATGGGCGACATCGACGATTTCCACCAGCGACAGCAGCTCCAGCGCCTTTTTTCGGGCCGGGGATCGATTGAGGCGCAGCAGGGCTTTGACCACATTGCCGATGTTTTCATGTCCGGCAGGCAGGGCCACGTTATCAAGCACCGTCATCGAATGAAACGGCCGGACGATCTGGTGGGTCATGGCCAGGCCCGCCCGGATGCGACGGTGAACCGGCCAGGCAGAAATATCCCTGCCGGCAAAAACAATCCGTCCCTGCTGTAGTCGGATGACGCCGGTGATCCCCCGTACCAGCGTGGTTTTGCCGGCCCCGTTGGGACCGATTAAACTCAGGAACTCGCCGGTTGCCACTGAAAAGCCGACATTCGTCAGTGCCCGGACGCCGCCGAACTGCACGCCGACGTCCTGAATCTCCAACAGTGCTGTCATGGGCCGGCCCCACTGCTGCTACGGGCACTTAAAAAAAGACGACGTACAAACCCGGCCATCCCGCCGGGCGCAAACCGCATGACGAAAAAGAGCAAAGCGCCATAAATAAGGAGTTTATAATCGCTGACAAACCGGAAAAATTCCGGCATAAGAGTTAAAATAATCGTGGCTGACAACACACCGGCGACCGAGCCGATCCCTCCTACGGCCACCATCGAAAGGATACTTATGGACATAATGAATCCGAAATCATCGGGAACGATAAAACGGGCAAAATAAACGTATAACCCGCCGGCCAGCCCGGCCAGGGCGGTTCCCATGGCAAAGGCGGCCAGTTTATACGCGGCCACATCCACGCTGAGCAGGCGCGCCGTGTCCTCGTCGTCGGCCACGGCATCAAAGGCAAATCCCATCCAGGATTTTTTGACAAACAGGTTCCAGATCGTCACCAGCACCACGAAAACCAGCACGAGCAGGAGAAAGCCGATTTTTCCCAGACCGGAGGACGGGATGGCGGAGATGCCCATCTCTCCCCCAAGCAGATCCTGCTGGCGTACGATCCCGACAAAAAGAAACCCGACGCCCATGGTCGTAATGGCCAGAAAATCGTCCCGAACCCGCAGGCTGGTTAAACCGACGATGAGCCCGACACCGCCGGCCAGGATCGTTCCGGCCAGTAAAGTCAGCGGCAGCGGCATCCCGATTTTGGCCAGCAGGGCCGTACAATACGCGCCGATCCCGTAAAAGGCGGCATGCCCCAGGCTGATCTGACCGCAAAACCCGGTAATCAGATTCAGGCTCAGGGCCAGGATAATGTTAATGCCCACCACGGTGGCCAGGCTGGTTTCATAAACGCCGATGACTTACCTCCCGGCAAACAGGCCCTGGGGCCGAATCATGAGAATGACGATTAAAAGCGCAAAGGCGATGGCGTCCCGGTCGAGCCACTGGCCGATGTAGATCGTTCCGAAGGCTTCTACAATGCCGAGAAGCAGGGCGGCAATCAGGGTGCCTTTGAGGTTTCCCAGGCCGCCCAGCACGATGATGGCCAGGGCCTTATAGCTGGGGACGCCGCCCATGGTCGGTTCCACCAGGTTGCTGAGCAGAGAGACGTAAATCCCGCCTACCGCGGCCAGGGCCGATCCGATAAAGAAATTAAGGTACCGGACCCGAACCGCATCGATTCCGAACGACGCGGCCATCTGGGGATCGTCCACCGTGGCCCGCCAGGCAATGCCGAGCCGCGTTTTCTGGGACAGGTAAGACAGTGCCGTCAATAAGACCGTGCTGACAACCACCATCCCGACTTCGGCGGCCCGCAGCTGGATGCCGAAAAACTGGACCTGGAACTGAAGCGGCGGCCGGGCGTAGGAAAGCCCGTAGGGGCCGAAAATCAACCGGTAGATCTCTTCCATGGCAATGAACAGCCCGATGGAAGCGATCAGGGCTACGTACGGCGGCTGATCGAGAATTGGATGGTAGCATACCCGGTAAATGATCATGCCGATTACGCCCACGACTGCAGCAGCCACGGGCGTGGCCAGAATCAGGCTGCCGGTGGCATTGGTCAGCAGCAGGCCCAGGTACCCGCCCAGGGTAAACAGGCCGGCATGGGCCACATGCAGAATACGCAGCAGGCCGTAGACCAGGGACAGTCCCACGGCAATAATGGCATACATGCTGCCGTGGATAATTCCCTGAATGAGAAGTTCGAACCAGAGCATAGAATAAATGGTTTCCGGATACGTCTGCACGGCTCGCCACCGGTGCGTCAAAGGAGACGTATCCACCGGATGGATCAATCAGATGTGTCTGTCAACACCCCTGGGCGGCGAGCCGATGAAGTAAACGCCGGGTCTACCTGGCCGGCGGTTTTAAGAGATCGGGATCATCGATGACGGCAAAATGATGCCAGTTGCCGTCTTTGACCACCTGCACCTGCACCGCCTTCATCACTTCGCCCAGGGCATTGAATTGAATCGTACCGGTCGACACCTGCAGCTTGATGGCGGCCAGTGCGTCCCGGATTTTGGCCGGATCGGTGCTGCCGGCTTTGGCAATGGCCGCAGCGGCCACTTTGACGGCCGTATGGCCCGACGCCGCCACCATGTCAACCTTAAAGCCCGCCTTTTTTTCGAATGCCGTGATAAAATCACGGGTTTCCGGTACCTTGGAGTCGCGATCCAGGGACGTTGTGATGATCACGCCTTCAGAGGCCTTGCCGGCGATTTCGATAAAATTCTGTGAATCGTACCCTTCCTGTCCGATGACCGGTACGGTGACGCCGGCCGCGCGCAACTGGCTCACCAGCGGACCGGCCGTGAAAAAATATCCGGACGCGTAAATGGCTTCAGGTTTATCAGCCTTGACTTTCGCTACGATCGCGCCGAACTGGCGATCCTTGATGGAGTATTGATATTCGTTGATGACGGTGACGCCGAATTTCTTTGCCGCGTTTTTAAACCCGGCGGCCAGGGATTTACCGAAATCGTTCTGCAGGGTGATGATCACCACTTTTTTCTTCTTCAACAGGTCACCGACCAGCTTGGCACCGGCCCGGCCCTCGACTTCCCCGAGAAAGGAGGTTCTGAATACATAATTGCCGGCGCGGGTAATATCAGGATGGATGGCGTAGGCGGCAATATACGGAATTTCAGCTTCCTGAAAGACGCCGGCCGCCGAACGGGTGGCGCCTGAATAGCTTCCTGAAATACCCACGGCCACCTTGTCCTGGCCAATCAACTTATTGGCAATGGGAATGGCCTGGGCCGGTTTGGCCTGATCGTCGTAAACCACCAGTTCAAGTTTTTTGTCTAAAACGCCGCCGGCGGCATTGATCTGTTCGACGGCCAGTTCGGCACCAATGGTGGCCGATTTTCCGTCCGACGCGGCAAATCCGGTCTGGGGGGCGTGAAAACCGATCTTGATGGTATCGGCGGCCATGGACGCGCTGAGCATCCCGCCCAGAATCAGGCTCATACTGATTCCGATAATGATCCAGCTTCTTTTCATGGTGTTCCTCCTTTTGTATTAAAAACCATTTGGGGGTAATTTATTTGGCGGCCTTTTCGAATCACCTGCCGGCAGGGGTTAAAACCCATACTATAAGCCAGTTCGGCCGGATCTTCAATGGCCCAGATCACAAAATCCGCATCTTTTCCCGCTGCCAGGATGCCGGCCCGGTGATGAATTCCCAGCGCCCGGGCCGCGTGGCAGGTTACCCCGGCCAGGGCCTCTTCCGGGGTGAGCCGGAACAGTACACAGGCCATGTTCAGCATGGCCAGCAGCGAGCCCACCGGGCTGGAGCCGGGATTGCAGTCCGTGGCCACGGCCATGGGAACCTGGTGCCGGCGCAACCGGTCGACCGGCGGTTTTTGCGTTTCACCGAGGAAATAGAAGGCGCCGGGCAGCAGAACGGCAACGGTTCCGGCACCGGCCAGTGCCCGTACACCGGCTTCGGACAGATATTCAAGATGATCGGCAGACAGCGCGCCAAAAGATGCGGCCAGTTCGGCGCCGCCCATATCGGACAGTTGCTCGGCATGAAGCTTGACGGGCAACCCCCGGCGCCGGGCGGCGCTGAAAACCCGTTCGGTCTGGGGGCGGGAAAATCCGATGGTTTCGCAAAAGGCATCGACCGCCACAGCCAGCCCCTGATCGGTCACCCGGGGCAGCAGATCGCGGCAGATAAAATCGATGTAATCGTCGCTGCGGCCGTCAAACTCCGGCGGCAGGGCATGGGCACCAAGAAAGGTCGGCATCACGGTGACGGGCAGGGTATCGCCCAGGCGCCGGGCCACCTTCAGCATCCGCATCTCGGTATCGATATCGAGGCCGTATCCGGATTTGATTTCCACCGTGGTGACGCCCTCCTGCAATAACGACAACAGCCGCGGGCGGCTCTGGGCATAGAGCGAATTTTCATCGGCGGCCCGGGTGGCGGTCACGGTGGATTTAATGCCGCCGCCCCGGCGGGCGATCTCTTCGTAGCTGGCGCCCTCGAGCCGCTGTTCGAACTCTGAAGCCCGGTTGCCGCTGTACACCAGGTGGGTGTGACAGTCAATCAGGCCGGGCGTGATCCATTTTCGCCCTGCATCATGGACCCTGCCAACCCGTCCGGCCAGATCCGCGGGCAATCGGGCGGTTTTTCCCACCCAGGTAATCCGGCTGCCGGTAACGGCCAGGGCACCGTTTTCAATCCGGCCATACGGCAGGCTTCCCGTCATCGTCGCCAGGTTGGCATGGACCCAGACGGCATCGGCTTTTTCAGGAAAATCGGACATGGTATCCACTCTCCACGGGATGACTTCCCGGCCGGCCGGGAAAGTGCAGTGACGACTCGTTCTATGGAAACATGTTCAACATGGGAAGTTTTACCCCCCGCTCGCTGGCCACATCCCGCGCCCGCTGGTAGCCGGCATCGGCATGGCGGATAATCCCGGTACCGGGATCATTGCGCAGCACCGTGGTGACGCGCACCTCCGCTTCCGGTGTTCCGTCGGCCAGGGTCACTTGCCCGGCATGCAGAGCGTTGCCGATCCCGACACCACCGCCGTCGTGGAACGATACCCAGCTGGCGCCCGACGCCACATTGACCATGCAGTTGAGCAGCGCCCAGTCGCCCACGGCATCGGAGCCGTCTTTCATCCCTTCGGTTTCCCGGTAAGGCGATGCCACCGATCCGCAGTCAAGGTGATCCCGGCCGATGACCAGGGGTGCCTTGACGCGGCCCGAAGCGACCAGATCGTTGAAAAGTTTTCCGGCCTTGTCCCGCTCACCATATCCGAGCCAGCAGATTCGCGCCGGCAGTCCCATGTGAGCGATTTTCTCCCCGGCCATTTTCAGCCAGCGGACCATGTGTTTTTTATGGGGAAAGGCTTCCATCAGGGCTTCATCGGTCACCCGGATATCTTCGGGATCGCCAGACAGGGCGGCCCATCTAAACGGGCCTTCGCCATCACAAAACAGGTGGCGCACATAGGCCGGTACAAATCCGGGATAATCCATGGCATCGGTCACCCCCCGCTTCAACGCCTGGCCACGCAGGTTGTTGCCGTAATCAAAGGCGATAGCGCCCTTTTTCATCATGTCGAGGATGGCCCGGCAGTGGATTGCCATGGCGTCCATGGCCCTGTCGATGTATTGATCCGGGTCTGTTTTGCGCAGCGTCAGCGCCTCGGCCAGGGAGATCCCCGTCGGCACATACCCGTTGAGCTCGTCATGGGCACTGGTTTGATCGGTCACCACGTCCGGAATAAAGCCTTTTTCGATCATCCGGGGCAGCGCTTCTGCCGTATTGGCCATAAGGCCGATGGAAAGCGGCTTTTTCGCTTCCGCAGCCTCACGGGCCATGGCAATGGCCGTGTCCAGGTCCGGGGTGGACGTATCGAGGTATTTCGTGTCAATCCGTCGCTGAATCCGCTGGGGATCGATCTCCACGCAGATGGTTACCCCGTTATTCATGGTGACCGACAACGGCTGGGCGCCGCCCATGCCGCCCAATCCGCCGGTTAAAACGATCTTTCCCGACAGATCGCTGTCGAAGTGTTTTTTCGCCAGGGCGGCAAAGGTTTCGTACGTCCCCTGTAAAATTCCCTGGGTACCGATGTAGATCCATGAGCCGGCCGTCATCTGGCCGTACATCATCAACCCCTGTTGATCGAGTTTTCGAAAAGTAGCCCAGTTGGCCCAATAAGGGACAATATTGGCGTTGGCGATCAATACCCGCGGGGTATGGGGATAGGTTTTGAGAATCCCCGCCGGCTTGCCGGACTGGACCAGCAGCGTTTCGTCGTTTTCCAGTACCAGCAACGATCGAACCAGCGCATCAAAGCACTCCCAGTTTCGGGCCGCTTTGCCGAATCCGCCGTAAACGATCAGCTCATCCGGGTTTTCACCATTGGCCGGATCGAGGTTGTTGCACAGCATCCGCAGGGCGGCCTCCTGGTGCCAGCCCTTGCAGTGGAGGGTGGTACCGGTGGGGGCCTTGACCGGGCGCGCTTTGCCCAGCCCGATCTGCAGGTTTTTTAAAAGCGCTTCCTTTGGTGTGGAATGATTCATCATGCATCTCCTTGAATGCGGTATAAGCGGCACGTATTTTGAAAAACAGATTCGGCCAGAACGTCAGGGGCTTCCTGCCTGGTTTCGGCCAGTTTCATCAATACGCTTTTGACAAAGGCCGGTTCGTTGCGCCGGGTTTTGTTTTTCTGGGGTGCCGGGGTCAGGTAAGGGGCATCGGTTTCAATGAGAATCCGATCTTCGGGAATAAACGGTGCCAGGCTTCGAAGGTATTTACCCCGTTTCTGGATTGTCAGAATACCGGTGATCCCGATATGGAAACCGAGGTCGAGGTATTGTTCCATCTCCGCGCGGGTCCCGCTGAAGCAATGGATCACGCCGGTTCGAACAGGATTCGGATGCGCCTTCAGCAGTTCGAGCAGGCGGCCTTCTGTGTCGCGCTCGTGAAAAATAACCGGTAGTTTTAAATCATCGGCCATCTCAAGCTGGCGCAGCAGCCAGTATTCCTGATCTCTACGCGATGAATGCATCCGGTTAAAATCCAGGCCGATTTCTCCCCAGGCCCGGACTTTGGGATCGGCCGCCAGGTGCCGAAACGTTTTTAAATCATCATCGCAGCAATGCTGAGCATCGTGGGGATGCACACCGACAGCCGTGTATAGTGCCGGAAACTGCCGGGTAAGATCAATTGCGGTTTGAACAGAGGAACGATTCACCCCGGCAATCAGCATGACCACCACATCGTTTTCACGGGCGCGTTCAATCACCGCTTCACGATCCTTATCGTAAACCGAATCATCAAGGTGGCAATGGCTGTCAAATAATTTCATCTTGCCTCATTTGGATTTCTCGCGTATGATATCTAGTTGTTCTAAAAAAGTATATCACCCAAACCTGACCGATGCAACTATCCGGAGCGTTGCCCGGTTAAATGAGATGATGCGGCGGGACACCCTGACAGGATAATGATCCCAACGGTCAAAAAGATGGATATGTGTGGAGGTATTTATGTTTAAAATCGTCAGACGGGAAGAAATGGCCGGAGGCACGGTGATTCTCAACGAAATCGAAGCGCCGAAAATTGCCGGCAGGGAAAAACCAGGCCAATTCGTGTTGCTGAAGGCCAATGAAGATGGCGAGCGTGTTCCGTTAACCATGGCTGAAACCGACCCTGAAAAGGGAACCATCACCATCATTTACATGGTGGTCGGCAGAACCACCGCGCTGTTTAAGTCGCTTCAGGTCGGGGATGGCTTCCAGGACGTGATCGGCCCCCTGGGCAAGGCCACCCACATTGAAAAAATTGGAAAGGTCGTCTGTGTGGGCGGGGGGACCGGAACCGCCGTGCTTCATCCGATCACCCGGGCCATGAAAGAGATCGGTAATCACGTGATTACCATTCTCGGCGCCCGCAACAAAGATCTGCTGATCCTTGAAGATCTGATGCGGAAAGTATCGGACGATTTTTATATTACGACCGACGACGGCTCTTATGGCCGGCACGGGCTGGTGACCGACCAGTTGAAAGATATCCTCGACAGGGAAGACATTAAGCAGGTGGTGGCCATCGGACCGGTTCCCATGATGAAGTTTGTTTCGCTTCTCACCAAAAAATACAACGTACCCACCCTGGTCAGCCTGAATCCCATTATGGTGGATGGGACCGGCATGTGCGGGTGCTGCCGGGTGACCGTGGGCGATAAAACCCGGTTTGCCTGTGTGGACGGCCCCGAGTTTGATGGCCACCAGGTCGATTACGATGAACTGATGATGCGGCTTCAATCGTATCGTGAAGAAGAAAAAGTATCTTACGACAAACACTGCCGGATGAACGGTTGATTTTTTTTTCAAACAGACTGAATTTTTTAGTGGAACCGCCAGGGAGGAATAGATGACAACAACGAAAAAAAACAGAAAGAAACCGGTCCCCCGGCAGCCCATGCCGGAACAAAAACCTGAAATCCGACGGCGGAATTTTAAAGAAGTTCCGGAAGGCTACACCGTTGAACTGGCCCAGGCTGAAGCATCCCGGTGTCTGCAGTGCCGCAAGCCCGGATGTGTCGCTGGCTGCCCGGTAGGTATCGATATCCCCGGTTTTATCAACCTGGTCACCGAAGGTGATTTCACGGGTGCGATTCGCAACCTGTGGGGCAAAAACGCCTTTCCCGCCGTGTGCGGCCGGGTGTGTCCCCAGGAGATCCAGTGTGAAGGGAAATGCATTGTCGGCAAAAAGGGAGACCCGGTGGCTATCGGCAACCTGGAACGTTTTTGTGCCGATTACGAACGCGAATTTGGCTCGGGCGAACTTCCCCCCACATCTTCTACCACCGGGAAAAAGGTGGCCGTGGTCGGTTCCGGCCCGTCCGGGTTGACCGTGGCCGGTGATTTAATCGTCAAGGGGCACGACGTAACGGTTTTTGAAGCCTTCCATAAGCCCGGCGGCGTACTGGTTTACGGCATTCCCGAGTTCCGGCTTCCCAAATCGATCGTTGCCCAGGAAGTCCATTTCCTGGAGCGACTCGGCGTCAAGGTCGAATGTAACGCCGTGGTCGGACGATCGGTTTCTGTCGATGACTTGTTCGAAGAAGGATACGATGCCGTTTACATCGGCGTCGGTGCCGGCCTGCCGCGATTCATGAATCTCCCCGGCGAAAATCAGATCGGAATTCTTTCGGCCAACGAATACCTGACCCGTGCCAACCTGATGAAGGCCTATAAGTTCCCTGCAGTCGACACCCCCATTCCCATCGGAAAAAACGTGGTGGTTTTAGGGGCCGGCAATGTGGCCATGGATTCGGCCCGTACCGCCATGCGGCTGGGTGCCGATAGGGTCCGTATTGTCTACCGGCGTTCCCGGGAAGAGATGCCGGCCCGAACCGCCGAAATTCATCATGCTGCTGAAGAAGGGATCGAGTTTGAATTGCTCACCAATCCGGTTAAATATATCGGCAACGACAAGGGCCGGTTGACCGGGATGGTCTGTTTGCGGATGGAGCTGGGCGAACCGGATGATTCCGGACGCCGGCGTCCCATCCCCATTGAAGGATCGGAATTCGAAATCGAAGCCGACCTGTGTATCGTGGCCGTCGGTTCGGGGGCCAACCCGCTCCTGACCGAATCGACCGCGGATATCAAGTTGAACCGGTGGGGATACATTATTACAGATCCAAAAACCGGTAAAACCTCCAAAAAAGGAGTCTGGGCCGGCGGTGATATTGTCACGGGTGCCGCCACGGTGATTCTGGCCATGGGTGCCGGCCGGATGGCAGCCAATTCCATCCATGACTACCTGACCTGGGGGTGGTAGGATATCGGGTGGTTTTTCACCCGCGACGAGGGATTTAGGCCACACTAAAAGCCGCAGGATGCTTTCATCCCGGAACCATCGGGTGATCATTCTGCGGTTTTTCTGTTCATGCAGCAACCTTTACCGGCAATCGCCGCCAACGATACGTCCGATGAATGACCGCATCGCCGCCAGGGTCGCGTTTTCCCGATCCCGGTGCGGGGCGTGGCCGCACCCTCTTAACATGACGATCTCAGCCCCGCCGCCGGCCTGCTGCACAATGGCGTCAATCTGTGCCTGTGTCCCGTAATGATCCGCTTCACCCTGAATCGCTAAAACCGGCACCTGGATTCCGGGTAGATACGACGCGATATTCCAGCGGGAAAACTCCGGGTGCAGCCAGACGTCATTCCATCCCCAAAATGCAGTATCCGTATTTTTCCCATGGTATTTTTCGAGTTTCTCGCGCAAATCACCGTCTGAAAAGGCGGTTTTGGCCTGTTGAATCGACCGGATGGTTAATGCCTCGCAGAATATGTGCGCGGCCTCGGTAATCACGCCCCGCAGTCCCCTGGCCGGTGTTCCTCCCGCATGTATCAGGGCAATAGACCCGCCGTCCGAATGCCCGATCAGGATATAATCGTCAATATTGGCGGCAGCAAGCACTTCCGGCAGCATCGTGAGACCTTCGTCATGCATGAATCGGATCGGTCTTGGCAGCGGACAGGAATCGGACCGGCCGTATCCCAGGCGGCTGAAAACAAAAGCCCGGCAGCCCGTGGCCACCGCCACTTTGGCCGGAAAATCCCGCCACATGGCCGTGCAGCCCAGTCCCTCGTGAAGAAACACCAGGGTGGTTTTTGAAGCGGCTGCCATATCCGCCGGATAGTGCCAGGCAATCTCAAGCCGATTGCCCTGAACCACCAGGGTTTTTTTTGTCTCCATCACGATCGCCACCCGTCTGCAGGTTTACCTGAACGATGACGCATAGCAAAATATGATTCGACCCGCAACAATGGCAGAGAGTCGACTTGATCTCAAAGATCGGAAAGGTGTATGTATCGGCTGACGATATTTTCCAAACCGTTAAACAGGTGATCGATGATAGTACCCCGGAAATCCTTTGATGAGAAATATAAAAAATGCAGGCTGAAAATCAGAGATGTCGATTTTTCGCAAAAAGCCGCTATCCTCGGCGCCGACCTGAAACAGGGCGCCCTGTCGTTCGATTTTTTCAACCGGCGGATCGTTTTTTCCACAGACGGGTTCGGCGCCGTTGATGGAGAGCCGCTGACGGTTGCCGTTATGCTCGCCCTGTGTCGCTATCTGGCCATGTGCCCGGAAAAATCAGTCGAAAGTACCGGCCGGCTGATCACTTTCCGGGAGCTTTCCGGCAGCGGTCCCCTGTTTTCCAGCTTTACGGCCAATACCAATAAAATTATCGAATCCGCGTTTGCGGGCAGTCTTGAATCTCTCCGGTCCCGGTGCCGGGAACTGGGCGGCATTGACGCGGAAATGCCATCCTTTGATCTGAGTATGCAGTTTTCAGCGTTTCCCCGCATCCCGATCATGCTCAATTTCAACGACACGGACGATCTCATGCCCGCGACGGCCAACTTTTTGTACCATGACAACGCAGACCGCTATCTCGACATCGAATGCCTGATGATCACCTGTACCTATCTGACCGGGCAGTTGATACAGGGCCGGTAAAATTCAATCTATCCGGTTTTTCGGTCGGCCTGCCGCTGAGGGAAAGAAGGGTATAATGACGCTTAAATCCGTTCCGACCCGGGGAAGAACCCTGGACCATGCCGCGGGCGTATATGATTTTTTTGAACCCATTTTGCTGCTGGGAAAACAGGCGGAGTACGACAAACGGATTATCTCGGTTCTGGAACTGGACGGATCAAACCGGGTACTCGATCTGGGATGCGGAACCGGTGTGCTGACCCGATCAATCGCAGACCGGCTCAATGAGGGCGGCAACGCCGTCGGGATCGATGCGGCGGCAAAGATGATTGGTGTGGCGCGCAGAAAACGCGCGGCGGAAAATTGCCGGTTTGAGGTAATGGCCGCTGAATCGCTCGTTTTCGAGGACGCTTCCTTTGATGCCGTGGTATCGAGCCTTTTTTTTCACCATGTGCCGCTGGATCTGAAAGAAAAATCACTGGCCGAAGCGTTTCGGGTGCTTCGGCCAGGCGGTCGGCTGGTCATTGCGGACATGCATGTGCCTACCACCTGGATGGGCGCCCTGGTATCCCATGTCTCCCGGTGGTTTTTCATGCAGCCGCAGATCGGTGAAAATATCCGGGGCGTTCTACCCGGCGTTATCGAAAAGGCCGGTTTTACCCCGCCGGAAATCGTGGCGACCTATTTCGGCTATATCAGCCTTTTCGATACCTGGCGGCCGGAGGCGTGACCATGGGTAAGACGGATCCGATGGCCGGCCCCGCCCTTTCTTTCGACCCGTTCGTGTCTTACAACCAGATGCAAACGATTCCGCCGGTGATGGCACTGATGGAAGAGATGCGCTCGGGCATTTCCACCTATCTGGGTGCGGCCGGCACGATACTCCGGCCAGGCGGCGTGAATCTGAAACCGGCCCCGGACGACTATTTTTCGATGGAGAAAAACTTCTTCTCCATGTTGTTTCTCTACTCTTTTCACCGGGCCGGGATATCCAGGTCCCACCGCCGG
>QNYZ01000041.1 GCA_003973265.1 Deltaproteobacteria bacterium | reverse complement strand
GATATTGTATGTTGATTATGAAATGGGACGCAATTTAACAGGAGGGGGGAAAGCAAAATGGCTGGGCAGGGCTTTTTCCGCGGAGCGGTTCAGTTCAACAGTGAAATATACATAATGGTCCAATATGTTGATAGCCATAATCTGCATATTGTATATTACATTATTATTTGCTATATGATTCAGATCTGTCGAGATTTTATGCACAATACTTTTAATTTTGGGGTGATATATCATATGCCGATAAAAAATACAACCCATGCCGACCCTGTCAAACGTTTTTGGGATAAATATATCCAATACCTGTCAGATCAAGGTGTCAAACCGTCCGCGGCCCGCTGGTACGTGATTCGAATTGAACATTATATCCATTATTTTAAGGATAAACGCCTGGCGCTGCACCGCCCTGAGGATGTGGAACGGTACCTTGCAAACCAGGCTGAAAACCCTGAAATTCAGGACTGGCAATTTTGCCAGCTTGTCGATGCTATACGTAAATTATTTGCGATGCTGAACGTCGCATGGCTCAATGAAGTCGATTGGCAGCATTGGCTGACATCGGCACCCCTGGGGACAATCATCCCACGATCGCGCGGGAGATGCCGGCGGAACAAACAATTGACAGGCTGGCCGAACGGTTAAATTCCGGTTTGGTGCTTTGCGGGCCTGATTTTACGCCAAATCCACACCCACTGCAGACCGCTCGGATCATTGCGCCGTTTCCCGCCGCTTCTGGATGCTGGCCTCGAGCAGCTGCCGGGTGTACGGGTGGGTCGCTTTCAGGGCGCGAAGGTGATCAACGGTGAGCATCTCAACGATTTTGCCCCGGTTCATTACCGCCATGTCGCTGCACATATGACCCACCACGGACAGGTCGTGGGAGACCATGAGATAAGTCAGCCCGCGCTCTTTGCGGAGCCGGGTAAGCAGGTTGAGGATCTCCGCCTGGACCGAGACATCGAGCGCGGAAGTCGGTTCATCGAGAAGCAGGGTGGTGGGTTCGATGATCAGTGCCCGGGCAATGGCAACCCGCTGGCGCTGACCGCCGGAGAGCTGGTGGGGCCAGCGGAAACGGAAACTCCGGCTAAGACCAACGTCGCCGAGAATCTGCGTAATGCGCCGGTCGGGATTATCGAAACCGTGCAGGTAAAGGGCTTCGGAAAGAACATGGTCGACGGTCTGGCGCGGATGAAGCGAGGCATACGGATCCTGAAAGACCATCTGGACGGTACGGTAGAATGCCCTGTCCCGGCTTCTTCCCAGGTTTTTTCCCATCACCGTAATACTTCCCGACCAGGTTGGCGTAAGGCCGGTAATGGCCCGCAGGATCGTCGATTTTCCCGAGCCGGACTCGCCCACCAGGCCGAAGCTGCTGCCTTCCGGGACGGTGAAACAGGCATTAACCACCGCGTCCACCCGGTTTTCCCCTTCGCCGAACCAGACGTTCAGACCATCTATGGCAATTCCCGTTTTTGAGTTGTCCGACCTCATGCTCCGTCCCCTTCGTCTGCTATCCCGCTGACACCTGGTGCCAGGTCCCAGGCCGCGTCACGTTGCAGGACTTTGAGGTATTCCACCGGGCGATCCAGCCGGGGCATGGAATTGAGCAGGCCGATGGTATACGGATGGGTGGCGTCGTGTAGCCGGTCGGCCCGGCAGGTCTCCACAATCCGTCCGGCATACATGATCAGGACCCGGTCGCAGAAGGCAGAGACTACGTTCAGATCATGACTGATGAAAATCAGACCCATGCCGCGTTCGCGCACCAGCGCGTCCATAATTTCGAGGACTTCCTTCTGCACCGTCACATCCAGCGCCGAGGTCGGTTCGTCGGCGATGAGGATTTTGGGATCCGGAATCAGCATCATCGCGATCATGATCCGCTGCCCCATGCCGCCGGACATTTCATGGGGGTAGGCCTGAAATACCCGTTCCGGGTCGCGAATCAGGACGGTTTCCAGCATGGCCAGGGTTTTTTCCCGGGCTTCTTTTTTACCGGCCCCCGCATGAAGGCGATAGGCCTCGCAAATCTGGTCTCCGATACGCATGACCGGGTTGAGAGAAAATTTCGGGTCCTGCATAATCATCGAGATCTGGTGTCCGCGTACCTTGCGCATGGCCCGCTCGGACAACTTCAACAGGTCCTGGCCTTCGAGTTTAATGCTGTCGGCTTCCAGGATACCCGGCCGGCGGATCAGCCGCAGGATGGACCGGCCGGTAACCGATTTGCCCGAACCGGATTCCCCGACAATCCCCAGCCGTTCCCGGCCCAGGGAAAAGGAAATGTCGCGGACCGCTTCAGAAACCCCGCTCCGGGTCAAAAATTTGACGGTCAGATGATTGACTTCGAGCAGCGGGGTCATCGGGCGCTCTTCTTTGGATCGAGAACATCGCGCAGGCCGTCGCCCAGCAGGTTAAAGGCCAGAGAGACAATAAAAATCGCGAGTCCGGGCATCGTGGCCACCCACCAGTGGTCGAGGATAAATTTACGCCCGGCGGAAATCATGGCCCCCCATTCCGGTGACGGCGGTTGCGCCCCCAGCCCGAGGAACCCCAGCCCGGCGGCCGTCAGGATAATTCCGGCCATGTCCAGCGTCACCCGGATGACAAGGGATGAAATACACAACGGCCAGATATGACGGGTGATCACCCGCAGAGCACCGGCGCCCTGAAGTCGGATGGCATGGATAAAATCGGCATTACGAATAGTCAGGGTTTCGGCGCGGGCAATGCGGGCATAGGGCGGCCAGGCGGTCAGAACGATGGCGAGCACGGCGTTTTCGATCCCCGCACCCAAAGCGGAAACAAAGGCCAGAGCCAGGACCAGGCGGGGAAAAGCGAGAAAAATATCGGTAATGCGCATGAGGACGATATCCACCCAGCCGCCAAGATAACCGGCGGCCGTACCGACAAAAAGCCCCACGATGGGCGCCATCAGGGCCACCAGGGATACGATGTATAATGTGATCCGGGAACCGTAAATCAACCGGCTCAAAATATCCCGTCCCAGGGTGTCCGAGCCGAGAAGATACCCGTTGGCCCCCGGTGCCGATAGCCGGGTGGAGAGGTTCTGGGCAAAGGGATCATGGGGTGCCAGGACCGGCGCGAGAAGCGCGGTGGAAACCAGCAGGAGCAGGATCACCAGGCCAAACATGGCCATGGGATTGGAGCGAAAGGCCAGCCAGGACCGGTACCAGGCCGATAGGCGTGCCTGCCGACGGGATGCCGGGGCGTCGGTTGTCAGCCATTGACGCCAGCCGGGTGTTTTGGCAGGGGCAGAGGCACTTGAATTCATTGGGCCCTCGGATCGAAAAACTGATAGAGCAGATCGGAAAAGATATTCAGGCAGACAAAGACCAGCCCCACCACCACGGTGCCGCCCAGCACGGCATTCATGTCGGCCGACAGCAAGGCATTGGTAATATACGATCCGATCCCCGGCCAGGCAAAAATCGTCTCCGTCAGCACCGACCCCTCCAGCAGGGCGGCGTAGGACAGGGCGATCACCGTTATCAGCGGGACTTTCACGTTCCCGAAGGCATGCCGCCAGATCACAGCGCTTTCCGATAATCCCTTGACCCGGGCGGTGGTGATATATTCCTGGTCGAGCTGTTCCAGCATGAACGAGCGGGTCATCCGCGAGATATAGGCCAGGGAGTAATAGGCCAGCAGACCGGCCGGCAGAATAATATGGGAAATGGCGTTTTGGAACACATCCATGTCGCCGGCCAGCAGGCTGTCCACAAGGATCATCCCGGTGACATGGGGGACGGTATCGACATAAAAGATATCGAGCCGCCCCGGCCCGCCGATCCAGCCGAGCTTCCCATAAAAAACGAGCAGGCCAATCAGGCCGATCCAGAACACCGGCATGGAATAGCCGATCAGGGCCACCACCCGGGCCACGTGGTCCGCCCAGCGCCCACGCCGGACTGCGGCGATCACCCCCAGCGGTACACCCAGCAGCACCCCGAAAATCGTCCCCATGGTCGCCAGTTCCAGGGTCGCGGGAAAGACCCGCAGCAGATCCTGAAAAACCGGCCGGGCCGTCAGCAGGGATTCACCGAAATCACCATGGACCATATCTTTCAGGAACAGCAGAAACTGGATGATCAGCGGCTTGTCAAGGCCCAGCTCCCGGTAGGCGGCATCATAGGTGGCCCGGGACGCGCTTTCCCCGACGATGGAGAGCACCGGATCGATGGGCATCACCCGGCCGATGACAAAGGTGACGAAGAGCAGTCCGACCATGGTGATCAGCACGGTAAAAAAAGTATGGCCGATGCCCTTGATCCACTTGGGCAGCGCTGCCACCTGTCTTCCTTTATCTATACTATTGTCGGTTGCCATGGCCGGAATATGTCAGAAGCGGGTTCTTTGCGATTGATGTCGCCGATACGCAGGAGAGGCGTTGCCGGTGCGTATCGGCGGGAACGGGTAACCAGACGGCCACCGGTACTATTTCGTTACCGGCCAGTAAGACACCGCCGTAATGGCGGCGCCCAGGTTGAGGCCCTTGACATTGGCCCGCCGCCCGGTCTGTTCAATCTGCTGAAACATGACGGCAAACGGCGAGCGTTTCTGGTGTTCGCGCTGAATCGCCTCGTACATGGCCGCCCGTTTGTCGCGGTCGGTTTCCTGAACAGCCGCCTTGGTGGCCCTGGACATCTCGGGCAGGGGCCAGGCATTGCGCCAGGCCAGGATCCCGGTGGCCCTGGCTTCGTCGGAGTTATCCGGATTATAGGCAAATGTGGCGGCATTGGTGTTGGGATCGGGATAATCCGGCCCCCAGGCCCCCAGATAGATCTGGTGCTCGCGGGCACGATACACGGCCAGGGTCTGCTTGCCGGTGCCGACCTCGATCTTCAGCCTGATTCCTGCCTGAGCAAAGGTGTTCTGGAGCGATTGGGATATTTCAATCCGCTCCTGGGCATCCCGGACGTTTATTCTGGCATCAAACCCATCGCCCACACCGGCTTCCCTGAGCAGCGTCCTGGCCTTTTCAACATCGAAGTAATACGGCTTGTCGTCGATGGCACCGAGGTAGGTTTTCGGCAGAAAGGACTGGTGAATGACATACTGGCCCTTTAGGAATGAATCCTGCATGCCCTTGTAGTCAATCAGGTACTTCAAGGCCTCAATGACCTTGGGTCTGGACAGGTTGGGATCTTTCTGGTTCATGGAGATATACATGATACGCCCCCGCAGGTCGCTGTCTACAGCCAGCTCACTGTTACTGGAAATAGCGGCAATGTCCTGGGGATTCAGATTGCGGGCAATATCAATATCACCTTTTTCGAGCAACAGCCGCTGGGTGGCCGATTCGAGGATGTGCCGGACAACAACTTTTTCCATTTTAGGAGCGCCCTGGTAAAAATCCGGATTGGCTTTCAGCATGTACGATTCGTTGGGCTTCCAGCTGATCAGGGAGTAGGCGCCGGATCCGGCCGTATGGGTTTTCAGCCAGTCGTTGCCCAGGTCGCCGTCCTTTTGGTGAACCATAACGGTTTTCATGTCTACAATCCCGCCAATGGTCGATGTCAGACAGTTCAATACGAACGACGTGGCGTATTTTTTATCCGTGGTGATGGAAAAGGTCGTCTCGTCGATCATTTTAATGGTTTTGTCGGCGTTTTCCGCGGAAAAACCGAACTGGGTCAGAATAAACGACGGTGTTTTATTGAGTTTCACGGCCCGCTGCAGGGAAAAGACGGCATCTGCGGCGGTCACCGGGTTGCCGGAATGAAACTTGACGCCGGGACGCATCTTGAAAGTAATCGTTTTGCCGTCTTCGGAGACGGTCCAGCTTTCGGCCAGGTCCGGCTGGTACCCCTTGCTCAAATCCTTTGGGTCAAAATTGACCAGCTTGCCGTACACATTGCGGATGAGGTCGGAACCGGCGAATTCAAAGGACTGGGCCGGATCCAGCGTGGTAATGTCATCGATCCGGTTGGCAATCACCAGCATGTTGGGTGGGGTTTTGGCAAGTCCGGGAACGGCGGTTGCAGCCAGTACCGCTGCCACCACAAAAAGAAGTAATTTTTTGAAACGTTTCATGTTTCCTCCTTATTGATTTTATTCCGTTCTCCCTGAAGTAACAGGCAATGAGGAAAAGCCGGGTTTTATTTTTGCATTCCGTTTCCGTTACCGGTATTTAAAGTGATCGGTATGCGCTTTTTAATTCCACTCTCATTGAGACTGAAAGTGCCTTGGACGCCCCCTATAAATCCTCGGCCACCGCCACCGTCCGGTCTCCCAGCATGTTGACATAACTTCCCAGTTCATTGTCATACCACCCGTAAACAACGGCCTGGGTTACCGGCGCCCGGATCAGCGTATCGTCCAGGCCGGCCAGCAGTTGCGGAGCAATGCCGGGAATGTTGGCAAGGTTGATGGTAACTTCCGCAGTGCGGGTGTGGGTTTCATTGCCTTCGATGACGGCCGCCGCCCGGGGCATGCCGACAATATCGGCCGAGACGTTCTGTTTTTCGGAAAAATGCAGGTAGTCCCGGTCATCGGCCCGGGCCGCCTGGCGGTAGATGTCGTTGATCATCTCACGGCGGATGGGGGGGCCTTCGGCCGCGTCCTGTAAATTGACCACCAGAATAATCAGCGATCCGGTGGCTGTGGGCACCCGGACCGATTCGGCGATAAAACCGATCTGTTCCATTTCGGGAATCACCTGGCGCAGCGCCCGGGCCGCACCCGTGGTCGTCAGGATGATATTGTTCAGCATGCTCCGGTTTTTCCGCAGATCCGCTTTCCCGCTTTTGGGCAGCTTGTCCAGAACGGCCTGGGATCCGGTGGCGGCATGGATCGTGGCCATGGAGGCAGAAAGAATCCGGTTCGGTCCAAAGGCGTTCAATAACGGTTTCATCATATGGGCCAGGCAGGTGGTGGTGCAAGATGCATTGGAAATAATCTTGTGCCGCCGGGGGTCAAACCGGCTGTCGTTGATGCCCATGACGGTGGTGACGGCATCTTCCGGTATGGCCCGGTTGTTCTTCGTCTTAAAAGGGGCCGATACAATCACTTTTTCTGCTCCGGCTTCCAGGTGCCCCCGGGCCGATCCGCGCGCATCATCCGGCGGGGTCGTCGGGTCGATGAACTGGCCGGTAGTGTCTACGACGAGCCGGACATCGTTGCCCCGCCAGTCGATCCGACCGGGGTTGCGCTCGGTTCTGAGAAATTTTACCCCAACGCCGTTTATTTCCATGGTCCCGCCTGCCTCATCCACATGATGAATGACCGGCTCGGCCCGGCTCCCGTGTAAAAACCAGCCCAGCCGGCCATAGGTCGAATCCCGTTCAAGATAATGAGCCACGTCCTCAAGGGACCGGCCGGCGGAGCGGCCGATATTGACCACAATTTTTGAAAAATACTGCCGCTGGACATGATGCCAGAGGGTCAGCTTTCCAATTCGTCCCAGACCGTTGATTCCCAGTGTCAAATCACTTTTATTGTCCATTATGGTTTCCTTTTCGTTATTGATGAAACTTAAATTTCATGACAAAGAAAATGTTATAATTCTATTTTTTTTCCGGTCATCCGTTCCATCGGGTTTTCCAGTTGGGATTCTTCCTGGATCTGGATCCGGCCCTTATAGACGCGCCCTTCCCGGCCGTTGATGCTGATAAAATCGCCGGAGACCATCCGTTTTTCACCAAACCGGCATTCCTTTTTCTCTTCGTTACATACCAGGGTGTCACATCCCACCACGCAGGTCTTATCCAGACGGTGGGCCACAACGGCGGCATGAGAGGTCATTCCTCCCCGGCCCGTCAGCAGGCCGTCGGCCGCATTGATTTCCCGGATGTCATCCGGAACCGTGTCATTTCTCAATAAAATCAGGTCGGTTTCCGGCTCTTCCTCCCGCCAGCGGCCGATTTCGTCAAGATCAAAAACAATCCGGCCACTCATGGCGCCGCCGCTCACACCGATCCCGTTGCCCAGATAATGTTCCCTGTTAATATCATCGGCGACAAATCTGAGCACCTTCTTACGCGCCCGAAAACTCATGTCCCGGGTCTGTAGCAGATAGAGCTGATCGGCGGCAGGTCCCTCAAAAGTAAATTCCATCTCCTGGGGGCTCCAGCCCCGGTTCTCGGTCAGTTCCACCGCCCAGGCACGAAGGGTATCGTAGATTTCAGGAAAATGTGTTTCCAGAATAATATCCGTATCCCGCAATTCGATCTCCTGCTGGGTCACGGAAATCGGCAGAGTGCTGACCAGGCCGGCCACCACGTCTTCGCCCTGGTTGCCGATGGTAAAATCTCCCCAGAGCCGCAGGGTATCACCGGCCCAGCGCGGGTTGTGGGTAAATGCCACCCCGCTTCCCGATTGCCGGGACCGGTTGCCGTAGACCATGGTCTGAACCGTCACCGCAGTACCCCAGTCATCGGAAATACCCATAATCTCCCGATACGCCCTGGCACGCGTGGAGTGCCACGATTCAAGTACAAACTGGATCGCCATAAACAACTGGTCCATGGGATCTTCGACGGCGTCAAGGCGAAACCCCGCATCGACAATGCTGTTTTTATACTTTAAGGCCAGGGTTTTCATCTGGTCACCACTGAGATACCGCTTCAGAGGTACACCGATCCGAATTTTATACTCCCGGATAATGGCGTCGAAATGATCCCGTTCAATTCCCAGGGCCATCCCGTAACATTGCATGAAACGCCGGTAGCTGTCCCAGGCGAACCACTGGTTTTTTGTTAATGCGGCCAGCCCTGCGGCTATTTCCTCATCCATACCGACATTGAGAAAGGTGCTCATCATCCCCGGCTGGGAAATAGAAGATCCGCTTCGCACGGAAAAGAGCAGCGGTTTTTCAGGGTCGCCGAAACGTCGTCCCGTCTGTTTTTCCACAACCCGAATATGTCGGATGACCTGCTCGGCAAAATTTCGCTTGGCCGGCGGGTAGGAATTGACAATCTCCCGGTGGCGGAACACTTCGGTGGTAATAATAAAGCCCGGGGGGCCATGCATGCCAAATTCCTTGAGCTTGATCAGGTTATATCCCTTGTTCCCCAGGTGAATAATGCCGGGAGACCATTCCTGATTTTCATCAATGGAGATAATAGCCCGCTGGTGATCGTATAGCAGCAATTGATGAATGCGGTCTTGCGGTAATTCTTCAAATTGATGAAAGAGGGTCCGCAAAATACGGGATAAAAAATTATCCAGCGGCTGAAGGCCCGGAGATGTGGCCAGCCGATCCCGGATAAACATCTCAAATATCTGGTGATTACGTGTCTGCGGATGTGCAGATTCGTTATCCGGAAACTGGTATTTTGAAAGCATGTTGGCCGGATCCAGAGATGGGATGATTTTTTCCAGGTTCTGGTCGTGGATGTTGTAAAAACAGTCACTGAAAATATTTTTTACTGCCTGGCGAAATCCCTTGAAAATATCCAGATACTGGGTGAAGGTAAATCCCCGAACTTCCAGGGAATGGGACAGAAACGATAATTGCCGCTCAAATTCCATGATGGGCATACCGTCCAGTTTAAGTACCCGGCCAAAGAGGAAGAGCAGGTCGTAAATATGGAAAAAGGTGGCTTTTGTAATCAAGGTCAGATCAATCCGGTGAATAAGTGTCTCCAGCAGTACATTCACAAGAGATTCTACCCGGAGCATGAGCCCCAGGGCATCGAATTTCAGCTCATGGTATCGGCCGTACATCGAGGGGATGTCGATGGTAAAGTGACGTTTTTTATATACATCTTCTTTAATTTCGTATTCTTCGGGCGACAGGATCAAATTTTTCAGCGTCTGCAGATAATCGAGCAGCCCCCGAAGCCTGTCGATTTCCTCCGGCTCGGCGAGTACCCGGCCTAGTTGATCGAGCCCTGGAAATCCCTCGGTTTTCAGCCGGTCAATATGTTCTTCAAGCCGAGTTCCGCTCAGGTTGTATTTCTGATCGAGCAATTTGTAAAAAGCAGCGGTCAGGATCACCCGTTCAATATCGGTCCGGGTCAGATCCGGGATCTCCTGCAGCCACTGCAACAGCTGTTTCGGATCACAGTCGCGCAGGCCGGTGGGAATAGGCACATTTTTTTTCTCAAGACCGACCATGGCCAGATGCATGCCGTCTACGTAAAGCCCCGTGTTTTCGATGCGGTCATAAATATCCGGCGGTACCAGGTCTTTCAGTATGGTTTTATCCCGGCAAAGCCAGAAACGGATGATCGTCTCCATCAGAATAACGGTCCGGCTGCTGCTTTCCACGTGGCTTTGCTTGCGAAGGAAATGAATTGCCACATCTTTGCGCTGCAGTTTCTCATCCAGCTCCGTTGAAACATCCCGGAGTTCACCCTCAGCGCCGATATCGTGAAAAAAGACCGGAAAAAGCCGGACCAGCTGTTTGGTCAGGTTAAATACCGGCCCGATATCGCTGTTTAATAATCCGGTGACATCCCGGAAAAACAGATCGGTATCCTTTATAAAAACACCGGACAAAGACAGATGGATGATTAAACCGGACAGCAGGCGGGCAGACCATTTCGGGTTGAGTTCGATAATCGCCAGCCAGGTACGGATATTTTGAAGATGGGCGCTGTTGGCCCTGATCTGCCAGTCATCGCCGACACCGCCGATCATGGGGGGTTCGAACCCCAGATCGATAATGGCATCGATGAAAAAATTGACCAGATCCCGTTCGTCGGTCCGATAGACGCCTTTTCCCATATTTAAAATGCAACTTAAAACCGTCAGCGGAAATTGACGATTTCGGGCCTTGAGAATGGCGAACGTCTCTTCGATCAACTGCCGGACATGGGTAGACGATTCATGATCAATCAGCCAGCTTAACGTCCGGTTGATTTCCCTGAGAACTTCCTCGTGAAGGACGGACAGGCCGGATATATTCATAATATAAAATAAAAACAAAACCTTCCATCGATATCCAACGCCATTGTTTTTCCCGGCCGACAACAGCGTATTGGGAACTTTCCGGTAAGCATCGACGATCTGAGCGTATCCCGGCAGGCGGACAATCTCTTCGAGCAGGCGTCGGTCTGAAAGGGTTGTCTGTTCGGTAATTTTTTCCAGATGGTCGCGATGTTGACCCAGTTGTTTTTTCGAAATCTCCCTGAACCCGTCGTTTAACCTGAAATCCCTGGCCGAATTCTCAATCTTTTTTTCAAACCAGCGCTGGGGATCATCCTCGGAAAGCCAGTAGGCATAGGTGCTGCGATAATACTTTAACGTCAGGCGATTGATACCCTGAAAATCAAAATCCATTTCAGTAACTGCGGCCAGAAACCGTTCGGCCAGCCGTTTGATCTGGTAGTAGCCTTTTACAAACAGGAAAAACTGATCATCCGGCAAATCCGTGATACGATCAAAGGCAGACTGGAGGACCGGTTGGAATTTGACCAGTTTTTCACCGCTGGTTTTGATAATTTTTTCGAGAAATAAAACGAAATTGTCGGCTGCGTCTGCCTGGGCATCCGGCGAATCAACCTGGTCCAGTGCTTCCAGGAAAATATCCACGAGCAGACCGGCGGCCGCGACACCCTGGGGATGGCTTTTCAGCAGGTGGAAATAATCGAGGGAATAGCCTCTGATTTCATGAATGATAAAGAGCCAGTTGCGATAGGGGTGGGACAGCTCAGTCAGAAAGATGTTCAATCCCTCCATAATGCCATAGTACTGGGACATGGCCGCCTGGAGGGGCGCATACTTTTTGTCAATAGTCACTTCGACGCGATAACGGTCGACGTTGGCTTTCAGTGCATCAGAATCAATAGTCAATGGTTTTCTCCATGGGTTAGTGTGCCAGGGCCATCAGGCGATATACCACCATCCCGGCCAGCCAGGCCACGTCTTCCGGTGAAAGCAGGGAACCAATACTTTGGTCAAAAAGGATATTCGCCTCGGGCGGAAATTCATCATCACCGGCATACAGGATGAGTTGAATGGGAATATGGGGAAATACCGTAAATTCAACGCCGGCATCGCCGGGTTCGATCGGTTTTCCGCCTCCCAGCCGGTCGACCGCCAGGGTGAAACGGTCGATGTCCTGCCCGAATACTTTTTTAAGCGGATCAACGGCCCGTTTGACAAAGGCGGCAAAATAAAACGATGCACCGGGAATTTCGCGGTAGGCGATCCATTTTCCCGTTGTCGGTTGACGGTGGGCGCACCCCTCAAGATAGTGTAAAATCAGAACCTGTTCCTGGAGCGGGACCTCCTTTTCCGGGTCGCTGCCATTTTGGAATGAAAAATCGGGATAACGGCCAAGATAGAGACCGTCAAGAAACGGGACACGGAACCGGTCTTTGCCGATAGATTCAAATCCAGCCGGCCCGATGATGTCATCGAAAGGAATCCCGGCCAGTTTTTCCCCGGCCAGCATTTTTGCCGCTTTATAATCGTCAATGCGTGCCATACGATCGGTTGCTCCTTAATGGTTGGAATGTTGTCACCTGTCCGGTCAGTATATATGACCCGCTCCGCCGCATCAAGGGCGGCTGTGCGATTCATTACCCTTTGAATTTTGGTCGTCAAAAAAATACCCATTTATGATAAACGTTAAAAATGGCCGCTATCAATAAAAAAGGAGTCTGACAATGAAAACCGATCAGGATGCCGTTATCGTTGCCATGGGCAGAACCGCCATTGGCGATTTTGGCGGTACGCTGAAGAAATGCCGCGCCCATCAACTCGGCGCCCAGGTGATTCAAGCCGTATTAGCACAGGTCCCGGAGCTGGACCCCGGACTGCTGGACGATGTGATCCTGGGCGACTGTATCCAGAGCCCGGACGAGGCGACCACGGCCCGAACCACGGCTCTGGCGGCGGGAATTCCCGACCATGTCCCGGCCGTCACCATTCAGCGCCAGTGCGCCAGCGCCATGGAGGCCCTGGCCCAGGCGAGCAATCGCATTCGACTGGGAGACGCGGATTTTATCCTTGCCGGCGGCGTGGAGAGCATGTCCAACGCCTTCTACTGCCTGCCGACTGCCCGCTGGGGGGCCCGCTTAAAGCACGGCGTCATGATGGATGCCATGTGGGAATTGCTTCACTCGGGCTCCGGCGTTCTGGCCCCACCCGGCTATATCATGGGACAGACGGCTGAAAACGTGGCCGAGAAATATCAAATTTCGCGGGAAGATCAGGATACCGTTGCCCTGCGCAGTCATCACAACGCCGAGGCAGCGATTGACCGGGGTCGTTTTAAAGAAGAAATCATCCCGGTTACGATCCCCGGCCCCGGGAAAAACCCGGTAATATTTGATACCGACGAACATGTCCGCAGGGGACTCACCATGGACGAGCTTTCCCGTCTGCCGCCGGCGTTTGCCAAAAACGGTACGGTCACGGTCGGCAATGCATCGGGGATTAACGACGGTGCGGCCATCTGCCTTCTGGCGAGCCGTACCAGTGCCCGTAAGCGGGGCCTGCCCATCCTGGCCCGGATTAAAGCCCACGCCGTTTCCGGCTGTGATCCCCGCATCATGGGGATTGGACCGGTTCCGGCTACCCGTAAACTTTTTAAAAAAACCGGGGTCCGGATGTCGGATATCGAGCTGATTGAACTCAATGAAGCCTTTGCTTCCCAGTATATTGCCTGCGAAAAGGAACTGGGCCTTAACCGGGATATTACCAATGTGAACGGTTCCGGTATCGGCCTGGGCCACCCGGTCGGATGCACGGGGACCCGCATCGTCATTTCTCTTTTGAGTGAGATGAAGCGGCGCCAGTTGACCCTGGGGCTGGCCACCCTCTGCGTGGGAGGCGGAATGGGGATGTCCATGTTGATTGAAAATGAAGCATGACTTCCACGGCAGCTTTCTAATGTCCGGGGGGGAGTCACCCGGAGGTATTCCTGTCTTCATAAAAGCCGGTCACATTGCCAGTAGACATTTGCGTTGCCTTGTGTTATGTTAAGCTTAACATAAGGTAGGCGAGTGATGGTATATGCAGGATTTTAAAACCCTTTTAGATGGTTCGGCCAAAGCGCACGGCCATTTATGTCCGGGCCAGGTGGTGGGCGTCCGCATGGCGATGGTGGGATGTGATCTGATTGCCCTGGACAATCCCAGCCAGCTGCCCCAGATCAAAAAAATCATCGTTTATGTGGAGATTGACCGGTGCGCCACCGATGCCATTGCGTATGTAACCGGAGTCAAACTGGGACGGCGGTCTTTGAAATTTATTGATAACGGGATTATGGCGGCAACATTTGTCAACCTGGAAACGGACCAGGCTTTTCGGGTCCGTTCCACGGAAAAATCCCGTGACCTGGCCGCTGAATATGCACCGGATATCAAGGATAAGCATGCGCAGCAACTGGAAGCCTATATGCGGATGCCGGCTGATCTGCTTTTTGACATTCAGGCGGTCAAGGTAAAAATTCCGGCACATGATATGCCCGGCCCCACCCGGTTTAAAGCCACCTGTCAAAATTGCGGGGTTGTGGTCAGGGATAAAAAAGAAGTCTATCAAAATGGGAAAATTTTATGCCGGTCATGCGCATTCGGTGCCTATTACCAGCGCATCGATACGGGCACCTAGTTTCATCGACCGGGACGGGCTTAAACAGACAATCAACTTCCAAAACAAAGAGTACGACCATGACAAACCCGGATTATCAACCCAGCGAAAAAGACTACTTACAGAAAATTAAAGTGGAAGATGCCGTGGGCCTGACCCTGGGCCATGATATTACCGAGGTGCGGCCCGGCGAATATAAGGGGCCGTCCTTCCGAAAAGGCCACACGGTAGAGCAGCGCGACCTATGTCATCTGATGCGGCTGGGAAAACGCCACCTGTACGTACTGGATTTAGATAAAAACCAGGTCCACGAAGACGATGCCGTGATTGAACTGGCCCGGGCACTGGCTGGACCCGGCGTCACCTTTGAATCCAGCCCCCGGGAAGGAAAAATACAGCTGATTGCCGCTTATGACGGGTTATTCAAAGTGCGGGTCGATCCGTTAATCGAATTCAACATGGTCCCGGATGTCATGTGCGCGTCTCTCCACAATAACACGCCGGCAAAAAAAGGACACCGGCTGGCCGGCACACGGGCCATTCCCCTGGTTATCGACCGTGATGTCCTGGATCAGGCGGTTTCCCTGGCCAGAGAGGCCTTTCCGATATTTGCCGTCAAAGTATTCAACCCGGTGACCGCCCGCCTGATTATTACCGGAAATGAAGTCTACGAAGGGTTGATTGAGGACAGGTTCGAGGCCATTGTCTCCAGAAAATTGACGACTTACGGGGCCACGCTGGCTGAAACCGTTATTCTACCCGATGATCGAAATCGGATTGCATCAACTGTCCGGCGATTTATTGACGCCGGCACCGATCTCATTATTACGACCGGCGGCATGTCCGTGGACCCGGACGATGTCACCCGGCTTGGCATTCAAGCCGCCGGTGTTCACCCGATGTATTACGGTGCAGCGGTACTCCCCGGCGCCATGTTTCTGCTGGCCTATCACGAAAACATTCCCGTCGTCGGGATACCCGCCTGTGGTCTCTATCACGAAACAACCATTTTCGATCTGATGCTCCCCCGCCTGCTGGCCGGTGAAACGCCCGATAACCGGGATCTGGCCCGGCTGGCCCATGGCGGTCTCTGCCTGGACTGTACCACCTGCCGCTATCCGGACTGTTCTTTTGGTAAAACCGGATAATCCGGTGACGCCCCGGTTATTCTAAAGCGGTCTGCCCCGGACCGGTCATCCGGTAACAGGTATCCGGCATCTTTTGACATCGCCGCAAAGTATCTTAAATTATGAAAAGCGAGAATCGCCATACCTTGAGAAACCGACCCGGAGGTGACTAAAGTATCATGACCGATGATCTTAACCTGAAGGATTCATGTAAAATTGAGGCCGCTACCATAAACGATTACCGGAGAAAACTTCCGCAAATCGCCGACACGATCATTGCCAGCTGTGAGGATGAGACCTGCTATACTCATATCGACTACGAACCGATCCCGTCAAAAGCATCGGTCATCGACATTATCGAGCGATTCCGACAAATACTTTTCCCCGGGTATTTTAACCGGGAACGGATCGATCCGGTCAACATACGGTACGCCCTTGGACAGGCTACGGCCGAATTGTTTGACAAACTGGGGGAACAGATCAGCCATGCCATTCGGCATGATTGTTTTCGATACAACCAGCCATGCAGTGAATGCGAAGAAAACGGCCATTTAACGGCGCTTGAAATCCTTAACGCCGTTCCCGCGCTCCGGAAAATTCTGGCCACGGATGTCAGTGCCACCTACGAGGGAGATCCGGCGGCCAAAAGCCACGATGAAATTATCTTCAGCTATCCGGGAATCCTGGCGATTACCATCTACCGGGTGGCCCATTTACTGCACAATCTGGGGATTCCTCTGCTGCCCCGCATTATGACCGAATATGCCCACGGTATCACCGGAATCGATATTCATCCGGGGGCGGACATCGGCGAACGCTTTGTCATTGATCACGGCACCGGGGTGGTGATCGGTGAAACCACCGTCATCGGGCGAAACGTCCGTATCTATCAGGGCGTTACCCTCGGGGCCTTGTCGCTGCCCGCCGATGCGGGGGAGCGACTGCGAAACCAGAAACGTCATCCGACCATTGAGGACGATGTGATCATCTATTCGGGGGCGACCATCCTGGGCGGAGATACGATTATCGGTACCCGGTCCATCATCGGTGGGAATGTCTGGCTGACGCGCTCGGTGGCCCCGGATACATCGGTGATACTGGAATCGCCCAAACTCGTTTACAAATGATCTTGAAAACAGATCTTTCATTTAAGAACACCGGCAGGGCCGTGATCCCGGCGGCGTACCTGCAGAAAGCCGTCCTCTTTCATCTTATCTGCAGCAACGATATTCACATCCATTGAATGGAGGTTCTAAATGCCAATACATGAAACCATCTCCCATACCATTGGCCGTACCCCCCTGGTCCGGCTGAATCATCTGGATATTCCAAAAAACGTTTCGCTTCTGGCCAAGCTCGAATATTTTAACCCGGTGGGCAGCGTCAAGGACCGCATCGGTGCGGCGATGATTGACGCCGGTGAAAAAGACGGAAAAATCAACCCGGATACGTTGATCGTGGAACCGACCAGCGGAAACACCGGGATCGGCCTGGCCTTTATATGTGCGGCCCGGGGATACCGGCTCTGCCTGATCATGCCCGATACAATGAGCATCGAACGGCGCAAGTTACTGACCCATCTGGGGGCTGAACTGGTACTGACACCCGGCGCCAAGGGGATGAAAGGGGCCATAGCCAGAGCCGAAGAGATTCTGGCCGCCGAAAAAAACGCGTTTATGCCCAACCAGTTTGCCAACCCGGCCAACCCCCGGATTCATCGCGACACCACGGCCGAAGAAATCTGGAAAGACACCGATGGAAAGGTGGATATGCTGGTGGCCGGTGTCGGCACCGGCGGTACTATCACCGGGGTGGCATCGCTGATCAAAACCCGCAATCCCGATTTTAAAGCCATCGCAGTGGAACCGGCTGAATCACCGGTTCTGTCCGGCGGTGACCCGGGCCCCCATAAAATTCAAGGAATCGGCGCCGGGTTCGTACCGTCGGTTCTCGACCAGGCCCTGGTCGACGAAGTGGTCACCGTTACCAGCGAAGATGCCTTTGAAATGGCCCGCCAACTGTCCAAAAGAGAAGGGCTTCTCTGCGGCATTTCTTCGGGCGCGGCCGTCTTGGCAGCTCAAACAGTGGCCCGCCGCCAGGCTTCGGCGGATAAGCAGATTGTAGTCGTGTTACCCAGCACCGGCGAGCGGTATCTCAGTACCGACCTGTTCAAATAAACCCTTGCAAAATGGCCGAATCATTTTCGTCCTTGAGTCTGCCGGATGAGAATGATAAGGCTTGGGTATGATTGAGAGACAGCGTGGAAAGCTCCCTTTTTTTTAAATCGTCCGGGTGGATATGCACGGTCTGAAAATGTGCGAGGAGGTTGAATGGAATTTGAATTAACGCGAACACAAAAGGAGATCCAGAAAGCCGTACGCGATTTCGTCAAAGGTGAATTTGACCGGGATCTGGCCATTGAGCTGGATCAATCCCATGCGTTTCCCACAAAGATCTGGCAAAAAGCCGGTGATCTGGGTCTGCTCGGTATCCATTTTCCTGAGGAATATTCGGGCCAGGGGATGGGAAGTATGGAAGATATCATTGTGATTGAAGAGTTGTGCCGGGGAGATTCCACGATCGGCAGCGCCGTGGCGCTGGCCGGTTTTGCCTCGGAATTGATTCTTCACAGCGGCAGTGATGAAATGAAAAAAAAGTATCTGCCCGAAGTCGCCGAAGGCCGCATGTTATCCGCCGGTGCGTTTACCGAGCCGGGCCATGGATCTGACATTACCTTTATGGATACCACCGCTGTCAAAGATGGAGACGACTGGGTGATCAACGGGGTAAAGACCTTTATTACCAACGGCGGTCTGGCGGGGTTTTATTCGGTGTTGTGCCAGACGGACCAGGATGCCCGTCCGGGGTATCGCGGCCAGACCCTGATTCTGGTGGAGGCCGACCGCGAGGGGTTGAGTACTTCCGATGTGGGGGCCAAAATGGGAATTCACATGATGGCCACTGCCGAAGTGGTTCTTAAAGACGTTCGCGTACCCCTGTCGAACCTGATCGGCAAGGAGAACAGGGGGTTTTACCAGGTCCTGACCTTTTTCGATGAAAGCCGCATCCAGGTGGCGGCCCAGGCATTGGGAATCGCCCAGGGCGCCTTTGACCGGGCCCTGGCCTATGTTAAACAACGGGAACAGTTCGGCAAAAAAATCGCCCAGTTCCAGGTCAGCCAGCATAAACTGGCCGACATGGCCACCAAGATCGAACTGGCCCGGCTGATGACGTATAAAGCGGCCTGGAATTTTGACCAGGGCCGCATTGATCCCAAATTAACATCCATGGCCAAGATGGTGGCCGGACGGACCGCCGTGGAAGTGGCCGATGAGGCCATTCAACTACTGGGCGGCTATGGGTATATGGCCGAGTACGAGGTGGAACGGTGTTACCGGGATGCCAAAATCACGGAGATATACGAAGGTACCCGGGAAATCCAGAAAAACACCATTGCCGGCGCGGTAATCGGCAAGCTCAAATAGTGATCTGTGGGGCTCAGTGGCTTACAATCCGTTCCCTGCCCTGAACCCTGAAACCGCTGGAGCGACATATCGCAATCATCCATGCTCAGTATCCGCAAAATCGGCGTCATTGGACGCACCTATCGCCACTTAAATCGATACCGGCAGATACTATCCGTTCTTTTCCGGTATGGCTTCGGAGATCTGATCGATACATTGCGCATCGATCAATATATCGAGGTCGGGCTCCAGATGGTCTCCCGAAAAAAACGGGATCGCCTGGAACGGTTAACCCGCGCCGAACGGATCCGTCTTGCTTTTGAAGAGCTGGGCCCCACGTATATCAAACTGGGCCAGGTGCTGTCTACGCGACCCGACCTGATCCCCCTGGAATTTGTCACGGAGCTGGCCAGGCTTCAGGATGACGTGCCCCCATTTGACTTTGCCGAGGCCAGGAAGATCATCGAAGCGGAACTGGGGGCCGCTCCGGATATGTTGTTTGACACCATGGAGAAAAAGCCGGTGGCGTCGGCCTCCCTGGGCCAGGTTCACTTGGCCCGCATCAAGGATGGTGACCGGGTCGCTGTGAAAGTTCAGCGACCCGGCATTCGCAAGGCTATTGAGATTGACCTGGAAATCATGCTTCACCTGGCCACTCTGATGGAGCGCCATGTCGAAGAGATCTCTCTGCATCGGCCTGTCAAAATCGTCAAGGAATTTGCCGATACCCTTGAAAAGGAAATCGATTATACAATTGAAGCGGGCAGCATGGAGCGGATGGCCCGGCTCTTCTTAAATGATCCCACCGTTTATATCCCGGCGGTTTATCGGGAATTGACCACCACCCGGGTCCTGACCATGGAGTTTGTAAATGGAATCAAGATTTCCGATACTGAGCGGCTCGACCGTGAGGGGTTTGACAAAAAACGCATTACCGTTCGCGGGGCCAATCTCTACTTAACCCAGTTTTTTGAACATGGTTTTTTCCACGGAGACCCGCATCCGGGCAATATTTTTGTACTTCCAGATCATGTCATCTGCCTGCTCGATTTTGGCATGATGGGCACCATCGACCGCCAGACCCGGGAGCTGTTTGTCGACCTGATCGACAGCGTCATCCATCATCAGGAAACCCGGAGTGTCCGCGTGCTGCTGAAACTGGCCGACTGGGACGAAGAACCCAATCTTCGGATGCTGGAAAAAGACCTGGCCGAATTCAACGGCCGGCATTTATATAAACCGCTGAAAGATATCGAACTGGGGCCGCTGCTTCATCACCTGCTGGAACTTGCCGCCCGCCATCGCCTCCGGTTTCCCCCCAATCTATTCCTAATGATGAAGGCGCTGGCCACCGTGGAGGGCGTTGCCTGTGCTCTGGATCCGGAATTCAACCTGATTGCCCAGGCCACGCCCTTTATTGAACAGATTAAACTTGAACGAATGCATCCCCAGCGGATTGCCGATGAACTGTCCCACCTGGCCACGGACTGGTACGAATTTTTGAGCCAGTTTCCCCAGGACCTGATGGAGATTATCCGGCAGGTCCGGCATCGCAAGCTCTCTTTCCGGCATGACTTTACCGGCCTTGACACCATGCTGGACACCTATTCCCAAATCAGCAACCGCATCTCATTTTCCATTGTGATCGCCGCGCTGATTATCGGGTCCGCCCTGATCGTGATCTCCGAAATCCCGCCGCTGATTTTCGGTATTTCCCTGATCGGTATTATCGGCTTTTTTGCGGCGGCGCTGATGGGTATCTGGTTGCTGTTCGCCATTATTAGAAAAGGGCGGCTCTAAGTGAAACCCATTGACGAGGTAACCCTCCTCTATGACATCAGCGAGGCGATCGGAGAACACCTTGATTTAAAAAAATCCCTCTACCGTGTCCTTGAAATCCTGTCCGCCTCCATGGAAATGACCCGGGGAACCATCTGCCTGCGGGACCCGGTTCGTGACGAAATCATCATCGAAGTGGCTCACGGGTTGACCACAAAAGCGATGCAGCGCGGACGCTACAAGGTCGGCGAGGGGATCACCGGGCGGGTTATCGAGACGGGTCGGCCGGTGACCATTCCCAAAATCAGCGAAGAGCCCCTGTTTCTTGATAAAACCGCATCCCGCCGGCGCATTCCGGGCCAGGACGTCTCCTTTATCTGTGTGCCGGTCAAGCGGGGCAATACGGTCATCGGCGCCCTCAGCGTCGACCGCATTTATGATGAATCCTATTGCATGGAAACCGGCCGGAGGCTGCTGTCGATCGTGGCGGTGATGATCGCCATGCATGTCGCCAATCTGGAATCCGTGCGGTTAGAAAAAAAACAGCTGCGGGAAGAAAACCGCCGGCTGCAGGCCGAGCTGGAAAACAAGTATCATATCCAGAATATTGTCGGCAACAGCAATAAAATGCGCGAAGTTTATCAAATGGTTTCCCAGGTCTGCCAGAGCAACACCAATGTCTTGATTCGGGGCGAAAGCGGGACGGGTAAAGAGCTGGTGGCCAATGCCCTGCATTATAACAGCCTCAGGTCCCAGCGGCCGTTTATCAAAGTCAATTGCGCCGCCCTGCCGTCCAACCTGATCGAGAGTGAATTGTTCGGACATGAAAAGGGGGCGTTTACCGGTGCGCTGCGGCAAAAGAGCGGAAAATTCGAACGGGCCCACAAGGGAACCATCTTCCTGGACGAAATCGGATCCATCGAACCCGATGTTCAGGTCGCCCTGCTGCGGGTCATCCAGACCAGGGAATTTGAACGGGTCGGCGGGCACCAGACCATTAGAAGTGATGTCAGAATCGTGGCCGCAACCAATAAAAACCTCGAACAGGCCGTGGAGGCAGGGACCTTCCGGGAAGATTTGTACTATCGGCTGAATGTGTTTCCCATCTTTATGCCCCCCTTACGGGAACGCAAGACCGATATTCTCTTGCTGTCCGATCATTTTCTTGAAAAATATGCCCGGGAAAACAAAAAAAATATCCGGCGCCTGTCCACCCCGGCCATCAACATGCTCATCGATTATCACTGGCCGGGAAATGTCCGCGAACTGGAAAATTGCATCGAACGAGCCGTGCTGCTCTGTACCGACGGCGTCATACACAGCTATCATCTGCCCCCCACGCTGCAGACCGGTACGGCCTCGAATACCCTGCCGTCCTTATCCCTTGACGCCGCAGTTGAAAACCTTGAAAAAGAAATGATCATCGACGCGCTGAAAAATACCCGGGGCAACATCCGGCGATCCGCCGCCATGCTGAATACGACGGTTCGCAAATTTGCCTATAAAGCTGATAAATACGGGATCCGGTATCAGGCCTTTCGACAGGCGAACCAGGCCGGGCATGTCAGGGCGGCGCTTCCGGAGAAATAAGGCAGAGTTCCCAGAACTTGTCATGGTACGACTGAAATTTAATTTTTCGGGCGATGAGTTTTTCTTCCAGGTAATGACCGTATCGTCGCCGGGTGAGAATGACATACGGATGTGTCCGATCCTTTTTCAGCGTCTCCCGGATGAAGGGAAAAATCCGGGCATCGCTCCAGGTCATCGTTTCATCAGCCAGCCGCTTGAAGTTTCCATCCAGGTAAAACTGCAGGCCATACAGTTTAATTTCCAGGTATGATAAAATCTGAACATCTTTTCCGCCGACGCGGCGGCACCATGACAGCAGGTGCTTCATGTCGTTCTTCCGGGGGTATTGTGCGGCCAGCCCCTTGGATCCAATCAGTGCCATGGCGGAGATAACGGCAATGAGGGTTATTTTCTTCAGGGAGACATGATCCCCGATTCCACGGGCAATCATCAGCACAACGGGACCATAAAGCGGTAATACATAAAGCGGCAGCCGACTTTTCGCCACGAAAAAAACGGCCAGCGGAATCGATATCCAGAGTAGTAAAAATGCACCGGTTTGACCCGCGCGCAGATGCGCCCATAGCGTTTCCAGGCGAAATAATCTTTCTTTGAAAACCGTTTTTACCAGGTAAAAAAACCAGAATCCCGCCCCCAGTGTCAACGCCGGAAGATACAGGATAAACGGTTTGTACCAGGCGGCATTTCGATTAAACGTATCGGTTGCCACCCTGGCGACAAGTTCCTGTCCGAGGAAATAGCCCAGCAGTCCCGGATGGCGAAAACAAACCAGCACATACCACCACAACGAAACCGCCAGAAAAACCCCGAGCCCCTGAGGTGTAAACAACCGCCACGGTTTTCTGAACGTAAAATGCCACACGGATATGGCAAGCAGCGGCAGCAGTGCCGGGGGGCCTTTGGTAAAAAAGCCGGCCCCGAAAAATACCCACATGAAAAGCACCCACTTTCGGGCATCCCGGGTGTCCGGTGTACGTGATGCCTTGAGATAACTATAGACCGCCGCTGCCGTCCACAGGGTCAGCAGGGTATCGGTACTTACGGTGCTCATTGCGAAAACAGGAAAAACAGAGGTGCTATAAATCAAGCCGGCAGCAATGCCCGTCTGCCGGTTCCACAAGAGGGTACCCATACGCGAGATCAGTAAAACCGTCAGGATAAACGCCAGGGAATTATAAAAGCGGACACCCCACGCATTTTGGCCGAAAATTTTTATTCCCCCGGCAATCGCCCAGTATGTTAGGGGTGGCTTTGTCCAGTGGGGGCGATACGCCAACGTCGGTTCAAGGTAATTGCCGTTTTCCAGCATCTCCCGGGCCACCTCGGCATAGCGGCCCTCGGTCGTTTCGTACAGCCCCCGCGACCCCTGGAAGGCGAAGGCGATTATAATCGCCATGCCGAGCAGGACCCAGTAATATCGCTTTTCGGTCGAGTCATCCACTCGAAAATCCCCGGCTGATGGGTGGGAAGCAAGCCCCCCCCCGATAGAAATTACAATCCCGAACAGGGTAATGACAATCCGTATCGCAAACAGCGTAACGCCTTACAGATTTTACTTATCCGTCGATTTAACGGCTCTTTTCTTTTCACGGCGAATAAAGTACAGGTTTCGACAATAAACCATCATTCCGGTGGATTGGCCGATTATAAAAACCGGATCCCTGCGATGGATGGCGTAAATCAATAATAGCCCGGAACCGGTAATGCTGAAATACCAGAACAGATCAGGAATAACGCTTTTTTTGGCTTTTTCACTGGCGATCCACTGAATGAAAAATCGGCATGAAAAAAAAAATTGGGCGACAAAACCCAATGTAACCCAAAGTGTTTCTGTCATGGGTTTTTCCTCCCCATTATTATTTGTAGCGTATCTTACCCGCTTTTCTTTGAAACCCGGTACCGGATGTATCGCTGCTTGATCCATAAAAAAGCAAGGGTATCCACAAAAGGCCCCACCAAACGATTGCGCAGATTATACTTGGCCGTACCCGCATACCGCTGAAAATGCCGCACGGGGATTTCTTTCACTTTTCCGCCTTCCAGCTGTACCATGGCGGGGATAAACCGGTGCATGCCGGTAAAAAACGGAATCTTTCGGGCAAAATCCGATTTCATGATTTTCAGGGGACAACACGTATCTGTAATATTATCATGGATCATCATTCGCCGGGTGGTATTGGCTATCTTCGATGACAATTTTTTAATCATATGATCGTTTCGTCTGGCACGAATACCGTTTACCATGTCGTATTCAGGAAAAAAGTCCATGAATTTCAGAAAATCAAGCGGCGTGGTCTGGATATCCGCATCAATATAGCCGACCAGCGAGCCCCGGCAGGCATCTATGCCGGCCTTGATCGCCGTACTTAATCCCGAATTAGACGCCAGGGTAATAAAGCGGTATTGGTTATTCGCCGTACAGATGGTTTCTATCATCGCCTGGCTGTCGTCGGTAGAACCATCGTTAACAAAAAGAACGGTGGTATCCATGGGACTTTGAGACAGAAATCGATCCATTTCACCCTGAAAATGCTTCAGACACGGGGCCTCATTATATACCGG
>QNYZ01000110.1 GCA_003973265.1 Deltaproteobacteria bacterium | reverse complement strand
TTCTGGACATCGGGGGAGAATCGACCCGGCCGTGTTCCGATCCCGTCTCAATTGACGAAGAAATTTAACGGGGGGTCCCGGTGATAAAAAAAATAGCCGGCCGGGTAGGTGTACCGATTTCAATTGATACCACCAAAGCGGAAGTGGCCCGGCAGGCGCTGGCCGCCGGCGCCAGTATAATTAATGATATCAGCGGATTTCGTTTCGATGACGCGATGGCGGGCCTGGCCGGGAAATCCGATGTGCCGGTCATTTTGATGCATATGCGCGGGATGCCCAAGACCATGCAGAAAGCCCCGGTCTATGATGATCTCATCGGAGAAATCACCTATTTTTTTCGAACTGCTATCGATCGGGCCCTGGCCGGCGGCGTAACGCGCGAACGGATTATTCTGGATCCGGGAATCGGATTTGGCAAGACATTCGCGCACAACCTGACGTTGATCAACCGGCTGAACGCATTCTCGGCGCTGGACCTTCCCATACTGGCCGGGCCATCGCGCAAAGCATTTATTCGCCATACGGTAAAAGATGCCGGCCAGGAAGACCTGGACCCGGGACATCCGGATGTGGCCCGGGGTACCCAGGCCGTGGTTGCCGCCTGCATTTTACAGGGTGCCCACATTGTCCGGGTGCACGATGTTGCCCGGACGTGTGTGACGGCGAAGATGGTGGATGCCATTCGGCATGCCGGAATATGACCGGTTCCACGGCCGCTTTTAACGGTAGAAAGATACTCCTTTCGATCATTGTGCTGGCCGTAGCGGGGGGTATCGGCTTTCTCAATTACCAGAGAAGATCAAAGATCGAAACCGACCTTTTTGTTCCCATTGAAACCGATATTGACTCGCGAAGTATCACCGTGATGACGCCCCAGTCCGGGGGCGTCAATATCCGGATCCGTGGCCCGGCCAAATCCATTTCCAGATTATCCCGAAACCCTGTGCGTATCCGTTTGGACAATATAAAAGCGGGAAACGGCATTCAGACCCTTCCCATTGATCGACTCAAAATACGACTGCCGTCCGATGTATCCGTTGTCAACATTCGCCCGGAAACGGTTACGGTTCGCATTGAACCGCTGATTGAAAAGTCCCTGCCGCTTGTCATTGAGTTAAGAGGAAAACCGGCGGCGGGGTTTACCCTAGCTGAAAGAATCGTCAAGCCGGAAACGGTGCGGGTGCGGGGGCCGGAAAGTGTTGTGTCGGCGCAAACCGGGATCCGGATAAAACCCGTTGATATCGGTGGCGTTTCCGAATCTTTTGAGAAACGGGTCGTTCCGGATCTGCCCGATCCGCTGAAAAGGGTTGGCGCGGAGCCATTTATACTTAAGCTAGATGTTCGGGAAAAGATTGTTTCAACCCGGCTGGCCGGTATTCCCATTGAAGGCCGTGGTACCGCACAGATATTTGAGATTTCTCCCCCTTCGCTTACCATGACGGTAAAAGGACCTTTGCAGCAGATTCAACGCCTGAAGGAGAACCCGGATTTTGCCGTATATGTCGATTTTACCGGGCTGGGGCCCGGCGTGTATGTCCGGCGTGCCGTTATTCTGCTTCCCGTTGATATCGTACTGACTAAAACCGATCCCGAGCTGTTTACCATACGTATTAAAAAATGAAGGCCCGCCTACACCGCGTCTGTTGCCAGGAATGCCGCCAATACTTTTTTATAGGTTGAATAAAAAACATTGTTGTCGTCAAGACCGCGGCGGATAATCTGTTCGATTTCATCGATATTTTTTGTGTCAATCACCTGGTTGACACTCAGGTTGTACGCGGCCATGTTGTCCATGGTTCGGAACCGATCGGTCAACAGCGTGACAAACATATTTCGCCGGGTGCTCATCGGTAAGCGGCTGATGAACATGCGGATCGGATTGGTTTCCGGACTTTGGCCATCGAACGCTTCATTTAAGGCAACCATATCAAAAACGTGATAGCGCATATACTTGATGGCGGCCAGGGTGGATTCCGCCTGGGCACAACGGAAACCGAGATTTTCCAGCGCTTCATTTATTTTTCGGGCCATGCCGGGGTCGGATTCGCAAATCAGGGCCGTCAACTGGCCCTCTTCCACAAAATCAAACGGTTTGTCAGCCGCATCATAGGATAGATCCGCACTGCTTTCAGCAGAACTTTCAGGTTCAACCGGGGTGTCGTCTTCAATGACAATTCCCGGCGGCTCAGACAGCGGCGGCGGGGTATCTGCTTTTTCCTGGAGATCGACGGTAATGGGGTGCGCACATTTCGGGCAGGAAAAGGCAATGGCATCTCTGTCTTTCGGGAGTTTTTCATCCGGGATTCTGAATCCGGCCTGACATGCCGGGCAATTAATTTCCATTTTATTCTCCTTGCAGTTACGGGCTGACAATTTCAGACAGGAACGCGCACAAAGCCCGTTGATGTCTCGTCCGGCTCTAATGCGCCAGCAGGTTTAAAACAGGTCGGATTCCATTTCCCTGCCATATCCGACATCCACTTCCAGGTCCTTGATATCGGTGGTGGATTCCCCCCGCCTGCTTTTCACTGTATCAATTCCCCGGCCGGTCACCCCTTTGCGGGTGGCGTATGCCCGGGCGGTTTCCTCGGTAATGATTCCCTTTTCAAACAGGCGGACGATATAATCGTCGAAGGTCACCATGCCGAAGGCCTTGCCCTGTTCAATAACATTGAAAAATGTTTTGTCCTCAGTCTCACCATGGCGGATTATGTCCTTGATCCGTAAATTGGTTCCCATCACTTCAAATGCGGCCACACGGCCTCCGCCGATTTTGGGCAGCAGACGCTGGGATACGACCCAGCGGACCAGGTCGGCCAGACGGATCCGGATCTGATTCTCCTCCTCGATATTGAACATGCCGAGAATACGGTTGATGGTTTGCCCCGCATCTACCGTATGGAGGGTGCTCAACACCAGATGGCCGGTTTCCGCGGCCCGCAGCGCAATTTCCACTGTTTCCCTGTCCCGCATTTCACCGACCAGGATCACTTTCGGCGCCTGGCGCAATGCCGCGCGCAGCCCATGGGAAAAAGAGGTGAAGTCGGTACCCATTTCACGCTGGTTAAAGGTGGACTGCTTGTGGGGGTGTCGATATTCCACCGGGTCTTCCAGGGTAATGATGTGGACGGACTGGCTTTCGTTGATTTCATTCAAGACGGCGGCCAGAGATGTCGTTTTACCGCTCCCGGTTGCGCCCGTGACCAGGACGATACCGTTTTTTTCCTTTGCAATCTGCCTGAAAGAATCGGGAAGCCTGGGGGAGCCGACCATGGGAACATCCAGGGTTGGGATTCGTGTTTCCAGGCGCCGCAGTACAATAGAGGTGTTCCCCATCTGGGAAAAGATACTTACGCGGAAACGGGCCTTTCCCGAAAGTTCGTACGACAGGTCACAGGAACCGTTATTGATCAGGTCCCGGGTAAGGCGCGGGTCCTGGTCAATTAAATTGAGGGCCATGGTTTCCGTCTGAAACGGGGTTAGCGCCTTGATGGGCGGATCCATCGGCACTTCACGTAGTTTTCCCGATACTTCCACCTGAAACGGCTTTCCCACCGTGATGTTCAGGTCGGATACATCCTTAAACGTGTCGAGCATTCGGTTTAGAACGTAATCGATTTCCTGTCTGCGCATCTGTATTCTCTCCCTGATTTCTAAAAGGGTTATGCCTCCGTAAAATCGGTTGGCGGCTTTCTCAGCATCGGCCGGAACCTCGCTTTTTCAAAGGCTTTGGAATAGGCATCATCCGGGTCAATTTTTCCCTGGTTGAGCAGGTCCATGATGGAATCGTCGAGCATCTGCATCCCGTACCGTTTTCCGGTCTGCATTGTCGATGGGATCTGGTGGGATTTACCGTCACGCACCAGGGCACGCACCGCCGGCGTGGCAATCAGGATTTCCGTGGCCGCGCACCGGCCGCGGATATCAATCCGTTTAAACAGGGTCTGGGTAATAATCGCCCGGATGCTGTCGGCCAAAGTCGACCGGATCTGTGCCTGCTCATGAGAGGGAAAGACCTCGATGATTCGGTCTACCGTTGAGGACGCACTGGTGGTATGCACGGTGGAAAAGACAAGATGGCCGGTATTGGCCGCTTCAATGGCCAGGGAAATGGTTTCCAGATCCCGCATTTCCCCCACCAGAATAATATCCGGATCCTCCCGCAGGGACCCCCGCAGCGCAGCGGCAAATGACTTGGTGTGGACGCCAACCTCGCGCTGGTTGACGAGGCACCCTTTGCTCTGGTGAACAAATTCGATGGGGTCTTCAATGGTAATGATATGGTCCTGACGGACCCTGTTGGCCTCATCGATAATGGCGGCCAGCGTGGTGGATTTACCGCTTCCGGTCGGTCCTGTCAGAAGCACCAGCCCCCGGGGAAGGGTGGCCAGCTGGGTGATCACGCGGGGCAGTCCAAGTTCCTCAACCGTTTTAATCTCACTCGGAATTTCCCTGAATGCGGCGGCAACCCCGTCTTTATGCATATAATAATTGACACGATACCGGGCCAGTCCCGGGATTTCATATGCAAAATCGATATCACCGGTTTCTTCAAAAACCTTGATCTTTTCCTCGGGAGTGATTTCGTAGAGAATTTTTCTCAGGTCGGTATTGTCAAGTATTTTATACTTGATTCGTTCCACGTCACCGTGAATACGCAACGCCGGCTGCTGACCGGCGGCCAGGTGAAGGTCAGAGGCGTTCTGATCGTGCATGAGTTTGAAAAAAGCATCGATTTTGGCCATAATTCACTCCTTGGGGTTAAACCGAAGATCGGATGAATCGCGTTATTTTTTCATATTGAAAATTGAGGCCCCAGGCCTGGGGCATGTCATCTATTATGATTAATGAATCTGACTTTTTGATAGGTTTCATCCATGGAATCCATCTCTTTTCGGCTGGAATCGAGAAGTTTGCCATGGGTCTCTATGACTGAGCGGATCTGGGCTTCGATCTGGATCCGCTGCCGTTTCAACTCGGAAATATCCTGATGCAGCTGGGCCAGTCGATTCTGGGTGCGGTTGAGCAGTTTCCCCGCCCGGGCCTCAGCTTCGGCAATGATCACCTCGGCTGCGTTACGGGCATTCTCATTGAGATGCTCAACCACTTTCCGGGTGCCGATAATGGTTTCCCTTAAGGTGTCTCCCTGTTCCCTCATTTCCTGACAGGCCCGGGTAACCTGCTTGATTTTATTTTTCAGTTGCCCGTTTTCCTCCTGGAGCTTATCAAAGCCGATGGCAACTTCTTCGAGAAACGCATCCACTTCCCGAACATCAAATCCTCGAAATCTAACTTTAAATCGGCGTTTGCGTATCGTTTCCAATGAAAATGGCATAGACAGCCCCCTTTAGATAAACATGGCCGCGAATCGGATTAAGGTGTTGACGATAAATTGCTGCAGGAAAATAATAACCAGAAAAACAATTACCGGGGAAAGATCAACGCCGCTGAAAGCGACCGGGAATCGGGTGCGAATCGGATGAAGAACCGGTTCGGTGACGTTATGGATGAACCGGACGATCGGATTGTACGGGTCCGGGCTTACCCATGATAAAATTGCGCGTGCTATAATGACAAATGAGTAGAAAGTCAGCACATAATGAATAACGGTGGCCAGAGCCTTCAGGAAATAACCGATAATGAACATTGCAGAGTTCCAACTCTTTTTTTGTTACGTTCGTATAATAAATCAACAACTTTGGCTATTTTAATGATAACGGCTATCATAAGTCAAGGCCTTTTGAAAACAGGGGATGAAGGTAAAAGGCACGCCCTGAAGCCGGATGTATTCTTCGCGTTGCAACATTGCCTTGCGTTGACATTCAGGGAGGGGTATTTATACTTACAGGTTATGTCGTTTACTGAATTGAAAGATGACAAAGATATTCATGTTTACTGAAACCATATCCTATTTTGCTGCCTTTACAGCCGGGCTGCTCTCTTTTTTTTCGCCGTGCGTGCTGCCGTTGATTCCCGCGTTTTTTACGTTTATCACGGGGATTTCCCTGGAAGAACTGACAAATGGAACGAATGCCGATATTCGAAGGCGGGTGCTGGTTTCTACCCTTGCCTATGTTTTGGGATTTTCCCTGGTATTCATTCTCCTGGGGGCGTCGGCATCCTTTTTAGGCGGGTTTATCAATACCCACAGCACGTGGCTTCGTATCGGCGGCGGCCTGTTGATCATTATCCTGGGAATTCATCTGACCGGATGGATACGTATTCCGGGGCTTGATTTTGAAAAACGGGTCCACCTTCGGGAAAAACCGCTTCATTTTTTAGGCGCATTTTTAGTGGGGATGGCGTTTGGAGCCGGGTGGAGCCCCTGTATCGGGCCGCTGCTGGGGTCGATTCTTGTGATTGCGGGCAGCCGCGAAACGGTCATGGAAGGGATGGCCCTGCTGGGCGTCTATTCAGCGGGCCTGGCGATTCCGTTTATCATGATTGCCGTTTTTATCAATTTTATGCTGGGGTTTTTACGCCGCGCCACCCGAACATTGAAATACATTAATAAGGTGGCAGGTATTCTGTTGATTCTTATCGGTATTTCATTAATCGGCAATCCGATCCTTGACCTTTTGGCCCGCTAAATGCGCATGCGGCGGAATCGAATATGCGCCGGGTTCAATCTGGTTTTTTGTGATCCACATGGCAATTCTATAATAAACAGGTGACTTGATGAATAAAAAGTGGTTCGTTTGTATCTGGATGGTGTTTTGCCTGATCCTGTCGGGGGCTTCGATGGCCACGGCCTCCGATAAAATCAACTGGCATTCATATGCCGAGGCCCTGGCCCTGGCCAGGCAGGACAATAAAAAGATATTTGTTCATTTTTATGCGGACTGGTGTGGCTATTGTAAAAAAATGGAGAAAGAAACCCTCAGCAATCCAGAGGTCATTGATTCCTTGAACCGGAATTTTATTCCCGTCCGGGTGAACTCGGATAAAGAGCGGAAGCTGACCCGTGAGTTTTTTGTTCGCGGACTTCCGTCTACATGGTTTGTGTCTCCGTCAGGGGAAAAAATCAATAGTATACCTGGATACGTTTCAGCCGAGATGCTTATGAACGTCATGAAGTTTATTCATACGGACAGTTATAAGAAGATGACATTCAAAGATTTCCTTAAGACGGGGTCTTAATGCCGGTATCCTGTCTTGATATCCGGCTGGTCAGCGGGGTCCCTGCCGGTCTATTGGAACCGGCGGGCGATGTAGCGTCTGATCAGGCGGATGGTGATGGAGACGATGATGATCCCGCTGGCCGCCATTAGAAAGATGGGGATACGACCATAACCGGAATAACGGGTTGTCTCCTGTGTCAGGACCAGGCCGGAATACCCGAATATGAAGACGATAAACATCAGGAAAATCGTTACCAGGCAGGCCGCTTCCGAATCGTACCAGGGGATTATCGGTTTTCGGGATGCGGATTGGCGATCAAGTGTAACCATAAATTGAGTGGATTAAATGATGGTACGTTTGTTTCTGACGGATCTGCCAGAATTTTATTTGCCAAATGGGTATCAGGGGCCTTTCGCTGGTGGTGGCCCCGGGATAAGGTCGGGGCAGGTCCTGCCGAAAGCAAAACCTGTCCCGGACTAAACAGAAAGACCCTCTCTGACGTAAATAACGGCGGTCAATACCCTAAAAGCCCACCACCTGATCCGCTTCGACTATAAGATCCGCCAGTTTGGGCGGGCCGGCTAATTCGCCGTAGGCAAAGTCACAGAGAGTATTGCCCTGTTCATCAACCAGTCCCCTTCCGACGGCACACGAAACACCGATGTAGATCGGCGTTTTGTGGACTGTTGTCAGGAAAAGCATCAGGTCGTCAAGGGGAGGCAGTCCAGGGGCCTGGATGTATTCGTAACACCCCTTTTTCATCAGATACACGGCATTGTTATAAAGCCAGATGATGGCCTCATGGCCTTTTTCAATCAATGCTTTTGCTGTTAAAAAAGGGACGGTTGCCCGGTTCGGATCTTCCGGCCCGGCGTTTACAATCATCAAATATTTTCCCATATGGCGATCTCCTTTCATTCGTTTATTCCTAATATACGGGGTCTTTCGCTTTCCGCTTATATCAAACATGGAATGCCGGAAACATATATACCCAATCCTGTTGGAGTGTCAACCTGCAATTATCGGCGATTAAAATGTAATTAAAATAAAAATCAGCATGTTGATTAGATGATTGATCTTGTCCGATGCTGCCGGACAGCCCTTCGGTTTTCATTTCCCGGTTGCGCGGGAAATATTTCAGTGGTATTAGACAAGGCCAGGCATGAAAGGGCTTTATACCTAATCGAACGTCAATAAGATTTGGACAGGGAGGAAACAGCCATGGGATCGGGAAATAAATTCCTGCCTTGGGTGGCGCTTGTCGTTATTTTCATCGGTTTTCAGGGGGTGTTTATTCTGGCCGATAGCCGCCAGACGGCCCCGCGTACGGCCGAGGAATTTATCAAAGCCTATTACGCCATGGACCCGGACATGTCTGCCATGGTCTGCCATGATCTTAGAAACAAAGACATTGTGGATCCGGCCGTTCGATTTATTGAAGATGTTGCCGATGAAGCAGAGGCATTGGGCCATAACTTAAATTACATGCGCAGCCAGCTGCTGACGCTCCACACCCGGGTGATGAGTGAAACCGATCATTCAGCGGTTATTCACATCACCGGCACGCGTAAACGGTGCGTGCATCCGGTGTTTACATTCATTGCGAGATTACCCTTATTATCTCTGGGGAATACCTTTACGGTGGATAAAACCTTGACGCTGATCAGGGAAGAGGGACACTGGCGGGTTTGCAATGATATGTTCACCCCGATCGATGTCCATGACATCTACGGTCGCTCGAGTTAGCGTCTCGATTCACATAACGGTTTTCTATTGTCCCGCCTGATTCACATTCTGTTAATCGGCACCTTTGGGTGGGGCCTTTTTTCTGTGGGTTCGGCGGCCTCGGCCGGACAAATCCCCTTTCAGCCCGGAGAAGAACTGGTATATCGTATCCGCTGGAGTTTCATTCCGGCCGGAACGGCCGTCCTGAAAGTCCTTAATCCGGAAATTATCAAGGGTCAGTCAGCACAACATTTTTCCGTCATGGTTAAAAGCAACCGTTTCGTCGACAATTTTTACAAAGTTCGAACCCGGATAGACGGGTGGACGGACGTGGCGGTCACCCATTCCCTGTTATATAAAAAGAAGCAGAGAGAGGGCCGTCACCGCCGGGATGTAATGGTGACGTTTGACTGGGATACGAATCAGACGCGGTACATCGATTTTTTCAGGGGCAAGATCCGGTCGGCCACCTTGATGCCGGGAACGTTTGACCCGTTTTCAGCGGTCTATTATTTTCGAACCCTGACCATAAAAAAGGATGACGAAATTATCTATCCGGTCAGCGATGGCAAAAAATGTGTCCTCGGACGGGGCCGGGTGGTAAAACGGGAGAAAATCAATATCAGGGGAATCACCTATAATACCTGGGTGGTCGTACCGGAGATCAAACATCTGGGCGGGGTATTTAAAAAGTCGAAAACCGCTAAAATCCGGTTCTGGATCACCGCCGATCACCGTCGCCTGCCCGTTAAGATTGCCAGTAAAGTGGTTGTGGGCCGTTTTATTGCCGAACTGGTATCGTTCCACGGTACCATCGAGTGAGATGCCGTCGCCATGCCGGGCGACCTGTTCCAGGGCTTATCTGGTACCGATCATCACGCCCGATTCGGTGGGTCCCCGGAAAGGATGCCGGGTAACGGTCTTAAATCCACCCGCCATCAGCATATCGGTAATCTGTTTTTCCGAGTAAGACCGGCCCGATTCAGTCCGCACCAGCATGTTCAGAGAAAAAAGAGCGGGAAACAAAGGGCCGTCCAGGGTGTCATCCAGGATAAAATCATGGACCAGGAGGATGCCTCCCGGTTCGAGAATGTCTAAGATCTTTTTGATCAGCGATATCACAACATCGGGGGGTTCAGAATGGAGGATATGGGACAGCCAGACCACATCATACCGGCCGGGGATGGTTTCGGTTGTAAAATCGCCGGGTAGAAAATTGATCCGGCCGGCCAGGTCAAACCGGGCAATGGTTTTTTCCGCAAAGGGCCGGGTGGCGGGCAGGTCAAAAACCGTGGCCTTCAGCTGTGGATTTTCCCGGCAGAAATAAATGGCATATGTTCCCGGACCGCCGCCCAGATCCAAAAGATGCCGGCGGCTGGAAAGATCGAATGCCCTGGCCAGGTCGGGGGCGGTCAGCGAGGCGGTGTTAAACATGCCCATTAAAAAATTTTCGCGGCGGTCTTCCCTGCTGATCGGGAGCTGTTCTTCAATCGGTCGTCCGGTCGTAACGGCCTCATCCAGCCGGTTCCAGGATTCCATTAAGTGATGATGATGGAGAATCATGTAACCGATATACTGGTCGGAATCTTTCGACAGGCTGGTGCGGCTGGTCGGAGTGTTTCGGTAGTAACCGTCCTTTTTCTCAAGCAGTGCCATGGCCGTCAGGGCATTGAGCAGGCGGGCGGTGCCGTCGCCATCGGTACCGAGTTTTTCAGCCAGTTCCGATCCGGTCAGGGCATTGTCGCCAAGCGCCGTGAAAATTCCCAGTTTTACACCGGTGTGCAACGTGCAGGTATGCCAGTACGATCCTGAAACTGCCAGCAGACTTCCCGGATGCCATTGGTCTGGTATCATCTGTTTCTCCTTTTCGGATTTGAAGCATTCGCCCGTTATAACCCGGTGAAGTTTTCAGGGGGCCGGAAATTTACGTATATTCATAAAAATCTATCGGGGGGGCTTTTTTGTCAACGATTATTTGTGCGGGCCGGCCATGCCCCGGCCGCCGGTATCGATTTGATCCTTGTTGTTCATCGGGATAACAGGTACAAGTTAAGCTAATACACCTAATTTTTCAACCGGGGAAAACCATATATCATGAAAAGAATCGGCATTTTTGGCTGGGGCGTTGTGGCCCCGAAATCTCCTGATATCAACCGTTTTGAGCGGAACCTGGAAGAGGCGACCAGCTGGATGGAACCGTTTGAGGGGTTTGGGCCGAGCCACTTTCTGGTGGGGCGGCCCGAATTTGATTTTAATGAATACAAACCGTGGATCGATGCCCGTTTTGAGCCCCGGAAATTTTCCCAGCTCAACGAAAAGATGGGCGCTAATGTGAAATATGCCATCGGCGCATTTATTCAGGCGTTGAACCAAAACCCGGGAATCGATAAGGAACTGGCCGCCCTGGAAACGCAGGCGCATGTATACGTGGCCACCGGCCTGGGCGATTTTCCCATGCAGTACGATATCATGCTGCACTACCACCGGGCTCAGAAACGGTGGAACCGGTTCTGGTGTCGGGATGAATATCATCCCGAGCTGGCCGCGTACCGGCAGGCGCCCGGTGCGGAAAGAAAAGAGATTCTGGCGCGGTGCGGGGCACCGGAAGATCCCGACAGATACTCGCCCAAAGACGAGGCCTACGAAGTCGCCCGGGAGGCATGGTACGATTTCTGGGTAAACCGCTCCGAGGGTCTGGCCCGCTATCTGGAGCAGCTCCGGGAAATTGAGGCGGAAAGCATCGATGGCGATATTGACAGGGGAAAACGGAAGGTGATGCGCCATAAAATGTCTGCCAAAAAACGCCTCAACGCCGATTACGGATGCCCGGAGGAACCCTGGAACGCGGTGGATCCCAAACTGCTATGGAATATTCCCAATATTCCGGCCTCCCAGATCTCCATTCTCGGTCACATTACCGGGCCGGCTTTTGCGCCGGTCGCGGCCTGTTCCGGGTTCGGTACGGCTTTGAAACTGGCCATCAACGCGATTTGGCTGGATCAGGCCAAGGCCGTGGTCGTCGGCGCCACCGATCCCAAACCGCATCCGCTGTCCGTGGGCACCTTTTATGGTGCGCGGGTATTGTCCCACGACGGATGCGTATCCAAACCGTTTACCGGCCTGCGGGGGACCCATGTGGCCGGCGGGGCCTGTATCTGGATTGTCGGCGATGCCGATTACCTGATGAATCGCGGATTCAAACCCCTGGGCCTTGAGATTCTGGGGGTGGCCCTGACATCCGACGCGGATCATATCATTACCCCTTCCAGCCAGGGGCCGCTGACGGCCATTTACCAGGCCATGGAAGCGGCCCGGATTCAACCGGAGCAGGTCGCCACCTGGGACATGCATGCCACGGCCACACCGGGGGACTGGATGGAGCTGAAGAATGCCCGCGATGTCTTTCCCGAAACCACCCGCCTGACCGCCCGCAAAGGGTCCTTCGGACACGGGATGTCGGTCTGTGGCGGCTGGGAACTGACGGCCCAGCACCTGGGGTTTGCCAAGGGGAAATTGATGCCGATCAATCTGGACGAAAGCGAGGTTCACCCCCAGATGCGGCCCTACCATTGCTGCCTGGTGGGCAGTGACGCCGAGGCCCCGGAAGGCGAGTTTGCCGGTAAGATCAACATGGGGGTGGGGGGGATTAATTTTTGCGCGATTTGTCGGCGCTGGAAGTAATTTTTTTTGTGCAGACGGCCGCCTCAGGCCACATGCCGCTTGGATGGAGAATCATTTTTATGAAACCAGACCATTTAAAAGCATTTTGGGGCAATCACATCCGGGTCCAGGTGGATCAGGAAAACCTTGATTTTGTCCAGGCCAAAGATATCGCAAAGGAAAAAGCCAAAGCGTTTGCCGACGATCCCATGTTGCTGTCATGGTATAACGGCAAAAATGGCGAATACTATCCCAGAGTGGAATGTGGCCGTTCGGATAAACCGGTCTGGATCGTTTTTGCCGAATCAAGAGGCGCCGATATGGCGGTTGACATCAATGAGGGTGAATACATCTTCCTTTATCTGTCCCTGGTTTAGGGGTTTCCCTGGAATTTAGGCGTTTCACCGGGATTTAGGGGTTTCACCGGGAAGATGGTTTTTCGTTCAAAAGGAAAAGAAGCCGCTTAGGGTCGCTGTGGAACGCAGCTTAATCATCAAACAGCCATAGCTCCTGATCGCCCGATTCTGCGATACCCGGCACTGTCACAAAACGGACAAACCTGCAAAAAACAACGCCTCTTTTCAGGGGGCTTCCGATAGTAAAGAAAAAGGGGAACGGCGTGAAAAACAATCCGCTATTGATTGAAAGAAACGGAAGTATATGCACCCTGGTGCTGAATCGGCCGGAGAAAAAAAACTCTCTCACGCCCGGGTTGGTTGAATTATTGTTAACCACACTTGACGAACTATCCCGTGACGGTTCGATCCGGGTCCTGATTATCCGGGGTGCCGGCGACCAGGCTTTTTGTTCCGGTTACGATATCGGTTCGCTGCCGACGCAAACAGATGATGATACGTCTCCGGCCGACATGGACCGGTTAACGCCGGTGGAATCGCTCTTTGATGCCCTCATTCACTTTCCCTGGCCGGTTATTGCCATGCTGAACGGGATGGCCTTCGGTGCCGGTTGTGAGCTGGCCCTGTGCTGTGACATCCGGATCGCGGCAGACGATATCCGCATCGGGATGCCGCCGGCAAAGCTGGGGATCGTCTATCCCTGGCGGGGACTCAGCCGGTTTATCCAGACCATCGGCCTGCAGACCACGCGCGAGATGTTCTTTACCGGGCGCACCTGCAAAGGCCCGCAGCTAAAGGAGATGGGGCTTGTGGACCACCTCGTGCCCCGGGAAGAATTAACCGGATTAACCGGCCGGATGGCTGAAGATATTGCCCGAAATGCGCCGCTGGCCCTTAAAGGCACCAAACAGGTGATCAATCTGATTCTGGATGCGGGACAACCGGAAGAACATCCTCAGAAAACGGCGGAATCCATCACTGAAGCGGCCTTTAAAAGCGCGGATGCCGCCGAAGGGAAACGGGCGTTTTTAGAAAAACGAAAGCCGATCTTCAAAGGACGATAAGGGAAGAGACAATTAAATGTCTCTAACCCATTGCTTATTTAACAGCGATGTCAATCAAATAGCATGGCAGGAAAGCCGTGGAGGCGGGGAGGCGGTGGAAAGGCGACGCCGGCATCTGTTCGTTTTCCCTCGATTCCTTGATCCCTATTTCTTTTTACCCGCCAAAAAACAAATCCCCTTGCGCCCGATGGCGTTATCCGGTAGGGATACTGAAAAAATTCAAACTTTTTATCCAAGCCAGATGTTATCCTTCCATTAATCGATTTTTCGGGAGGCCACCATGTCAACTGAGGTCAATATTCACCTGTACGGATCGCTCCCTTTCCTGGTGGGGCGAAAACAAAACCAGCCGATAAACATTTCCCTTGATGGCCCCGTACCGATATCCGATGTCTTATCAGATCACCAGATCCCCACTGAAGAGATCCAGTTAATCATGCGCAATCACCGGCCCGTTCATCCGGATGACACCATTCGGCCCGGCGACAGGCTGGCCCTTTTTCCAAAAGAGTATCCGTTTTTTGTGGACTGGTATGATTATCGGGCCACATCAAAGGCGAATGACAGGCGGGATGATAATCTGGATTCGTGAACCTGGACTTTCAGTGTTTCGCCGGATGTTTTTGGGTCCTGGCCAGATTTTGAGGATATATTAAAGTAATCGCTGGTGGCAGGAAAATATTTTTTGAATGTTCCATACGCCAGGGCGGGTGGCTCGACCGATACCCGGAGTCACCCGGACATCGAAGTGGCATGTGGATGCCTGGGTTTTTGCAATTGGTCCCCAAGCTTTCATGGGAACGCACGATGCGCGTTTTTAATCTCAACATACCGCTTAATTTAACTAGATATTATGTAATTGCGTTATATGTTTTAAGCTGACAGGGGATACGTTGTGAAATACATTGGTCTTGTCTTCATCGGAATCCTTTTTTTCTCCCTGCCCGCAGACGCTTCCGTTCAGGCACCGGTCCTGAAATGGCGCTATGGCGGGTGCTATCCTTCCTGGTGTGAAACCGGCTGGTATTCTTCACCCGCCGTGGCTGACCTGGATGGCGACGGAACCATGGAAATCGTGGCGTCCGCCTACTCGGTGGTGGCCCTTGAAGGGGCCACCGGTGACGTTATCTGGCGGGTGAATTCCGGGCACGACCGCCATCAGCCGCCTGGTTACAGCCACCGGACCTGGCCGGGGATATGGGTCCGGGATATTGACGGCGACAATCAACTGGAAATCATTACCGCCCACAGCGGCGGATATGTTTCTGTTTACGATCATCAGGGATACTTTAAACCCGGCTGGCCCAGGCGCCCCACCACCAATGAACTGCGGGGACTGGTCGTCAGCGACATCGACAATGACGGCAGTGATGAAATTATCGTCACCGGCGCGACCTATGGAAAAATCAACACCTGGGTTTTTGAACACACGGGCAGCTTGCGGCCGGGCTGGCCCCAGCTTAACAACGGGTCCGGATCGTCCCACGGCGTATTTAACGACAATGCCTGGGTGGATGATATGAACGGCGATGGTATCAGGGAAATCGTTGTTCCCTCGGATGTGACCACGCTGTGCGCCTATCGGCCCGATGGGGTTCAACTGGACGCTTCTGCTGTTTACGGTACCAAAAAATGGGGGGCGGTCGGCACCTGGGAAAGCCTGAGTACGGAATTACGGGGCTGGGGACATTGTAACGGCGTTCGTTCGGAAAGCTATCGGAGCAACTTTGCCGACGGTGCGGCGGTGATTACCGATGTGGATAACGATGGCACAATGGAAGTGGTGGTTACCGGAAACATGTACGACTGTTTTGCCGGTTATCCGCCGTCAAGATACATATCGCCGTTTATCTTCAACGCGGACCGGTCCCGGTTTAAAAAAGGCCCCTGGAACTGGGAACAGGCGCCGGTCAACACGGGTGCCCCCATAAGTGAAGACTACCATGTGATTGAAAGCTGCCAGCCCAATCCGGTGGTGGTCGATCTGGACGGCGATCACGAAAAGGAGATCCTCTTTTCCGCCTATGATGGCCGGATGCATGCCTTCTGGCTGGATAAGACCGAACATGACAACTGGCCCTATGCCGTTTATCACAGCAACGAAGGTTTCTACCGGTTTGCCTCGGAACCCGTGGTGGCAGACCTGGACCGGGATGGCTGCAGCGAGGTGATTTTCACTTCCTGGGTACAGAAAACAGACTCCGGTATGCGCCTGGGAAAACTTCACATCCTGGACTGCCATGGCACTGTGATCCACGAACAGAACCTGCCGGCACCCAAATCGGCCAGCCGCCACGAAAACGGCGCGCTGCCCGCGCCGACCATTGCCAATATCGATGCGGATGCCGATTATGAACTCGTCATCAATACCATCAATTCAGGGTTTATCGCTTACGACCTCCCCGGTTCGGCCGGTGCCGGAATCCAGTGGCAAAGTGGTCGTAACCGCAACCATACCGGCGACACCTCCCGGACAGACGTCACCCTCCCTCCCCTGCTCTACCTGCTGTTGCACCCGTAACTTTCAACGCCGGCAGACCGGTCTGCACATTATCAAAAAATACGACCGGTGAATGGCTAAAATTCGTAGATAATTCTCAAAAAAATCCGGTCATTGTCGCCTATTGCGCTGAGCATCCCCCGGTCGGCGGACTGGTAGAAGATGACCCCGAAGGTGACGGCCACACTGTCGGTCAGGTCGTAGTCGAGCTGGAAACGTTCCATGCTGCCATCTTCGCCATGACCGCCGAGCATCATCAGAAGCACTTTCAATTGAACGGTATCGTTGGCGAAATCCCGGATCAGGGTGGCCACGGTCTGGAGAAAATCTTCTTCGGCCATGTCGGGAAAGTCCGCCAGGCGGTCATCAAAATCAAAAAGGTGGCGGTTGACCGCTTCCAGAGAGAGTCGGGTTTCGGAAAAACCGGTGTATTCAATACCGGCCATGACATCGAGGCGTGTCAGTTCTTCCCCCGGCAGGTTGGTAAACTTCAAGCCGTCAAACCCGGCAGCTTCTCCCTTGAAAAGCCAGTTACCGATGGCGATATTGGACGTAAGTCCGGCCATGGTGATCCGGCTGTGCACGCGGGACATCCGGCCGGCGGCGCCTTGAACGATGCGGGCCCGGGCGTCAAAGACCCGTGCGCCGTAGAAAGATAAATCCCAGCCGCTGAAGATGCCGTTCAGGGCCAGGGCGTACTGCTGATTGTCCATCGCAAAATCAGAGAGTCCCTGTTCGGGTGGCAGCGGGCGGTTGCCTGGAAAAAAATCGCTGTTGAAGACCGGGTTTTTATCAAAACGAACCTCATGGATCATGATTCCGCTCAGGTCCCAGTCGCCGAAATAGTAGTCGAGCCGGGTCATCGTCACCGGCAGGCGCAGGTCTTTGATATCCGTCAGCCCCGGCATCCGGTTATCCAGCGGGTTGAGAATATCGGTAACGCGGATATTGTCCGATTTGCCCCACACCACGACCTGGCGGCCGGTTTTGATGTCTACTTTTGAGCCGAGACGGCCTCTCAGGTAGACATCGTCTAATTCAATTTCGTCTTCGTAAAGATCGAGCAGATCGTCGCTATACTCCCCGCGCCCCTGAAGGGAGTAAGCGGCATCATAGAAACCGTGACCGCTGACCCTTAACTGCCAACCGTTGAAGCCGGCCTCGCCGTAAAGCGCCGCCGTTGTTCGCAGCATGGAGAGGCCGCGAAAATCAGCCGCTCCCTTCTCCGGTGCATCGTGGGCAAAATTGGCTGCCGCCGACAGGCCGACGCTGCCGCCCACCTCAAGCCATTTGGGGAAGAGGTGCTTTTCCGCGCGCTCTTCGTCCGGCTGTTTTGCCGCCGGTTCGTCAAATCCGGACAGCACATCCTCCATTTTGTTGCCTGCCGGATTTTTTTTCTCGGCCGGTGTATCGTCAAAACCGGACAGAACGTCATCCAGATCCTGGGCGCCAGCCGGCAAGGCGGTTGCCACCAGCAGCAGGATGGCAACCGTGCAGCCAATTTTGAAAATTCGTTTCATCTGAACGGTTCAGATCCCCTTTTCCAGGCGGCGGACGGTAAACAGGTCATCATCAATCGGCTGGTTGAACTGGATATTGGACCATTTCATAACCGTCTTGTGCAGGGTCACCTTGTTTTTGGTGGTTTTCATCCGGAACTCGGTGGACACCCAGATACCATCGACCTGTTTGATCCTGCGCATCTCCTGGTACTTGATTTTTTTGCCCTCTTTCAGCCAGTGTACGGCCCGTACCCCCATGAAGATATCCTGGCGGATGAAAAGAACGGATTTGGTGTAGCCGTACCGGGTTTCTACTTCCCGGCTCACCGGCAAGGCCTCGATGAGCCATACCTTGTGCCCGTTTACTTCACTTTCCCTTAACAACTTATAGGTCCATTCGTCCAGGACGCGGCGGGTCATGTCGGCATAGGAAAAATCGGACCCCATAAAAGCCGATGATTTGTCCGAAGTGGCGATGCGCTTGGTCTTGTGCAGGTCCGGCAGATAGAGCCACTGATCGTCATCACGATCACCTTCGTAATAGTCGTAGGTGAGAAAACCGGTATCCCGGACATCGGCCGGAGAGACAAAGAACTGCAGCTTCCACGTATCCTTCCCCTTGTCCTTGATGAAAACTTTCATCTTTCGGATCCGGCGGTTGTCCCGTTTATCGATCAGAACCATCTCGATATCTGCCGTCATGTGATCACCGTCGTCTCTGGCGTCGACCTTTTCCATGATCTGGCGGGCCGTCAGGGCCTGGGCCGTACCGATGGTGCCCAGCAGCACGAAGCTGCCGATCAATATACTGGTTATCCGTTTAAACAGGTACATGGTATCTCTCCCTTTGGCAGGTTCAGGCTGTCGGGTCAGCTGATTTTTGCTTTACGACCGGACGGCCCAGCATTTTTTCGGCAAACAGGGCCATCAGGGCCGGGCCCAGAAAAAAGTCACCGATCAGGGCCAGAATAATGGCCATGCCGATCAGCAGGCCGAAGTAAAACACGTTGTTCATGGACGCGAACATGAAGATAAAAAAACCGACAGAGAGTACGATGGACGTCGCCAGCATGGCTCGTCCGGCCGTGTGCAGGGTATGACCGACGGCATCCCGGACATCGCCGCTTTCGGTATAGTATCGTTTAAAGTTGTAGATAAAATGGACCGTATCGTCAACCGCAAGCCCAATGGCAACCGAAGCGATCATCATCGTAAACATGTCCAGAGGAATACGAAACCATCCCATTATCCCCATGACAATCAATATGGGCCCCAGATTCGGAATCATCGCAATCAGGCCGAGCCGCAGGTTTCCGATTAACAGGATCATCATAATGGTAATGACGACCAGCGCAATGCCGTAGCTTTGTGCCGCAGAGTACATGGTAGCGTAAAGAATGCGGGCAAACAGCGACATGATGCCCGTGGTCGTCACGCTGACCGGTCTTTTATCTTGTTCCAGCGATGCAAACGCATCGGTGAACCGTTTTTCAATCGCCTTGATAAAGGGAACATAGGACAGGGCATCCCGCCAGGGCACCTTGATGCTGATTCGTGCCTGCTGGAAGCGGGTATCGACCACATCCTGCAGGTCATCGGAGCCTGAATTCTCAAAAAGAAGAAACTCCTGTGGAATCAATGCCTTATTGTCCGGTATTTTGTACATTTCCGGCCGGTTTTCGTTGAGTGCTTTATGGATTTCCTTGAGAATCGTGGTCACGGCGATTGTTTTACCGACAAAGAGTCCGCCCTGTTTAAACTGTTCCAGGTCTTTTGTCAGCCTGTTGAGGGCTATCAGCAGGTCCCGGTCATAGAGCCCGTTCTCTCTGCCCGTATCAAGGACTACTTCCAGCGCCACGCTTCCGCGAAGGTGATGATCAATGCTTTCGGTTGCCGTACGTACCGGAAGATCTTTTGGTAGCCAACTCAGCAGGTTATGGGAAAATTGCAGTTTTGGAATCCCTGCCAGAGAAATGGCAATACCGATCAGGGCGATCATTACTATCAATTTTGACCGGCTGGTGGTGATATCGGCCACCCAGTCAAGGAACCGATCAAAAAGAGTGATGTGATTCTTCTTGTTTTGCGCCTTCTCCTTTAATGGAAAAATTGCCAGTAACCCTGGAAGTAAAATAATCGTGTAAAAAAGCGAAAGGATCACGCCGATCGCAGAGAACAGGCCAAGATCTGCTATGGGCGCGACCTTGGCCGCCGCAAAGGAAGCCAGACCCGCTGCCGTGGTCAGGGAGGTCATCACAATCGCCAGGCCCGAGTGGCCATATGCATGGATAATGGCGTCATTTTTACTACTATCTGTTCGCAGGTATTGATAAACAAGAGACAGAACATGGACGCTGGCACCAACACCCACCGCCAGCAGAAAAGAGGGCAGGATGATGGTGGGCGTTTTAAAGAAAACACCCAATCTGGCCATCAGACCAAGGGTACTGGTCAGGGTCAGGGCAACGATAATGAGCGGCATGACCACGCCGGATATCCTTCTGAACATAAAAAAAAGACATATACCGATGGTCAAAACGGCCAGCCGCAGAAAGCGCTTCATGTCCGCCATCATCATCTGTTTAACCGTATGGGTCACCACCGGACTGCCGGCCATCATGATTTTAAAATCCGGGCTGTTGAATTCTTTTACCACCGCTCTGGCCATCCGGATTATTTCCGTATTTTCCTCATCGGTCAGGTAATCAGGTGCCTTTATTACCCCGTTTTTCTCCCCGGCTATATTGGGTTCGTCTTTCCCGGCCGCCTCGTCGTCAAACCCCGCCAAATCGTCACTGGCGGCGGCACCCGCAGCCGAATAGGTGTCACTTCGAAGGAGAACGGTGGTAAATGTGCCGTCCTCCGATACCAGCATGTTGATAAAATTTGGATTGGACATGACCCGTTCTTTTAGTGCCGCCAAATCCGTATCGGTTTTCGGCAGGTCGACCAGCAGGTCGTCGACGAGTAAAGTGTCCCCTTTTCCCCGGGTATCACGGCCATTCACGAGCGAGGTAATTTCTGTTATATGGGGTACGCGTTCTTCAAGTTGTTCGTGGAATTTTTTCAACTTTTCGAGAAAGGGAATACTGAAGATCGTGTCACTCTGGATGGCCAGAACCAGCAGGTCGTCCCGGCCGAACTGGTCCCTAAACGCGTTGTAATTAATCAGGATCGGATCATTGGGCCGCAGCATCCCTTCGTTGGACGTATCAATGGTCAGAAACCGTATCTGCAATGCCAGCGCAATGCTCAGGGCCAGAACGATCAGCAGAACAGGAATCCGGAACTTAATGATGAACCGGGTCAGCGATATAAACAGGGCTTCCACCCATTTTTTTTGGGTACTCATTTTATCTTTCCGTCATTGTTAAGGGGTCATTCAAGTTTGATTGCGGGTCTCTTTCCAGTCGGGGCCGGTGATGCCCTGTAAAAAAACATGGGTTGTCATTTCCGCATAGGCCGACAATTCAAGGCTGCCGGCACCCCCGGTGACCTCTTCCATGACCGGTGCAAACAAAAACCGGGCGGCGATAAGCGATACCAGCATGGGGCCGATACAGGTCGGTGGAATTTTCCGGCCGGTCTCTCTGGCCAGCGGCAGACAGATTTCCTTTTCAATGACACCGATCATCTTTCTGGCCCAGTTGGCCTTGTGCGCAATGATTTCCGGGTCATCGTGGGGAAGCTCGGTGATCGTGACGAGCAGGTAATCCTGATAACAGTCAAAGTAGTCAACCACATGGCGGATGAACCGTCCCACCCGGGTCTGCAAATCTCCCGGGCCGGCGAGTTTTTCCCGGGCAATATCCAGATACCCGGAAAAGAAGGTATCGAGAATCCCCTTGAGCAATTCCTTTTTGGATCCAAAAAAATAATTGATCATTGCCAGGTTCACATCGGCGGCGGCGGCCAGCTCCCTTAGCCCTGTTTCTGCAAACCCTTTTCTGGCAAACAGCATCACGGCTGCCTGAATGATCCGGTCCCTTGATTCCACGGGCTTTATTTTCTTTGGATGCGGTTTATTCATCATCAGTTCAAAATCAAACGTTTGTTTAATATTTCTTCCAATATAATCCTGCGCTTCCCGACTGTCAACCGGGTTTTAAAAGGTATTGGCGGTCTCACACCGGATGGCTTCCTGTCCATTCATGTCATTTCGGGACATCATTATGACATTTCAGACAGCCGGTAAATTGGGGGTGCGAGGTCGGTGGCCCTTCGGGATCACGATCCGGATCATGACAGGCCCGGCAGTCCTCATCCGCTGTAACGCCCTGGTGGGTGTCCGGAAAATTTTGAATAGATGGGCCGTGCATTCCCAGGTAATGGGTATAAGCACAGCCCGTAATGGCCAATAGGGCACTGCAGATAAGAACTCTGGTTAAATTATACACGAGCTCCTCCATTGTTATAATCGTGGATACGGCCGTCCCTGAGATAGATGATGGGCGCGGCCGCTTCAACGACCTCCAGATCATGGGTGACCATAATAATGGTGCATTGATCCGTCTGGCCCATATCCTGCATCAGCCGCACCACCTGCCGGCCGGTGGCCGTATCCAGATTTGCGGTCGGTTCATCGGCCAAAAGAATTTTGGGATGATGCGCAATGGCGCGGGCCACGGCCACCCGCTGGGTTTCGCCGCCGGAAAGTTCATGTGGCAAGGCTCTGGCCGCGGCCAAAAGACCCGTCCGGTCCAGCAGTTCATCGATCCGTCGGGTCTGGTCATTTCCCGTAATATTATTCAAGCTGAGGGGAAAGCCGATGTTTTCCGCCACGGTAAGGTAAGAGAGCAGGTTTCCCCGTTGAAAAATAAAACCGATGTGCCGGCGTTGAAACCGGCTTCGTTCATGATGGTTGAGTGAATAAAGGGAAGTGCCAAAGCATCTGACCGTTCCGCTGTCCGGAGGTTCCAGCCCGCCCAGGCAGTTGAGCAATGTCGATTTGCCGGAACCGGATTTCCCGATAACGGCGGCAAACTGGACAGCGTCAACGGAAAAAGTCGCGTCCCTCAGCGCCCGGACGGTTCCCCTTCCGGACCGAAATGTTTTGGTTACGCCGTCCACCTGTATCATGGATTACACCATCCTCATGATATCTGCCGTCTTTTTCCGGACCAGAAGCGCCATCGGCCAGATCGCGGCCACCAGGCTGAACAGAAATGAAATCGCGGGGGGCGTTAAAAGTGAGAAGGCCGTCAGGCGCGGATAGATAATCCCCGACACTGAAAAATACCGGTTATGGGAGGTAAAGGCGGTCAGATCAATTCCCCCGGCCCGGGTAACCCCCCATACCGCCACCGCGCCGATGACAAGGCCGATGCCGCAGGCAATGCCGTTCATCACGGCCACCTTGATCATGATCAACAGAGACATCTCCCGGTTCGTCACCCCGATCGCTTTCATGATACCATATTCACGCATATTTTTGATGATAAAGATAACGAAAGAACAGGCAATGCCGATGGCCACCACGGCAAATACCAGGATGATCACGATTCCCATGGAGATGGTTTCCAGGTCAATGAGCTGGCGCAGGTCCGGCATCCGCGCTTCCCAGGATTCAAACCGGTATGCCGCCGATGACTGCGTGCCAGGCCATTTTTGCTGGTATTTTTCGATAATGTCCCCGGTGTTGATATCCTTTTCAAGAAAAACAGCGGCTGACCATGGGGTTTCCCTTTTTGCCAGCATGGTCAGCGGCAAAAATGCAAGGTCGCGGTCCAGCGTATCGATACCGGCCTGGTAAATGCCGGACACGGTTACGTTCAGGGGGACGACCTGACCCTGAAGTGTCAATGAAAGGCGGGAATCTTTGTGGACACCCAGTTTTTTGGCCAGGAACCGGCTCAGCAGCAGCTCGGATTGACCGGTTTGCGGATAGCGCCCGGTGATGATTTTCTGCTGAAACGCCGTTAAGGCGGTTTCCCGGGCAGAATCGATGCCACAAAGCATTAAAGACCGGTTGACCTTGCCGCTCGCCACCCGCCCCGGCAGATAGATTCTTTTCAATACCCCCCGGACACCGGCGGTCTTCAGATCTTTTGGCCGGATATCTGCGTCCAGCGCCCGGGCGCTGATATGGCCGCTAAACAGGCCCACCGTGTTTCGGAGCATGGCATCGTTTACTCCTACCGAGAGCGCGGAAAGAAAAATCAGGGCCGCCACGGCCGTCACCACCATGGCGGACAGGGCGGCGCTGGACCGGCCGGATCGGATAAGGAAAAGCCAGGCGATACGTGCCCAGAACCCGATATTTCCGTATGTCATGATTCCGGCCCTGGGATAAGGGAATCGGCCCCGATTCGTTTGTGCAGAAAGTGAATGAACGGTTCCGCGAGAAACCGAGACGAATCGCTCAACAGCAGGGTGAACCCGTCTTCCATAAACCGGCGGGAAATACGGGCGGCCTCACGCACGGCGCCGGGAAAATCAACGGCCGGGTCCACCGCCACCGGCGGCTCATTTGACGCCATCCATTCCCCAAGCCGGTTTTTTTCATCCGGAAACGGACCGTGATGGATCAAAGATACCAGGAAATTATGCCGTCGACGTTCAAGGTCGGAGCCGATATCGACCAGATCATCCAGCACCTGACAGCCCAGGCCGATCCGGTAAAGGCCCGTCAGCAGTGGCCGGGTATCGGCCGGGTCGAGGGTTTCGATGACCCGTGGAATATCCCAGGGACATTGAAATAAAATACCGGTTTTGTAGTGGTGAATGGCTGTAAGGATCTCGTCCGGTTTGAGGATGGCCGATATCCCGTCCTCTTCGGCGGCTTCCTGAACTCCGCTGCGGATCATGGTTTTCATCGACACTGCCAATGCCGCCCGCACCTGTGCCATGGTGATTTCTCCGCGCTTGCGGGCATCTAAAAGAATCTGAAAGAGGACCCGGTCGGACACCATGATATCCACGACCGAACGAAACCGGGTTCCGGTATCAGGGATGTCGGTGTCCAGCGTTTTTTTATACTCATCGTCCAGAAGGTTGTCGCAGCCGGTGACCATGCCGCGCAGGCATTGCAGCGTCGCCGCATACAGCCGGCGGTGGGACCTGGATATCCCGGCCCGGTGAAAAGAGTAGAGAAACAACATGGAGAAGAAGTTTTTCTCCATCGAGAAATAGTCGTCCGGAGCCGGTTTCAGATCCACGCCGCCTGGCCGAAGTATCGTGTCGGCCGCACCCAGATAGGTGGAAATGCCCGAGCGCATCTCTTCCATCAGTGCCATCACCGGCGGAATCGTTT
>QNYZ01000028.1 GCA_003973265.1 Deltaproteobacteria bacterium | reverse complement strand
GAATTTTAACTTTATGGCCCGGCGCGGGTACCGGGTTTAACAAAAACGACCGGTGATGGGTATCGATAAGCGGAAGATCCTTCAACACAGCCATTTCTTTTCGCGTTTCCCCGCCGGTATCCGTGACAAAAGACATCGTATGGCCGTCTACTTTTCCGCGGGCTTTCAATACGTAAAACGGCGCGCGAAACGAAAAGTCAAAATCCTCCAGCCGTTGCCGCAAATCAAGATTGGCGGCCAGGTGCATATCTACCTGCTCGACCCGGTCCAATACATTCAGCCGGAGAAAAGCACGCTGATCCAGATAAAACCCGCCGGACGCTTTCGGATGAACATTGTTTTCAACATAACCGATCCGCCTGTTTTTGAACCAGATACCGTAAAAACTCGTTTCCCTGGCCTGGGCGAGAGTTGCCGAGATATCGGTATTGACATCGGGAATGAACAGGTTGCGTGACACCAGCAGGGATATCAGAACGATCCAGACAAGAATAATGACGAGACGCAGTTTCATGGAAACAGCCCGTGGCCGCCGCTTGCGTTTAATTGTCCGTTCAATGGTATTGCCCCGTCTCCTTACAAAAGAATAATAACGACCAGGACAATAAAAACAGCCGCCCAGATAAGAATGGCTTTCCGGGTGGCTTTCTTGGCCTTTTTGGCCTCCCACCAGGTCCGGGGCGATATTCCCTGCATGAAAAATGTTACCACGCCGGCAAAATTGATACAGATGATATTGGCGACAAAGAGCAGAAACGCGGAAAAAGACTGGGGATAATGCCCGCCCCCCAGTAAAAGGCCGCAGACGGTCAAGGGCGGCAGCAGGGCTACCGCAACCATTACACCGATCAGGGCCGAAGATATCCCCGTGGTAAACGCGAGAACACCGGCAGCGCCGGAAGCCAGCGCCAGGATAAGATCCGATATGCCCGTCTGGGTCCGGGCGGCAATTTCAGGAATATGCGGGCTGGCATCCAGCACGTATCCCATCCCCGCGGATAAGGGTAAAACGATCAGCAGACCGGCCATCAGGGTCTTCATGGCGCTGGTGCCCAGCTTGGAATCTGCCAGTGTGGTGGAAAGCGCCAACGCCACGTTGGGGCCCAGAAAAGGCGCAATCACCATGGCGCCGATGATTACCGCCACGTTGTTTTTTAATAATCCGATGGCCGCCACCACCGTGGAAAGAAGCGCCAGGGCAAGATAAACATTGGAAAGCCGGGTACTGTCAACGATTTTCGCATAGAGTTCCTCCCGGCTGATCCGTTTGGTGTCTATTTTTTTCTGGGAGTCCGGTTCTTCCGTGGTGTCCGGGGGCGGCGCTTGATTTTCAATACGGGGCACCGTCGCTTCAACCGGCAGAAGAACCAGACGAAACCCGTCCAGATACGAAAATGTTCTTTCGAAAACATCCATCACCGTTTCGCTGAGCCCCGAATCCATCAAAACGCTGGCCACGAATTGTCCCTGCGTCGATTCCTCCTGCCAGAAATCGATTCCTTCCTGCTGATCCAACAGCTCAAATGCCTGTTTCTGGTGGGCCGCCGGTAAAATTATTTTCAGTAATCGCTGCGCCATTTTCAGTGGGTACCTATCTATATTTCAATTATCGCTGGAGAATTCCCTTATTATTACCCGGTATGATCTTGTTCAACCTGCTGAAACGTCAAACAACCGGGTCGGCGGTTCCGCCAGACCGCGCAGAGCTGCCCGGAACCGCTGGTATTGTCTGTAACCTGTTTATTTTACCATACATCCGGATATTGGACAAGTGGTTGCTAATCTGATAAAATGATGCCTATACTGCGAACGCAAGCTGACCTGATTTGAATATGAAAAAAGGAGCTGTTGAAAAATGAATAATCAAATTCGTACCACCCTGCTCTTGGCTGCGATGACGGTTTTTCTGGTACTGATTGGAAGAATGCTGGGAGGCCGCCAGGGCATGATCTTTGCCTTTATCATGGCCGTCGGGATGAATTTTTTCAGCTACTGGTTCTCCGATAAGATGGTATTGAAGATGTACCGCGCGCAGGAAGTATCTCCGGATGAGGCCTCGGAGCTTTACGAAATCGTTCAAACCATTGCCCGGCGGGCAAACGTCCCGATGCCGAAGATTTTTATTATCCCCAAAGAGGCTCCCAATGCCTTTGCGACCGGCCGGAACCCCGCGCATGCAGTCGTCGCCGTCAGTCAGGGATTGCTTGAGGTTATGAATCGGGACGAACTTACGGGTGTACTGGCCCACGAAATGGCCCATGTAAAAAACCGGGATATTTTAATCGGTTCCATTGCAGCCACCATGGCCGGCGCTGTCATGATCCTGGCCAACATGGCCCGTTTTTCAGCCATATTCGGCGGGGGCCGAGACAGCGAGCGTGGCGGCGGCATCGGTCTGCTTATTATGTCTATCCTGGCGCCCTTCGGGGCCATGATTATCCAGATGGCCGTGTCCCGATCGAGAGAATACCTGGCCGATGCGACGGGCGCCCGGTTTGCCGGAAGCCCGGAGGGACTGGCCAGTGCCCTTGAAAAACTGGGGGCTTATTCGGGCCGGATTCCCATGAATGCCAGCCCGGCCACGGCCCACATGTTCATCGTCAACCCCCTGTCCGGCCGCAGTATGACGCGCCTGTTTTCAACACATCCGCCGCTGGAAGAGCGGATTGCCCGGTTGCGGGGAATGCGACGGGCTGGAAACCAGCCGCAGACGTCCCCCATATCGGAAAATTCAACCATCGACCGGGGGCGCAGTGAATGGGACCGGCTCTCGAAGTAGCCACACGGATCAATATGGCCAGGGACGGCGCAGCCGGTGCCCCGTGGCAAACAGTAAACGGTGATCACCGATGACGGCGGGCGCCTTCCTCGACCGTCTCGGTGCCCTGCCGCTGGTATGGGGGGGAGCCGCCGGTATCATTCTTGGCGCAATCCTCCTTGCAGCCATGATCTGGCTGCGGATGGGAAAGCATCGGCGCCGGGGTGGAATCGTTGGCGCCACACTCGGTTTCCCGGCTCTCCTGGTATTGATGGCAACAGGCGGGTTCATGGTTGCGCTTGGGTCTGTTATTGGCACCTACCACCACTTCACCCGTGAAAAACCTGTGGCTGAGATCGCCACACGCCCCCTCCTGAACGCCGACGGCCGCCCTATCACTCTGGTCAGTTTCCATCCCCTGGGAAACGGCCCGGATCGTTACCTGCTGGTTCGCGGCGATCAATGGATGATTGAAGCGGATATCGTCAAATGGAAACCCTGGCTGAACATGCTGGGGCTTCGCTCCCGGTATCGGTTGACACGGCTGCAGAGCCGCTATCTTGATATCGAAACTGAACGCTCCGCACCGCGATCACTCTTTTCCCTGATTGACGATTCCCTGATTGACGATTCCCTGATTGACGATTCAAGGATTGACGCGCCACGGGCCGACGGCGAACGCCACCCGTTCTGGCGTTTTTTATATCGATCCGCCCAGATGCTGCCCCTGGTCGATACCGTATACGGCAGCGCCGCCTACCAGGATCTACACAACGACCGCCATTACCAGGTATTTATCGGTAACAGCGGGTTGATCATCCGTGAGCCGAAAAAAGGAAAAGCCCATGCCGCAAAATCAAGAACATGAAAAAAGCCCTCTGGATCCGGCGGTCCGCCGGGCCATTTTTAACGCGGTCGCTACCGAGCCCTATGCCTGCGCGCTAAATATTGAATTGCTGACGCTGGACCGGGGGTACTCGAAAGTACGAATGACCTACGACCCGGCCCGCATGGATAATATCTACCGGCGCGCCCACGGCGGGGCTGTTTTCGGCCTCATCGATGAAGCCTTTGAAACCGCCGGACAGACCGACGGTACCATTGCCGTGGCGCTCAATGTCAATGTCACCTACATTGCCAGCCCCCGGCCGGGATGTCGGCTGACGGCCGAGGCAAAACAGATCAGCCGGACCCGCAAGACCGCCGGTTACGACATCACGGTAACGGACGACACCGGAAAACGGATCGCCACCTGCCAGGCCCTGGCCTACAGGACCGGTAAGCCCATCCCATTTTTAGATCGACGTTTCCATACGGGAGGAAAAAACATAGAATGAACGAAGACCGGATCGTGGAAATTGAAACAAGAATCGCTTTTCAGGAAGAGACCATCAAAGAGCTGAACGATGTCCTTTATGAACAGCAAAAAGAAATCGTGGCCCTGAACGCCATCTGTGACGCCCTGATGAAACGCTTCAAAGCGCTTTCGGAATGTATCCCGCAAATGGATGCGCCGGCCCACACAAAGCCGCCCCACTACTGACAGCCACGCCGTATCATGGCGAAAACCAAAGGAATGACCCAATGACGGAAGGAACCAGACGCGCCGACATCCAGGCCGGCCTGAACGTCTCCATTGTATTAAAAAAGGACCAGAGAACCGGAAAATTGACCGGGGGCATCGTCCGGGATATCCTGACCAGATCCCCCACGCATCCCCATGGAATCAAAGTCCGCCTGGAAAACGGACAGATCGGAAGAGTCAAAATGATCCATCCTTAACATCCGAACTGATTCGCGTCGCCGGCCTCGCCTGAGGCGGCACAGGCGAAATGGTAAAAAGGGGGGGTGTATTCTCAGGCCGGATCTGCTAAAAGAATGAATCTGGCAATAATTATTCGATGGTGAAAAAATGAAAAAAGTATTCGATGGCAGAAAGAGAGGAAAGCTGGGAACCGGATTGAACCCCGCGGTGGTTCGGGTACAGACCGAGGACAGAATGAAAGAAGTCGCCGCGCAATTTGAAGAAAACGGCTGGAAATTTACCATCGGGCTGGAACCGGATCAACCGGAAGATATTTCCGACTTAGAGATATTATTGAATCCTCCCAAAACCCGTGTGACGGAAAAGAAAATCGGACGAAACGCGCCCTGCCCGTGCGGAAGCGGTAAAAAATACAAGAAATGCTGCGGGAAATAGCAGTATTTTTATTTCCGGGCGGTGACGCGGGCCATGCATCAATTAGAACAGGTATTTGAGCAAGACGAAGCTGGCCACCAGCAGGATGGTGAACACCACGGCAAGGATATTAAAATATTTTTCGATAAAGGGCTGGATTTTCGCACCGAATATCCGGATCAGGCCGCCCACAAGGAAAAACCGGGCCGACCGGGAGACCGCCGAGGCGATGACAAACACCGCAAAATTGATATGAAACGCACCGGCTGCAATGGTAAAAACCTTATACGGTATGGGGGTAAACCCGGCGATGCCCACGGCCCAGGCATCGTACTGATTGTACAGCACTTCGATCTGGGCGACCTTGTCCGTCAGCCCGTATAGAGCAACAATCCGGTCCCCAATGGCCGTCATGAACTGCCATCCGATGAGATAACCGACACATCCACCCAAAACCGATCCGAGGGAACAGACCAGGGCAAATTTCAACGCCCCCCGGGGGCGGGCGATCGCAAGGGCAATGAGCAGTGGATCCGGCGGAACGGGGAAAAAGGATGACTCGGCAAAAGCCAGGGCAAAAAGAACCCAGGCGCCGTAAGGCGTCCGGGCCCAGCCGACGACCCAGTCGTACAACCGTTTAAGCATTATTTTTTCCAGCCATGTTCCCCCACGAGCTTGACAAAGCGGCATCCGCCCAGTCTGGTCTGGTGAACCCCCTGCTCGGTGCGTACGATCCTGATCAGCTCCTGGGTGGTCTGGTTTCCTACGGGCAGCACCATGCGTCCTCCCACGGCCAGCTGATTGACCAGAACCAGCGGCACTTCCGGCGCCCCGGCAGTGACAATAATGGCATCAAAAGGACTTTCCTCTTCCCAGCCGAGCGTCCCGTCGGCATAGCGGGAGACGATATTATGGTACTGCAACCGGTCAAATATTTTCCGGGATTTTGAATACAGGGCATGGATCCGCTCGACGGTATAGACCCGGTAGGCGATCTGTGCCAGAACCGCTGCCTGGTAACCGGAACCGCTGCCCAGCTCCAGGACCCGGTCCTCGGCCGTCAATGCCAGCGCCTGGGTCATTTCGGCCACAATATAAGGCTGCGAAATGGTCTGCTGTTCGCCGATGGGCAGGGGATGGTCATCGTAGGCCTGATCTGCAAATGCCTCGCTGACAAACAGGTGGCGGGGCACCGCGCGCATGGCGGAAAGGACGTTGGGGTCGGTTATCCCCCTGGCCTCAATCTGGTTTTTGACCATCTCTTCACGCAACCGATCGTGGGTGTATACGCTTCTCATCATAACGGTTGTCTTCTACCAATTGACCCGGCGCCCGTCAAGCAATAGTGACGAATTACGCCTCAAATCGCGGGTTTGAGGTAACCGGCCCCGGCGGCCCCATCGCGAGGAGTATCAGCGATTCGATTCACGCCGGATCGATGGAGACATCGCGGCCCCAGATCGCAAAACCGACTGTCCCGATCAAACCAAATAAAAACGCCGTGATAAAATTGGCCGCCGGGCTGATCAGCCACAAAAACCCGCCACCCAGCGCCGCCAGCGTCACAAATACATCCCGCAGCATATAATACAGACCGAACACGGCCGCCTTGCGCTCCTCCGGCGCCAGTTCCATGATCAGCATCTTCCGTGTCGGTTCCCCAAACTCCTTGAATCCCCGTAAAATAAAGGCCGGGACCAGCCACGCAAAGGACTGGCAAAAGAGCAGGGCGAGGGGAAACAGTGTAAAAAAACCGAATGTAATCAGGACAAACGGCTTTTTCCCACTCCTGTCGGCAAAATACGCCACGGGAACATAAACCAGCAGTGCGGTGACCATCTCGATACCGGTCAACAGGCCGAACTGCACGGCCGTCACGGGATGGACAATGGTCTTCATGCACCAGACCACGACAAAGGCGTAGGGGATCTGTTCACAATAGCGGACCAGAATATCGGCCACCAGTAATTGCTTAAGCGCCGGACTCATATGGTGCAACAGCTTGAGTGGGTTTTTTTCCGGGTGCGGGCCGCTGACAGATTGAGAAGATTCCGGTTCAACTTCAACTAAAAACTGCTGCATCACCGTGGCCACGGCAGCCAGCAGCAGGGCCACGACAAAGGCCGCCCGGACACCGTCTTTTTCGCCCCAGAGGGAGATGCAGATCCCGCCCAGCAGCGGCCCCAGCGCCATGGGAATCCGGCGGACCAGTGCCAGCATGGAAACACCCATGGTCCGTTTGTTTTTGGGCAGCACGCCGGTAATCAGGCTCATGGTAGCCGGCAGAGAGATCGCGCTCCAGGAGAGAAAGAAGACCGCGCCCACGATAACCGCCTGCCAGACGGGAACCAGGATTACGATGGTAAACCCGAACATGGCGGCCAGGTTAAAGAGCAGCAGCGCGCGCCTTGTACCGAGCCTGTCGGAAAGATATCCGCCCAGAAAGGAGTAGACCGCGGACAAAAAATTATCCATCCCGTTGAGCAGCCCGATGACCAGTGCGCCGCCCCCCAGCGCCATCAGGTAGATAGGCAGAAACCGTTCGGCCATCCGCTCGCCCAGCAGGATGAGAATGACCATCCCCAGAAGCCCGGCCGTGCTTTTTTTGAGTGCCAGAAAATCAGTGACCCGTTTCAACCCCATCAGATGAACCCGCTATTTTCAGGATTTCCCGGCCACGTCGAGACGGCACCATGCGTACAGCGCATCGTAGACCTCAAACTGCAGCTCCAGGTTTTCAAAATCATCCGGGAAACGGATACTGAATCCTACGGCAATCGCTTCGAGGCCGGCCGCAAGGGCATCATTTTTCAGATTGTCTGTATCGGCTGCATTAACGATTTTGGCCAGCCGCAAAAGGGCCTTGTCGACCAGGCCGTAGTCGGCGATCAGGACGTCGAAGGTACACAGGTTGTCCCGATGGTGCAGCTCGGCACCGGGTGTATCGAAAGGGATGGCATCTTCTTTTTCGGCGACTGCCAGCACCTGGCTTTTGGGAACAAATAAAAATTCCGCATCCGAATCAATAAACCGGCTGATCAGCCAGGGGCAGGCCACACGGTCCACATGGACATGGGAACGGGTTATCCATTTCATATGCTTCTCCTTGGTTTAAAGGACATCAGGTTATCTTACCTGGCGCCAAAATATTTGAGGGCATCGGCCACCAGCGCTTCGGAATCTTCCACCACATGGCCGAATTTTCCTTTCAGGTCGGCGACCAGGTGCTCGACATACTCCTGGGCGGCTTCGGCGCCATATTTTTCTTCAAACATTTTCGCATGAACGAGCACTTTTGAAAAATCATGCCGCTCGTTCTTTTTCTCCGGGTCATCGATCCACTCATGAACCTCCCGATACGATTTACCGGTCCGATCCATACTCAGCTGTACATGTTTTTTAATGGGTGGCATTTGATTTCCTCTTCTTTGTCGGGTTGAGATTAACGGATTCAATAGACGATCCATCCTTCAATTCGCTACTGCAACGGGCCTTAAAATACGCATATAATTCATCCAGGATACCTGTTCCGCGATCCACCCGCGTCTCATCATCGGTATGGGCCGTGGCCAGACCGGAAAAAAGCGCCTGGATACCATGGGCCTCAGGCCGGTCGAATTTATTATCCTTCAGGTCAATATCGTGTATAATTTCCGCCACGGCGCAAATGGCGGGCAGGGCCAGGCAAAACCGGCGGACCAGCACTTCGAATGTGCACAGGTCTCCTTCATGGGAAAATTCGGCCGCAAACATATCAAAACGGTATTCACCGGGCCGGGGGTGATACCCGTCAGGCGATACGAATTTGAAACGGGCATCGCGGTCAATAAACCGCCGGATCAACCAGACGCAGGCAATCCGGTCGATATAAACCCCCGTCCGGGTCACCCATGTTCGTCCTTTTTCCTGCCGGTTCACCGGGAGCGTCACGGGTCTGCCGTGAACGCGCTTCAACATGGATTCTAATGCGCGCAGCGTCTGCCGGGCTGTTTTCTGCCCCGAAGCCTGAAAAAAATCGATCTCCCTGACTTCTTCAAACCGATGCCGCTGGCGGGAGAGCTTTGCCCTGTTCTTGAAAACATCTTCTTTAGAAAATTCATCGGCCTTCAATAGATCAAGAAGCCGCCGGGTTTCCCGGATGATCTCTTTGTAATCTTCGTTTCGGGCCGCCTGAAACAGCGCTTTTATCTGCCGGTCGGAAAGGCCTTCGATAAACCCTGCCCGGCACAGCGATGCCGTGCCGCCCCCGTCATCAATCTCCTTCACAATCCACGACAGATCTTCCCGGGTCGATTCATTTTCCGGGAGCACATATACCGACTGTTTAATCGCCACGGCTCCCACTTTTCGCAACCGACGCCATATTTTTACCCGAAAATAATCCGGCTTCGGTGGAATCTGGTGGATGAGAAGCAGCCATTTTTTCGAATCTGGAGGGGTCATCGGATCTTTCAGTATCGGTTGGCGAAAATATTATTCATATGTTACATTAACAATATAACGATTGTATCAATATTTCAAGGCGCAAAAAGGAAAAGTTCCGGGCATCATTCAGCCCCGCTGACTCAAATACATGAAATACTGTCAGGTGGTTTTTCGACAGCCGGAGTTGGGTTGGCGATTCTGCGTTGAAGCTGTGCGCCAAGATATTGAGATGATAAGAGGTGTCTAAAAAGCGGGCGCCCGGATAATGAAAAATTACGCGGGTGGTTTTCTCGGAAAGGGATACGGGAGGATAAAAGGGATTGCCTTCCGGTATTCACGGTATTTATCTCCGAACAGGGCGATCATCTGTTTTTCTTCCCGGCGCGACTCATAAACGATATAAGCAGTCATGAGCAGATTGAACACCACGGTGAGCAGGTAGGGTTTGCTCAGCAGTATCCCCCAGCTTGCGATCAGCCAGCCTGAATACATGGGATGGCGGCAAAGACGATAGGCACCGGAATAAAAAAAGACGATGGGGGTTTCCCGAAGACCGAAAACCTGGGGCAGACGGTTGCTCCGGGCCACCTGCCCCAGCGCTGCCCCGCCAATCCAGATGGCAAACAGGGTCGGAAGAATGGCCGGCAGACCGGAAACCGGCCGGAAGAGCTGTGGCGTGGCCGATGTATACCTGAACAGCACGACAAGCGATAGAACCAGCAGCGCAGATGAAATCAGCGTTCGTACCGCCATATAGCCCAGGTTACCGATACCCGATCGGGCGCGAACAGCAGACTTGACGGCAGGGCGGGCGGTCAGGCTGTGAAAAACGCCAAATCCTGCCATCGCGAGAAAAATTTCCACATACGGGTTCATGAACAACTCCCGGTTCTTGACACCTTCCTTTGACAAGGCGACCTTTATGTTCACGCAAGATACACCGGTTCACAAGATGCGTACGAATTTTGCCCGTGTGTGTCTTTCCAAAGGGCCGCCCGCATGGACGGCCCTTCTTTGTTGACGGGCAATCTACCCGCCTTACCGGATCAAGATCAGGAACACTGTACCGGTCGCGGTATGCCCGTTGCGGGATTATTCAGCAAGAGAATCCACCTCGGGAACGGCCGGAAAATGTTTCTGATACCATCCCCGGTAGAGAGCCCAGTAGGCAATATAACCGATGATAGCACCGGTGAACCACGTCCACTGGGACAAAGATTCGCTGAATTTGGCCAGCAGCAGCGACCCGACGATACCGGTAAACAGCGCCAGTACTCCGGCGAAATTCACCCCCTTGGCCCGACTGATATACAGGTAAATTCCAGCCACCAGGCCCAGTGCCAGTATCAGCGTGGTAATGGTTGACGGCCAGCCTTTTCCCAGGATGGCACCGGCCTGCCAGAGCAGAATCGTGGCCACGAGCAGTACGATTGCATAAATGACCGCGACCCAGTTGGTACGCCCCTCGTCAAACTTGTAGATCCCGTCTGCAATATAAATATCATGCAGTTTCAACCGTTGTTTGCGGATGATCCAGTAATCACAGATGACCACACCGGCGATGCCGCCGGTAAACGCGCCGTATCCCAGCAGCCAGGTCCAGATATAGGCATTGGGATCCGCCAGAAAGCGCCACGGCTGCATCAGCACGCCGATCAGGGCGATAATGATCGTTGTCCGTTCCCAGTTGAGATATTTAGGCAGCAGGTTGATAAAATCGTTGATGGGGGACACCATGTTGGCCGTAATATTCGTTGTCAGGGTGGCCAGAATAACAAAAATCAGGCCGACGAAGATGTAAAACGGATTGCCGGTCTTGATCATCAGCTTGACCGGGTCCCAGATAGCCTCGCCGTAAATAATAACAGTGGCCGAGGTAACCGCCACGCCAAAAAACGAATAGGCCGTCATCGTCGGCGGCAATCCCAGGGCCTGGCCCAGGTACTGAACTTTCTGGCTCTTGGCAAACCGTGTCAGGTCGGGGATATTAAGCGCCAGTGTCGACCAGTAGGAGACCATGGCCGTAAGAAACGCCGGCCATTTCGACCAGGACGCCGTCCGCGGCTGGGCAAGCATCGGCCCCCACCCGCCGGCCTTTGTTACACCCCAGAAAAGGAGCCCCAGGCCGATCAACAGGAGAATCGGCGATGCAAGGTTGTTCAGCCAGCGGATGCCGGGCGAGGCTTTCCAGGGCGGCGATACGTAACAGATGACAACGGTCAGCAGCCATGACACCGCAAAAGAGATGACCACGTGAGACTCCATGTTGAAAAACGGTATTGTTGAGTTGAAATTACCGTATGCGGGCGCAAGTTTCATGATAATACCGTCGAGGGCAAAGGCCATGATCATCGTCTGGATGCCGAACCATCCGCAGGCGATGATCCCCCTCAGGAGGGCCGGGATATTCGCGCCGAAAAGTCCGAAGGCCGACCGCATGAATACGGGAAACGGAATGCCGTACTTGGCCCCGGCAAAAGAATCGAGAATCATGGGGGCAAGAACAATGAGATTGCCCAGAAAAATGGTTAAAATCGTCGTCAGCCAGTCAAATCCCGCCGCGATCATGCTGGCGCCGAGCATCCATGTCGGTACGCATACGCTCATGCCCACCCACATGGAAAAATATTCGTAATACCCCCACGTCCTCTTTTCCAGGCGCACCGGTGCGAGATCCTTGTTGTAGAACTGGCTCCGGGGTAACTCCTGGGTCAATTCAAACCGACCATCGACCTCCCTGATAATACTCATCTTCGTTCCTCCTTTAATTGATTATTGCCGTGGAGGGGCTGCCGCTGACGGCCAGCGCCCCCCTGAAACTGCCGCTATCACCATTGAATAGACCCGGCACCTGCAAAACGGTTTTCTGCGGCCCTGCCCCTTTCGAGTTCAGAAAAATTCCGCATCACCGCTACAATCCGCATACCGGACCATCAAAAGAGATAGTCGCAGATTTCACCGTACATTCCAGGTCGCCGATCCCGGAAAAACTGCCATCCGTCGCGGACTTCGCGAATCTGCTCCAGATCCAGATCGGCAATAACGATCTCGTCCTGATCCTCGCTGCCCTTGGCGACGAATTTCCCCCTGGGGTCGACAAAATAACTTGACCCGTAAAACCGGCCGAATTCCCAGGGTTTTTCAATACCGATCCGGTTATTGGCGCCGATGAACACCCCGTTGGCCACCGCCTGGGCCGGCTGTTCCAGCTCCCACAGATATTGAGACTTTCCCGCCGTAGTCGCCGACGGATTAAACAGAATCTCCGCCCCCTGCAATGCCAATGCGCGGGCACATTCAGGAAAATGCCGGTCGTAGCAGATATAAATGCCGATTTTCGCGTAAGCCGTTTCAAATACCGGAAATCCCAGGTTCCCCGGCTTGAAGTAAAATTTTTCCCAGAAACCGGGCCAGGTGTGCGGGATATGAATCTTTCTGAATTTTCCAAGATAGGTGCCGTCGGCATCGATCACTGCTGCCGTGTTATAATAAACGCCTTCGATCTCCATCTCGTATACCGGCACGACCATCACCATTTTGTACTTTTTGGCGTATTCGGCCAGCCGTTCAGTGGTGGGACCGGGCACCGGCTCGGCAGTCTGATACCATTTGATATCCTGCTCGGCACAGAAATACGGCCCGGAAAATATCTCCTGCAGGCAGAGAATCTGAACCCCTTTTTTACCTGCCTCTTCGATCAGCGGGATATGTTTTTCAATCATTGCCGCCTTTATTTCAAGGGGCGATCCATCGTCTCTGGCGTTGGAAGCCTGAATTAAAGCACACTTTACATTACGTGACATTTTTCCCTCCCGGGTATCAATAAAGTAATAACTAACGATTACTGAAAATAAAAACACCGCCTCTTCAGAGTGCGGTCATAAAGCGGGATTGTATTAAACCCTGCCGTTTATGTCAATAATCTTTTTTATTAGATAAATACGATTAACAACATATTTTCTCGTTATTTTTTCGAATTCCGTTGAAACATTTCAATGGTTTTATAACTTCCATAAATTCCAACCGCAAACTAAATTCAGAACGGTTTGCTCCGCTGCAATGCATACAGGGCATTGCAACGATATCAAGGGGCTTTTGCCCCCAACCGGTCCACAAAACCCCGGTCATCCAAGCCCAATCATCCACACGGGGTCATTCTCACAGGGGCATCCCGGCCGGGTCACGCAAAGCGGGAAATCAGGCTTTTCAATCGCCCCTTGAGCAGGCGAAAGGGATGAAACGTCACCGGCTTTAATGAACCGGGAAGGATGAATCCGGATGTATCTATCTCTTCAGGAGAGGCGAAAGGATACACGATCTGTTTCGGGTCGCTTCCCCGGATCCCCCTTGCCCGCGCTTCCCGCCAGATGATCATGTCTGAAGGGGAAAGCCCCAGGGCCGTATAAACAGCCGTATCCAGGGCCACGGGGCTGGTGGACGCACCGATAAAAGACAGATCGCGGGCCACCCCGTCTATCGGCCCGGTCCCGGACATGACCGTGACCGCATCCATGACACTGATGGTATCGGGGAGCAATTGTGAAATTTCAATCAGCATCCGGTGAAACAGGCTGGACAGGTGGCCGTGCCGGTAGTGGGCCAGTGCCTTGCGGGCACCCACAACACAGCCAAACAGGTTTTTGACGGCGCCGGTCACCCGGAACTGGCTGTGCGCTTTCAATTTGGGAAGGTTTAGAATCAGTTCGGTATCGAGCGCCCGGCCGGACAGTCCGATCGTGACGCCGCAATCGAGCACTGTTTTCCGGGCCGCTCCCAGGCTGACGATTTCAACCGGAAAGCCGCTCAGCGCCGCAGCCAGTCCGGTTTTTCGGGCCACTTTTTCGGCCGTACCAAAGGCCGGAGAGTCGCCGACCACCACCCGGGCGCCGCCATCAAGCAGGTAAGCCACAACCCCCTTTACGACCAGGGGATGTGTCGTTGCCGGTGCTGTTTTTCCGGTTAACAGGTTCGGTTTAACCAGTACACAGGTCTGGCGGGAAAGATCAGGGAGAGCGGCCCCGAGCAATTCCCCGATCTGCCGGGTAAGCCGCTTTTCATCATACGTGACACCGGTGGTGAGAAATACCGGAATTTTTTCCCCGGCAACAGGCGCCGGGCGGCCTGGATTTACCGATTTCATGGTGTCAATATTCCTTAACCCGCGGGCGGCCGGCGGCGATTGGTCAAAATCAGCCCCTGTGGATCGCATCTCTCCCTTAAAATCACCAGCTCTGTTTCCGATGGACCCGGCACCGGCTCGGCCCGGGATATGTCGATCCCGAACCCCATATTGTCCAGGACCTGCTCTGGTTCAATACCCGGATAGCACCCCTTCAGATACATCCGCCGGGTGATATCGTCAAACCCCATCAGGGCCATGTCGGTTACCACCATTTCAGGACCGCCACCGGTCAGCCCGGCCTGTTTTCGCCCGTCTGGACCGTCTATCCAGCCCGGGCAGGTAAAATAATCGAGTACGGGGACAAATTTTCGTCGCTGCTGCTGCATGAAAATAATCGTACGCGATACGAACGACCCCACATCAGCGGCGCCGCCGGACCCGGAGAACCGGACCCGGGGATGATCATAATCTCCGATCACCGTGGAGTTTAAATTGCCGAAACAGTCGATCTGGGCGGCGCCCAGGATTCCGACCACCTGCCCGCCGGTAATCCGGTTCTGCATGGTGGCAAACGCATCCGCCAGGCTGCCGTTCACGGCGGCCCCGTTCATCACGCGGGAGTCACCCACCGCCATGGGAACTTCGGTCAGTTGAGAGTCGATGGCACCGGTTTCGAAAAAAATAATACTGTTGGGCGCGCTGATATGTTTGGCGGCCATGGCGGCCAGCATCGAAATCCCGGTGCCGCAGAAGACGATATCTCCATCCCGGATTTCCCGGGCCGCGGCAATGGCCATCATCTCTTTTAATGTATATTGATTCTCATCTGTCATGGCGTAAAACCCTTTTAAAACGGCAATAAAAGTTGACCCGAAGACCGGAAGGATAACCTACCGGCGATCGAGTCCCACCGCATATCCGGTGTCGGGATCCGCAGCGATCGCCCTGATCCGGTCTTTTCCGATCTGTTCAATCAGTTCCGCATGGTCGCAGGTTCCGTAAATCATCTCTTCCAGATAGGCCCGGTAGGACGATTCCGTCTCTGCCTGTTCCCGGTACCGGTTTAAGAAAACAGGATCATAATCGTAAACCCGGTAGCAGGCGGTGGGATACGCGCCAAACGGCAGATGCACCACGGCATCCACGCAGAAAAACGGAATCTGGTTCCGGTCCGCATCTTCCCGCAGGCTGCCGGGCGATGCCAGCTCCTCGCAGGTAACAATCAGATGCCGGGCGGCCTTGGCCTGGACCACGTCGGCAAAGGGCAGCCCGTCAATTCTCGTGGTCCCCTGCGGGTCGGCCTTCTGCACATGAATGATGGTGACATCCGGGTTAATGGCCGGCACCAGCACCACTTTCGCCGTATCCGCCCAGCCGTTGAACGGGTTGTCGATCACGTGTAGCTTCCGGTCCGGCAGCCGGGAATCGCCCCGGCGCATTTCTTCCGAAAATCCCCATTTATTGACGATATCCGTTCCCAGGCCCGATCGGGTCGGTAAAAAAGGAACGCCCATGGCCCCGGCGGTAAACCGCAGGGTCATGTGATAATTCGAGTAATCCTCCACCTGGATACGGCCGGCCTCCACCGCTTTTTTAAACCGGATGCAGGTGGGCGCAAACCGGCCGCTGCCGGCATAGGCAATTTCCAGCCGGGCCACGCATCCCGCGCCGATCAGTTCATCGGCCCCCTGGCCATTGGAATGGGCGTAAAGATGCAGCCCGGTTTTTTTCTGCCGGATAATCTCGTACACCGCGGCCATGGGGTTGCGGTTAATGGTAAACCCGCCGATGGAGATGTGCGCACCGTCCACCACAAAGGTATCAATCGCTTCGGCCAGGCCGATGACTTTATCGGACGAGGTGTTCATCACCACACCTCCTTTTCTTTCCTCTGCCCGGCCATCAGGCGTTCGTCAACTCGTGCAGGCTTTCCTCCAGAATGGCCAGCCCCTTTTCAAGCTGTGCATCGGTGATGACAAAGGGCATCAGGGTCCGGATCACGTTGGAATAGTTCCCACATGAAAGCACGACCAGTCCCTTGTCAAAGCAACGCTGTACCAGAGCCCTGGCTGTTTCCGTGGCCGGCGTCTTGCTTTTGCGATCCTGTACCAGCTCGATGGCCAGCATCGGCCCTTTCCCCCTGACCTCACCAACTATCTCATATCTGGTCTGAAGATCGTCAAAACGCTTTTTCAGCGTCTGCCCCAGACTTTCAGCCCGGTTGAGCAGCCCATCGGTAAACAGAACATCGAGCACTGCCAGGGCGGCCCGGCAGGACACGGGATTGCCGCTGTACGTTCCGCCCAGTCCTCCCGCATGCGGGGCATTCATCAGCCCTGCCCTGCCCGTTACGGCACTCAGCGGCATGCCGCCGGCCAGGCTCTTGGCCGATAAAATCAGATCCGGTTCAACGCCCCACTGCTCGATGGCAAAAAAAGTCCCCGTCCGACCGGCCCCGGTCTGCACTTCGTCGATAATCAGGGCAATATCGTATTTGTCGCATATTTTTTTCAGCTTCGGAAAATATTCGGGCGGCGGCGTGATAAAGCCCCCCTCTCCCTGGATCGGTTCGGCAATCACGGCGGCCACGGATTCGGCCGCCACGTGGGTGACAAAGAAGTCTTCCAGATAATCCGCGCAATAAACGGAACAATCCGGATAGGTTTTCCCGAACGGGCACCGATAGCAATACGCATACGGCATCCGGTAGACCTCCGGAACAAACGGCTCAAATCCGAATTTATACGGTTTGATCTTGCTGGTCAGGCTCATGCTCATATAGGTCCGCCCGTGAAACCCGTTTTCAAAACAGATGATCGCCGGCCGTTTCTTCGCATAGCGGGCCACCTTGACCGCATTTTCCACGGCCTCGGCGCCACTGTTGGCAAACATCGTCATCTTGGCAAAATCACCCGGTGCCAGCGCATTCAATTTCGACGCCAGATCCACATAGATCTCGTACATCCCCACATGAAAACAGGTATGAATGAACTGTTCGGCCTGATCTTTGATGGCGGCCACCACTTTCGGATGACAATGCCCCACATTGTTAACCCCGATCCCCCCGGCAAAGTCGATAAACTCCCGGCCATCCACGTCGGTCATCAATGCCCCCTCTGCTTTGGCAATAAAGACCGGATTTATGTTAAACGGCCCCTGCGGAATGCTCTCGGCCCGTCGCTTCAACAGCTGTTCATTTTTATTCGACATCTCGTTTCCTCCTGATGATTATCCCGTTCTTATCCATCCAGCTACATTTTTTATTATCTGAAACCAGAGACATAACCTATCGCGCCACTACCATACATTGGAATTCGCCGTCAATTGAGATTCTCGCGATGGATACCATCCGAATAATCCATCGCATCTTGATTCATGGATAAATCTGCTTTAAGTTAGTGTATCGTATGCTTATTCCAATTTTAATAGAGGTAACCGCATGGAAAAAGACGCCATCCTTGAAGGAAAACGGATTCTTATCGTTGATGATGAGCCGGATATACTTGAAACACTGGCCGATTTACTGCCGATGTGCAAGGTGACAGCGGCATCGAGTTTCGAGCAAGCCGAAAAACTGCTGGAGAATCAATATTTTGATATGGCCATTCTCGATATCATGGGCGTGGATGGATACCAGCTGCTGGACATATGCAACCGGAAAAGGGTCATTGCCGTCATGCTCACCGCCTATGCAATGACACCCGAAGATATCAAAAAATCCTACGACAACGGGGCGGCATCGTTTGTTCCCAAGGAAAAGATGATCGATATCACAGACTACCTGGCTGATATTTATGAGGCCAGGGAAAAGGGGAAAAACCTGTGGTGGCGCTGGTTTGACCGTCTGGCAAATTATTGTGAAAATAAATTCGGCCCGGACTGGCAGAAAACGCATGGGTTCAAGGTAAGATAACGCCCGGTTTCCCGGTCGAACGCTTGATCCGGGTTTTATCTGCACCGGCCCCTTACGTGCCGGATGCCAGGCGCTACGGTTTTGAAGCCATTGTCACACCGGTGATACGGGGTCAACCCGTCTACCGCAGTTACCTGATCGTCAGCCGCAACCGTCCTTATCATCGCTTGAAAGATTTGCGCGGCCGGCTGTTTGCATTCACCGACCCGAAATCGAACACCGGTGCCCTGGTACCGACCTGCTGGCTGGCCACGACAGGCGAAGATGATCCGCTGGCAGAATCCTGCCGGTTTCCAGCGATCTTCCCGAAGCCGGCCAGCGCTACCGGCCCCGCCCTGGTTCACTGGACGACTGTCCGTAATCCATTGACTTATAACCGACTGTTTTGATATTGTATTCTAAAATCATATCCAGACAGGGCGGTGTTTTATTCCATGTTGATACATTTTTTCTACCTGCTCAATATTTTGTTCTTTCTCATCGGCCTGTTCGGCCTTCGCCTGAACAGCGGGGATCGGCTCTTTTCCCTTGCGCTGATTCAGGTTTTACTGGGGTTACCGCTGCTGGCCGGAGAATATTTCTATCTCGGCTATCACCTGGACGCGACGGCCGTACCGGTTGTGCTGTTTTCCGAAGTCATTTTTTCCCTGATATGGTTTTCCATGGCCCGGCGGCTGCGCGCGGCAACGGCTGGCACCGGGGATGAATCCCGGCGCCATTTCCTGATTGAAATTAGTGCCGGCACCGGGGTGATGGCCGGGGCGGGATACTTTTATTCCTGTTGCCATCTTCCCCGGATATCCGATGCTGTCCTGATTTTTCACATGTACACGCCCGCTTACTTTTCGGCTCTTTTTATCCTGATCACCGTCCTTTACGCGGCCTGGCGCCTGGAGCAGTTCTGGCGTGCCCTTAACACTGCGCGACGCTGGGAGTATAAGTTTCTAATCGTCGGCAGTTACCTGGTCTGCGGCACCCTGGCATGGGGCGCTTCGTATCGGCTTACCTACCTGACCCTTGCCCCCCGGCACCTTTTGCTGATGGCAATGCTTTTACTTTTCGGCTGGACGTTGACGGCCTATGCCGTCGTCCATCACCGGCTCCTGAACCGGAAGATCTTTGTTTCCCGCAAGGTGGTCTATTCCTTTATCGTGCCATCACTTCTTTCTGCCTACCTGCTCGGTTTTGGTCTCGTATCCCTGCTCATGCGTACATTTGGCCTGCAGCTCTCCTTTGTCCTCAAATGGCTGTTCATCTCGATGGGGTTTGTGGCCACCGCACTGTTTGCCTTTTCCGCAAAAATTCGGCGGCGGGTTCAATTTTTTATCAGTACCCACTTTTATATCAACAAGTACGAATACCGGGATGAATGGCTGGCCCTTTCCGAACAGCTCCAGGGAGCGCTGACCGAGACCGATGTGATCAACGCCCTGCGACGGGTGTTGACGGAAAGCCTGTATACCACCGAAATCTTTATCTGGACCGGTGATCCGGCCCGGGGATACCGGCTGGTTTCTTTTCCGGCCGGCACCGATGTTGACTCAAGGTACCATCGCATGGCCCCGGACGACCTGCTGATCAAATATATCCGCAGCCATTTCCATTTTCACCTGAATGAAAAAGAACCGGACATGGCATGGCACGAGGTGGCGATTTCCCGAAAATCCTTTCTGACCCGTCTGAACCTGATCCTGATTACGCCCCTCTCCATCGGCGATCAACTGACCGGGCTGATCGGCCTCGGACCGGAGTTTACCGGCGGGCAATACGGCCCGGACGATTACGACCTGCTCACCGCCCTCGGCAGCCAGACAGCCTCGGCCCTTCTGGCCGTGCGCATGGCCGAGGAGCTGGCCCGTACCCGGGAACAACAGGCCTGGAACCGCCTCTCGGCCTTTGTGCTGCACGACATCAAAAACGCGGCCACCATGCTCTCCATGCTCCGGGAAAACGCCCCGGACCATATCCATGAGCCGGAATTTCAAACCGATATGCTGGAACTGGTCGATGACGCGCTGAAACGGATGGGACGGGTCGAACACCGCCTGCAGACCTTGAAAGAGGAAATCTCGCCGGAACGGCAGGATATTGAACTGACCGGATTTTTCAATAATTGCCGAAAGCGGCTGAAAATCCATTTGCCGGCCATTCAGATATCGGTTGAAAGTTCAGGCAGGATACGGGCCCATACCGATCCGGACCTTCTTTTCTCCGCCTTCGAAAACCTGGCGCTCAATGCGCTGGAAGCAACGGGTGAGGGAACGATCGTGCGGGTCGAAATCGACCGGGATGAAAGCGGCCGCCAGGCAGTTATCGAGATCAGCGACAACGGGCCGGGCATCGCCCCGGACCTGTTGCCCGATCTTCTCTTTGAACCGTTTAAAACCACCCGGGAAGGGGGAAGCGGTATCGGCCTGTGGCAGGTGAAAAAAATGATCACCAGCCTGGGGGGGAGTATCTCGGCTGCAAACCGGTCGGATGGCGGCGGAGCGCGGTTTACCCTGCGATTGCCCTGCGCTTCCGACTGAAGTTGGTTGGGGTCCCATCCATTTTTCAGGGGCGCCCAAAATAATTCTGGGTGTCGAACCATTTGACAGCCCGATAAAACCGGGCCTTCAATCAACGCAAAAAGAAATCCCCCGGCCGGGCTGGCACGGGGGATTGTTTTTATTATTTCAGATATGAACCCGCTCTAACGCGGCCGCATCAGCTCTTTTTACCGGAACGTTTGCGGCTGAAACCCACCAGGCCCAGGAGGCCGGCACCCATGAGCAGGATGGTGGCGGGTTCGGGGACGGGGGCTGCGTCGCCGTTGGCGGTGAGAGTGGCGGAATCAAAGTAAAAATCTCCCGAAGTTGCCGTTAAGGTAACATCCAGCAAGCCGGTATCGCTCAGGGTCATTATAGAACCAACTGTAAATATTTCCGTGCCGGTATCAACTTCCCAAGAAAAGGATTGGGTGCCACCAGTGCCAAAGTCTAAGTCCAATGTTGCCCATTCGTAATAATCAAACCACCCCCCATCATCATGTAGATTTAATTGAATCACTGCGTCAGTGATAAACATGGATGAGGGGTCGTATCCATCATCGGTCAGGTCAAACTGCCAGGAAATCAAATCATCCTGACCCCACCAATGTCCGGCCATATAGATATCTGCCGGATCATACGTATCCGTCCAGGTCAGGGCACTGGCACTTCCCACCATTCCCAGCACTAACATCATCGCACATAAAAACACCGTAAATTTCTTCATTTTTTCCTCCCTTAAATATGAAATGAATCCGTTTGTCGTTGCTGTATTTTTATGCAACCATCATGCCAGATTCATAACCATCTATATTTACATATACTTTTTACCACAAATAAATTCTTCACCTCTCCTTTGTAAAGATTTCCGACATTTCAAAAAGAACGACCTGACGGATTATACCAGGCAATACTTATTTAACGCTGTAATATCGTATGGTTATGGTGATTGGCCGGAAAATCAGAAAAGATTGGGAAAGAAACAACCTGAAAGGGTGTCGAAATTATTTACAATTAGACCCACGGAACAGACGGAATAGACGGAAAAAGGAATAAAACCATTCTCTCTCCAGGATTTCCTGATAGACAATTTCGATAAAACCGTATCCGATTTAGCGGTATACTGTCGTTGACAACACCAGTACCCGGAAACACTCTTTCCCGTACTAAAAATCCCTGTTTTTTAAAATTTCCGTGTATTTTGTGCCTTCCGTGGTTCATTTTTACCGTTTAGAGATACCACCAGGGAATGGCCACCACATCATCACTCAGTTTTTGCACCGCAGGTATCGCGCAAACCACAAGACCCGGATGGATATTTTCCCTTGGGAAACAGCTTTTGAATGCGGCAAAACCCCGGATATCTTTCCGGCTCGGGTTGCTTTTGGATTTTATTTCAATGGGATAGAGGATACCATTTTGCTCCAGGATCAGATCGACTTCTGCCCCGGAGTGACTCCTGAAATGATATAAATTCGGTTGGATGGGCAGCCGCTGTAAATGTTTGATGATCTCCATCACGGTAAATGTTTCAAACAACCGCCCTTGCATGGGATGACCGGCGATGACATCCGGAGAAGAAATCTTTTGCAGATAGCAGGCAAATCCGGTGTCCGTGAAAAACCCTTTCTTTTTACCGCTGATTTTTTTTATTGGATTCCGGGAAAAAGCCGGGATTGAAAACCATTGAAAAGTCGACTCGGCGATTTCCGTCCAGGCCAGGGCAGTATTCCGGGTAACACCCAGTTCCCGGCCGATCTGATTATGATTGATCTCCTGGGCAGTGAGTGCTGCCAACAGCCCGATAAAACGACCAAAATTCTGCAGGGAGCCGATATTTGCAACCTTACGGACATCCCGCTCAATATAGGTTTGCATATATGATTGCCAGTAGCCGGGAATGAGATGATCAGGTAATTCGGCAATTTTCGGATATCCGCCCCGCCATATCGCCGGATAGGTGGGACGACTTTGACGCGGAGACAGGGAAGCAAACGCATCCTTCTTTCCTGAAAGCCATTTCTGAAGAAATCCTGTTCCCGGCCAGCCATCAAGCTCATCTGTGCACATTGGCCAGAGATTCACAATCGCAACCCGGCCCGCGAGAGACTCCGGGATATCCCTGAGAACAGATAGATTCTGCGAACCACTGAGGATAAACAACCCGTTTTTCTTTTCTTTGTCCACTTTGCGTTTAATGGACCCTATAAGTTCCGGTGCATATTGAACTTCATCGAAAAATGCAGGTGTTTGAATATTTTGCAGGAAAAAATCAGGGTCCTGCCGGACATTGCCAATATCAACAACCGGATCAAAAACAGTCGTATGAACGACATCTGCAAATAAATTTCCCACCAGCGTCGATTTACCCACCTGCCGGGCACCAAGAACCGCCACAACCGGATAGTAAGAAAATAGTTCTTTCAGTCTTGTTTCGATTAATCTGTTTTTATAATCGCCCATAATACATAGATTAATATCATTCTAAGTGACAAATATCAAGCTTTCTACCACGGAACAGACGGAAAAGTTCAAAAAAACAAAATATTCCGGTCATCATGCGAAACAAAGCGCATCGATGGACGGCTCCCCCCGAAACAACCACGCCCCCCTGTCCTTTTCTTTTTTCCGTCTATTCCGTGTCTTCCGTGGTCAATATTTTTTCTTTCCTACCAGAACGCCCAGCTCCCGGTCATCACCACGTAGACCCCCAGCCCGAAATTGGTCACCCCGTGGGCCAGGATGACCCCTTTCAGGTTTTTCTGACGGATCAGCAGCAGGCCGTAAAGCAGCCCGGCGGCTATCCCCACGACGATCCGGTGATGTTCCAGGCCGAACAGGATGGCAACGCCCAGAAACGACAGCCCGCTGAAAGCGCCCATGGGAACGGATCGGAAATCGGGGTCCACCAGGTAGCGCATGAGAAACGACCGCCAGAACAGCTCTTCCATGATCGGCACCACCACCGATGCACCGACCAGGCGCACGCCGATCAGCCCGATGGCCGAAGCCGTAGACCCGGCCAGGGCAAACGGATTAAACCCGGTGCCGGGATCAAACTGGTACAGGAATTTTTCCGGTACGATCCATATGGCCAGCACCAGAAGACCGCAGGCCACGGCCACGCCCGTATCCTTTACCGGGAGCCGGCGCGCAAAATCGGCCGCATACCGACCGCGCCAGTACCAGAGGAGAGCGCCGACACCAACGGTTTTGACAATATAGAGATACGGGATCAGGGCCGGATAGAACCGGGCCGGTTCCGTCAAGAGCATAAACAGGGCAAACGGCAGCACATAAGGCACCCACGCTGCTGTCGCCCGGCTGTCGGCGGGATTTTCGCGGGGCGCCATCAGCTTGTTTCGATTCCGTGTTTTTTTAAGAGGTCGTGCAGGGTAGGACGACTGGTCTCAAGGAGCCTGGCCGCCTGGCTGATGTTGTTTCCGCACAGGGCCAGGGCCCGGCGGACTGCTTTTTTCTCCGCCGCCTCCCGGGCCGCTTTCAAAGTCGGCAGTTTTTGCGTTTCCGTAGCCGGCATGCCTTCGTCAAGCCCCAGGTCCCTCGGCAGAATCACCTTGTCCATGGTTGAGCCAAGGGCCCGCCGGATACGGTTCTCGAGTTCGCGGACATTGCCCGGCCAGTCATAAGCGGTCAGGGCGGATATCGCCTCCGGCGAAAAAGAGGCCGGTCCCCGCTTCAGCGCCCGGGATTCGGCCTGCAGGAAATGGTGCGCCAGCAGGAGAATATCCTCGCGCCGTTTGCGAAGATCCGGCACCTGCAGGGGAACGACATTGAGACGGTAAAAGAGGTCTTCCCGGAAGGCTCCCCGGCGGATGTCGTCTTTCAGATCACGGTTCGTGGCGGCGATAATCCGCACGTCGAGCGCCAGGGTCTTTTTCCCGCCGATCCGCTCAATGGTCGATTCCTGGAGAACCCGCAGAATCTTCACCTGCAGGGGCAGGGGCAATTCACCGATTTCATCGAGAAATATCGTGCCCCCGTCGGCCTGTTCAAACTTGCCGGTCTGGCGCGCCACGGCCCCGGTAAAGGCGCCTTTTTCGTGGCCGAACAGCTCGCTTTCCAGCAGGTTTTCCGGAATCGCCCCGGCATTGATGATGACCAGCGGCTGTTCGGCCCGCCGGCTCAGCCGATGCACGGCGTGGGCCACCATCTCCTTGCCGGTCCCCGTGTGTCCGGTAATCAGCACCGGATAATCGGTTTTGCTGGCGTTTTCGATCTTTTCAAACAGCGTTTTCATCACCGGTGAAATACCGATCATATCACACAGCGCGCCCCCCTGGCTGCGTTGGCGAAGGAGCTGTCGATTGACCGCTTCCAGTTTATGGATTTTAAATGTCCGGGAAAGAATAATCCGCAAGATCTTTAAATCAATCGGCTTGGCACAGAAATCGGCGGCCCCGAGCGCAATGGCCTTGACCGCGTTTTCTTCTTCCGTATTTCCCGTGATGACAATCACTTTGGTATGGGGTGCCAGTGTGCCGATCTTTTCGAGAAGCGCAAATCCCTGCCGGGGGGTATCGGGATGGGGCGGCAGGCCCAGGTCCAGGGTGGCCACGGGAAACGCACCGGAGGCCAGCAACGGTTCGGCCTGACCGGCGTCAGCGGCAATCGTGACTTCATACGCTTTGTCCAGGCCCCACCGGATCTGCTTGGCGACCGACGCTTCGTCCTCAATGACAAGAAGATTTTTTTTGGCCATATTCAATATTACCCTGGCAGGTTGGCGCCGGATGAAAGAGAGATGACGTAAAACAGGCTGAACAGATCCCGTGATCTTAATAGATACTAAAAGATGATTCACGATGTCAACCGGTCAATCTGACCCGATACCCAGCCGGACCGCGGCGTATTCATCAGCTATGAAAAATATTACACACCCACCATCGAGGCTATTACCTTTTTTTCACAATCCTTGATGGAAAACCGATTTCAACACTTTCGGCCCTGACTATAAATAAACATAACGCGCTGAATATTTTAGATATTCATAAGGATAACCGGTAAATCATTCTTTTCGCATACGCCTGGCATTGTTCTTGCTCTATTGAGCCTTGAGAACGGAGGAAAAAAAGGGGAGAAAAAAGAATGAAACAGATCGGTCTGTTAATTTCGTTGATTGCCATTTTACTGGCCGGGTATGCCCTGGCCGTACCGGTTCCGGAATCCCTTGCCACGATGATCTTCGGGATTGGCCTGATCGGGCTTGCAACCATTGGCCGAAAAACGCTTGCCGGCAAACCGCAGC
>QNYZ01000049.1 GCA_003973265.1 Deltaproteobacteria bacterium | reverse complement strand
ATGATGATGGAAACTTTATTAAAGTGGCAGGGCAGGGTGTTACCGAAGAGATGTGGGCCGCCATGGTCGCCTATGCCGATCGCAAGGGGCTTTCGGGTGGTAATTTCAAAAAACTGAACCTGCCCTTTGAAAACCGTTTGCTCGGTCAGCCAATGGAAATAAGGGACCGGATGGTGAAGCGGGTGGAAGACTTTGTCTATAACATGCTGGTCAATGTGTTCAACACCCGGGACACGGCACCTCTGGTCATTGCTGATATACTGGAAACCGGCTCCTATAATCCGGGTGCCAAGGTGGGGCGGATCGATGATCCGGCCGACTGGACGGAAGAAAAAATCAGAGAAAAGGCCGCGAAAATCTGTTCCGACAAGGGACCCGAAGGAGATTTTGACGATTAGGTAGTTTGAATTGACAAAAACCGGGAATTGACAAAAAACCGGTATAGACGATAGTATCAGGCGTCCACAGAAGATAACGACGCTTACTTTACAATCCGTTCACACTTGAGGAGGAAGAATCATGACCCATCGCCGGCGGACCATCTCGGTTTTCACCCTGACCCTTGTATTGGCAAGTTTTTTTATCCTGGTAACGGGATGTTCATATTTTCAAAACAGCAGAAGTGGCCCACGGACCGCTTCCGTCAAGGAGCCCATGGGCCCGATGCCGGTTTATTATGATTTTGGAGACGTACTGGTGCCCAAGGAGTTAAAGATAGTAAAAAAAGATTCATTTGTCTATCTGACTTCCGGCCTGACCGTCGGGGTTCTCTCATTTAAGGGCCGTGTGGAGCGGGGCTCCCTGATCGCGTTTTTTGAAAATAACATGGCGAAGGATGGCTGGTCTCAGGTCAGCGCATTTAAATCGCCCCAGACGATGCTGCTGTTTCAGAAAAAGGATCGCTGGTGCGTGATTGATATCCTGGAAAAAATGTTGAGCACAAAGGTAAAGATATGGGTATCCCCCACGCCGGGCGTGTCTGTACCCGGGTTACTAAAGGAATAGCCTTCGTTGGCAGAGAACCAGCTGGCCTGCACCCTTTCTGAGATTCAGCGAACGGTCCGGCACCTGGCCCGGGAGGGGGTCGCAGGCTTTGCCTGCTCGGAACAGAACCTGTCACGCCTGATGCGCTGGGGGCAAACCGACCCGGAACCGGGTCTGAAATTCGGCCCGACACCCGAATTGGGCCCCGATTTGGAATCCGGTCCGGTTCCCGGCAGGGTGTCTGATTTGGCGCCTGGCCCGGTATCTGCGCCACAATCCCTGAGCGATATTCGGAGCGTGCTGGGTGATTGCAAGCGTTGCCGTCTATCCAAAACACGCGGCCGGATTGTATTCGGCCGGGGCAATCCCGTGGCCAGGCTCGTGTTTGTTGGAGAGGCGCCCGGGTTTGAGGAAGATCGTCAGGGAGAACCTTTTGTCGGACCGGCCGGCCGGCTGCTGACCAAAATTATCGCGGCCATGGGCATGACCCGCGATGAAGTCTATATTCTCAATGTCATCAAGTGCCGTCCCCCGCAGAACCGAAACCCGCTGCCCGAAGAAGTAGATGCCTGCTCACCGTTCATGACGCATCAGATTCAATCTATTCAGCCCGGTTTTATTTGTGCGCTGGGAAAATTTGCCGCCCAGACCCTGCTTGAGACGGATCGCCCCATTTCCCGCTTAAGGGGGCGGTTCTACGATTACAAGGGGATTCAGCTGATGCCGACCTTTCATCCCGCTTATCTGCTGCACAATCCCGAGAAAAAACGTGAGGTCTGGCAGGACATGCAAAAACTGATGGCAGCCCTGAAAAATACGAAATAGCGTGGGGAGATGATCTCTATTGACAGTAGATCAGGGAATTGATTAGTAAAAAAAGGGAAACGTGGCCTGTATAACGATAAGTGTGCCGAAGCCGGGGGCGAAATGCCTCCGCTTCTGATTTATGGGAACTGAAACGGAGAAAAAGAATGGGGAAAAAAAACGCTGAAACAAGGGAAAAACCCCTGGAAAAAATGACCGCCACAGAACTGCGCGAGATGGCCAAAGATCTGCCGGACATCACCGGTGCCCATGGGATGAATAAACCCGAACTGGTTGTGGCCATTAAAAAAGCCAAGGGAATTAAAGAGGATAAACCGCGAAAATCTCGGGGATCGATCCGGGAAATGAAGAAAAATATTCGCGCCCTGCGGTCAAAGCAGGAAAAAGCCGTTGAGAAAAAAGATAAAAAAATGGCAGCCATATTCCGACGCCGGATCTCCCGGCTGAAGAAAAAATCGCGACGGGCGGTGGCCTGATCAGTCATCTGGCGGACGTGGCGGGAAATCCAGAGAAACCGATGATTGATCCACAATCCGTGGCATTTGATTTTGACGGGGTGGTGGCCGATACCATGCGTCTGTTTATCAAGATTGCCCGCAACGTCCACCGGGTCAAGAACCTGACGTATGACGGCTTTACCTGCTATGACCTTCTTGAATGTACGGATCTTGATGAAGCGACCCTGACCGATATCGTCGACAGAATTCAAGATGGCCGGTATACGGATCCGCTGGAACCCATTCCAGGCGCCGCAAATGTATTGCAGCGCCTGGGAGATCAATACGGCCCCGTGGTGTTGATTACGGCGCGTCCCCATGCAAAGCCGGTAGAGGACTGGTTGCAGCAGATCCTGCGTCTTGATCGAAACAAATTCGAAGTGGTTCCCACCGGGTCTTTTGATAACAAAACGAAAGCGTTGACCCTGCGGGAGATATCATTTTTCGTCGAGGACCGGCTGGAGACCTGCTATCAGGTCCAGGACATCGGTGTGGTACCGGTGGTTTTCAGCCAGCCATGGAATAACGAGCCGCACCCTTTCAAGCGGGTGGCCAGCTGGCCCGAGCTTGATTCGATGATTAAGTGGCCCGATACCCTTCCGGAAAAAGAGCGATAGATGAAAGAAGGCCGTCATGTACAATCGACAAGATCAGACCGGCTGATCGATCAGTTTATTGAATCTCTAATTTCGGAAAAGGGGTATTCTGATCATACCTGCCGGGCATACAGAAGCGATCTGACCGCATTTGCCGATTTTGTGGCCACCCGTGGCGGCATGGACAGGGGGCGGACGGAGGAAAGCGAACAACCCTGCCGGCTTGGGGAAATGGATGCCCTGGCGATTCGAAAATACCTGGGATACCTGCATCGGTATAACAAAAAAAGCAGTATTGCCCGGAAACTATCCGCGCTTCGGTCGTTTTTTCGCTTTCTGGAAAGAAATCAGATCGAGTGCGGTCGTCCTACCGATGGTATCCGGACACCGAAACAGGGCCATTCGATTCCGGTTTATTTGCCGGTAGACGACATGTTCCGGCTGCTCGATTCCATCAACACGGATACCCTGCTGGGCAGTCGAAACCGGGCGTTGTTTGAAACCATCTATTCCGGTGGCCTGCGGGTATCGGAACTGGCCGGCTTGAATGTCCCCAATGTGGACCTTGACAAAGGCACTGCACGGGTGTTTGGAAAGGGCAGCAGGGAACGTATCGTACCCCTCGGCCGCCTGGCAAGTGATGCGATCCGGCATTATCGCAAACTGTTGGCTGCCGAGCGGGGAATCGGGGTGGCGGTTGACGGGCCGATGTTTTTAAATAATCGCAACCACCGGTTGACGGTCCGGTCCATTGATCGGATTTTAAAGAAAATTGCAAAGGATTGCGGATTGACCATTCCGATTTCACCCCATGCCCTGCGTCATACCTTTGCCACGCACATGCTTGATGCCGGTGCGGATTTGCGAATGGTTCAGGAAATGCTGGGGCACAAGAGCCTGTCGACCACCCAGCGGTATACCCATGTCAGTATTGACCACTTGATGGCCACTTACGATAAATCCCATCCAAGGCGTTAGGCGGGCTGGCTTAAAAAAGGGAACAGAATGACGATCCAGTGTTCGGAAGGCAACGGCATGAAAAACCGGCAGTCATTTCACGGCACCACCATCTTGGCAGTGCGCCATCAGGATGAACTGGTCGTGGCCGGAGACGGCCAGGTAACCCTGGGCGACCATGTGGTCAAGCATCAGGCAAAAAAGGTTCGCAGAATCTACAACGACCAGATTATCGTCGGGTTTGCCGGGGCCACCGCGGACGCCCTTAATTTATCCGAGCGCCTTGAAACAAAACTGGAACGGTACAATGGCAACCTGACACGAGCCGCGGTAGAACTGGCCCGGGACTGGCGGACGGACAAATACCTTCGTCGCCTGGAGGCCATGATGATTGCCGTCGATGGTCAGCGGATGTTTTTAATATCAGGGACCGGCGATGTCATTGAACCGGATGAGGGCGTTGTGGCCATCGGTTCAGGCGGTGTGGCGGCCCAGGCGGCAGCCATGGCATTAATTGAAAAAACCGATCTGAATGCAGAAAATATCGTGGCCGAAGCCATGCGTATTGCCGGCCTGATCTGTATCTACACCAATGACACCATTACAATGGAAAAGATGGCTTCCGGAGTCTGAAAATATGATGCATGATTTAACACCTGCCGAAATCGTTAAAGAACTTGATAAATTTATTATCGGCCAGGGCCGTGCCAAGCGGTCCGTGGCTATCGCCCTGCGAAACCGGTGGCGCAGGCGCCAGGTGCCACCGCCGCTCCGGGATGAAATTGCACCCAAAAACATCATCATGATCGGCCCGACCGGTGTGGGTAAAACCGAGATTGCCCGCCGCCTTTCCGCGTTGACAGATTCGCCTTTTTCGAAGGTTGAGGCCTCCAAGTTTACCGAAGTGGGGTATGTCGGCCGGGACGTGGAGTCAATGGTGCGTGACCTCTTGGAATTGACGGTGAATCAGGGCAAAGTACGCGCCCAGGAGGCAATGCTCGACAAGGCGCTCAATATTGCCGAAGAGCGGATGCTCGATCTGCTGCTTCCCAAATCGAGCGGCCGGGCGGAAGCCAAAAGCGAAGAGGGCACTGACGCTCAAATTGAGCTGGTAACGTCTGCAAAAGAAACCCGGTCTTCGACCCGCGAGAAGCTGCGAACCATGCTGCGGGACGGAAAAATGGACAACCGTTATGTCGATCTGGAGGTGTCGGATCGATCGATGCCGATGGTAGAGATATTTTCCAATGTCGGCATGGAAGAGATGGGCATCAATTTTAAGGATATGCTTGGCGGCATGATGCCCAAAAATGTAAAGCGCCGTAAGGTTAAGGTTCCCGAAGCCATGGAAATCATGACCCAGGAAGAGGCCCAGAACCTGGTGGACATGGAAAAAATCGTTAAGGAAGCTGTGCAGCGGGTCGAGCAGTCGGGCATTATTTTTCTTGACGAGATCGACAAAATCGCCGGAAACAACGGGGAGAGCGGGCCGAATATATCCAGGGAAGGCGTCCAGCGGGACCTGTTGCCCATCGTGGAAGGCTCGACTGTTACCACCAAGTACGGGCCGGTGAAAACCGACCATATCCTGTTTATTGCCTCGGGCGCATTTCACATGGTGAAGCCCAGCGACCTGATCCCGGAACTCCAGGGCCGCTTTCCCATCCGGGTCGAGCTGGATTCACTGGGAAAGGAAGAATTTTTCAGAATCTTGACCGAACCGGAAAATGCATTGATACTGCAGTATCAGGCGCTGATCAAGACCGAAGACCTTTCGATTGATTTTACGAAAGACGCCATCCGGCTGATTGCGTCCATGGCCGAAGATGTCAATAACATGACGGAGAATATTGGCGCCCGGCGACTGCACACTTTAATGGAGCATCTTCTCGAAGATATTCTCTTCGATGCCCCGGACCTGTCGCAAACCCAGGTGACCATTGACGATGACTTCGTCAACGACAAACTGAAAGACATCAAAAATGATGAGGATTTGAGCCGGTATATTCTGTAACCCGGCCGCCTGTCGAATCGGGAAAAAGCTGAACAATCACAACTAAATTTCAAATGAAAGCAATGTTATGACCATTTCATCTGTTATCGATACTGCCGACCGGGTAGTGGCAACGACCTACAAACGGTTTCCCGTTGTTTTTACCCGTGGACAGGGATGCCGGCTTTATGACGAAACAGGAAAAGAATATACTGATTTTATTGCCGGAATCGCCGTCTGCAGCCTGGGGCATGCGCACCCCGGGATCGCCAGCGTGATCGCTGAACAGGCGGCCACCCTGATTCATACCTCCAATCTTTACTATACCGTCCCCCAGGTGGAACTGGCAGACTGGCTGACAAGTCACAGCTTTGCCGACCGGGTATTTTTTGGCAACAGCGGCGCCGAGGCCAACGAGGCCGCCATCAAGCTGGCCCGTAAATATTTCAAGGATAACGGCCAGCCGGATCGATACCGGATTGTCGCCATGGAGAAATCGTTTCACGGCCGCACCATGGCCACCCTCTCGGCGACTGGACAGGAAAAAATTAAAAAGGGGTTTGCACCGGTTCTGGAAGGGTTCGACTTTGCGCCATTCAATGATATAGACGCACTACGGGCGGCCATCGGGCCGGATACTGCGGCGGTTCTGCTGGAACCGATACAGGGAGAGGGCGGTATCCGGGTGCCCGATGAGGGGTATCTGCCGGCGGTCCGGCGGTTGTGTGATGAATCGGGTATCCTTCTCATCTTCGATGAAATCCAGACGGGAATGGGGCGAACCGGGCAATTGTTTGCCCACACCCATTTCAGTACGACGCCGGATATCATGACGCTGGCCAAGGCACTGGGTAATGGTCTGCCCATCGGTACCATGCTTGCCACGGAAAAAGTGGCGGCGGCTTTCGGGCCGGGTGCCCATGCCTCTACCTTTGGTGGAACACCGCTGGTGACGGCGGCGGCACTTGAAGTTTGCCGGATATTTGACGAAGATGATATTATTAACAAATGCAACAGGATCGGAAAATACTTTAAAGAAAAACTTGATGAGTTGAAATCCCGCCATGATCTCATCAGAGATGTCCGGGGCAGGGGATTGCTGCTCGGTATGCGCCTCAAGGTTGAGGCGGCGCCGGTTGTTCAGGCCTGTCTTGAAAATGGATTTCTCATCAATGGGGTCCAGGAGAAAATTTTACGATTTGCCCCGCCCCTGATTGTATCGCGGCCGGAGATCGACGCGCTGATCGATTGCCTGGATGATATTTTTTCCCGTTAACCAATGAACCATTCAACCAGATAAACAGAGGTACGATCCCCATGAGCGAAAAATTATGGGCGGGTCGCTTCAGAGAGAAAACCGACAGGGGCGTGGAAGCTTTTACCTCCTCGATTCAATATGACCGGCGTCTGTATGCGTGGGACATTGAAGGCAGCATTGCCCATTGTCGGATGCTGGCCGGCACCGGAGTCATAAAAGAAGAAGAAGCCGACCGGATGGCAGCGGGCCTGACCCGCATCAAGGGTGAAATCCGGGATGGGAATTTTGAATTCACCGATCGCCTGGAAGATATTCATATGCATATTGAATCCCGGCTCCAGGAACTGATCGGGGATACGGCCGCCAGGCTTCATACGGGCAGAAGCCGGAACGACCAGGTAGCCCTGGATATCCGGATGTACCTGCGGGATGCGGTTCATCATATTATAACCCGGCTGCAATCGTTAAGGAGCGTGCTTGTCGAGCTGTCCAGGGCACACCTCGATGTGGTGATGCCGGGATATACACACACCCAGCGGGCCCAGCCGGTTTTGTTCTCCCACCATCTGATGGCCTATTACGAGATGTTTACCCGTGACCAGGACCGATTCAACGACAGTTTGAAACGGATCAACGTCATGCCGCTGGGCGCGGCAGCCCTGGCCGGCACCACCTATCCCATCGACCCGGAAGATGTTGCCGCGCGTCTCGATTTTCCCCGGATAGCCGGCAACAGTATCGATGCGGTTTCCGATCGGGATTTTATTATCGAATTCCTGGCGGATGCCAGCCTGTGCATGGTTCATATGAGCCGGTTTTCTGAAGAGCTTATTTTGTGGTCGACATCTGAGTTCAATTTTATCGAACTTTCCGATGCGTTCACGACGGGCAGCAGTATTATGCCTCAAAAGAAAAATCCGGATATCCCTGAGCTGGTTCGGGGAAAGGCCGGGCGTGTTTTCGGCGACTTGATGGCCCTGCTGACCCTGATGAAGGGCCTGCCGCTTTCATATAACCGGGACATGCAGGAAGACAAAACCGCTCTGTTTAACAGCGTCGATATCGTGTCGGCCTGTCTTGATATCTATATCGGTATGCTGCCCGCCATGCGGGTAAATCAGGACCGGATGCGTGCGGCCACGACGACCGGTTATTTAAATGCCACGGATCTTGCGGACTATCTCGTTTCAAAGGGGATTCCCTTTCGAAAAGCGCATGCCATCACCGGTAGAGCCGTGGCGGCGGCCCTTAAGCAAAACAAAGAACTTCACGAGTTGAGCCTGGCTGCACTGCAGGCATTTTCACCACTGATCGAATCGGATGTCTATCGGTTTCTGGAGGTTGACAGCATGGTAAACCGTCGGCTGTCACCGGGTGGAACCGCCCTTGAAAATGTTAAAAACGCCATCAGAACGGCTGAAAAAAGACTGAGGAAAACCTAGCATGCGAAAGAAAACGGGATACAGACGTAGAATCGTATATGCGGTATTGCTGTGCGCAATGATCGGGGGAGGATTGGCAGGCTGCGGGGTCAAGGCGCCGCCGGTACCGCCCGAATCACTTCCACCGGCAGCGGTTGTTGACCTGACCGCGTCTCTGGCCCAGGATACCGTCACGTTGAGCTGGTCGATTCCTACCGGGAAAGCGGCCGGAACAACCGGGATTGCCGGATTCAGGGTCTACCGGGCGGTGGTCTCGCTCGATGATACGGCTTGTGCCGGGTGCCCGTTGTTATTTCGGCGAATAGCTGAAATCAACCTGGAACAATACCTGATCACTGCCGCTGACCGGAAAAAAATGACCTATCGGCAACCCATTCGCCCTGGATCCCGATATGTGTACAAAGTGGTTGCCATATCCAGAGACGGCCAGGCCGGGCAGGACTCCAACCGGGTAACCGTCAGGTAAACCAGGTCGACAATTACTTTCAGATTCTGTCACCGGATCATGAGACCGGATCATGAGACCGGATCAAAAAATTTGGATATGGAAACAGATAAATGCGTGATATCGAATTTTATAAAATGAGCGGCAGCGGCAACGATTTTATCCTGATCGATAACCGCAGGAATCAGCTGGACGTAACACCCCGGTCCCGGCTTGCCAGAGCCCTCTGCCGTCGCCGGATGTCGGTGGGAGCGGATGGCTTAATTATTATTGAAAATTCAGACAAGGCGGATTTCAAATGGCATTTCCTGAATTCCGATGGCAGTGAGGGGGAAATGTGCGGCAACGGTGCCCGCTGTGCGGCCCGATTTGCTTATTTAAACGGCATAGCCGGATCGAAGATGGCTTTTGAAACCCGGGCCGGCCGGATTCATGCCGAGATAGATGACGCGCGGGTAAAGATCCGGATGACCGATCCACATGGGCTTTCCATGGGCGAAACCCTGAAAATGGACGATCGGGTTCGGACCGTCCATCGGATCAATACCGGTGTTCCCCATGTCATCCTGGCCGTTGAAGATATTGAAGGCGTTGCCATCGAATCCCTGGGGCCTGCAATTCGGCACCACCCGCAATTTGCGCCCGACGGGACCAACGTCAACTTTATTCAACCGTTAAGCGACAAGACCATCGCCATTCGTACCTATGAGCGGGGCGTTGAAGCCGAAACGCTGGCGTGTGGAACCGGAGCCGTGGCCAGTGCCATTGTCGCGTCGCGTTTATTCCACATGGAACCTCCCCTGGTAATGATGACCCGCAGCGGTTTGCCGCTCGAGGTGACTTTTACAGGCAGTGGAAACAGATTTGAGGCGGCCTGTCTCAAAGGGGACGCACGGGTCATTTACCGGGCCAGGCTGGGTGAAGACGCACAATAAACCTGTCCGCACCGGCCGGAGTCGGCCAGATTTCTGCCGGGCTGTCATTCATCGTGCCAGGAATCGATCATCGGTTGGGATTTTCTGATGGAATTGCATACCGTCTATATCTCGGCAGGGTCTAATTTGGGCCAGCGCCTGAAAAACTGCCGGAAGGGCATTGATATGCTGACCCATACTTCCGGCCTGGATTCAGGCGTGGGTTCCGGGCCGGGGGGGGCGGATGTGATCCTGACGGCCCAATCATCTTTTTATCGTACCGCCCCGGTTGACTTTACGGATCAGGACTGGTTCGTCAACGCGGTGTTTGCCATCCGGACCCGGCTGTCTCCACAGGCGCTGCTCATCCGTCTCAAGGAAATTCAACGCCGGGTTGGAAGAAAAAAGTCAAAGATACGATTTGGCCCACGGGTTCTTGATCTTGATATCCTGTTATTCGACGATTTAATCATCTCTTTGCCGGATCTGGTCATTCCCCACCCCCGAATGCATAAAAGGCGCTTTGTATTGCTTCCGATTTGTGATATAAATCCCCATTTAGTACATCCAATACTGAAAAGAGAGATGGGTGACCTGTTGGGCAGGCTCAATGAGAACGAACAACCGGTTACATTAATCGATGATTAGGCTGATTATAATGATTGCGGCCGGCTATGGAATTTACCGGTCACTGAAATCCTGGGCGGTACCGAATCAATCCCGCCAAATGGGAAATCAGGATCGCGACCAGATCGAAGATGTCATGGTCAAGGATCCGGTCTGCCAGGTGTATCTTCCTCAACGAGAAGGCCACATGTGGCGATACAAGGGAGATACCTTTTATTTTTGCAGTACTGAATGCCTGGAAAAGTTTAAAAAAGAAAAAACCGGATAAGTAGACACAGATGATTTTCAAGGGAAAAAATTTAAAAGACAAGCTGAGCCATCCGAACAGCCTGACCATGTATCGGATCATGGCGGCGCCGGTGCTGGTGATCCTTTTGTTGTTTCCCAACCGGATATGTACATTTTTAGCGGCATTATTGTTCAGCGTTGCCGCCATTACCGATTATCTGGATGGTTACTGGGCCAGAAGATACGGCCTGGTATCCAATTTTGGAAAAATCATGGATCCACTGGCCGACAAACTGCTGGTGTCTTCGGCTTTTATCATGCTCTCTTCTCTGGGATGGGTGCCTGCCTGGATCATTTGCATCATCATCGGGCGGGAACTTGCTGTCACGGGACTTCGCAGTTTTATTGCCGAGAACCAGATGGATCTGTCGGCCTCCACCCTGGGGAAATATAAGACCGGTTTCCAGATCGCCGCCATCATTCCCCTGACTTTTCATTATCCCTATTTCGGTATTAAACTGCACCTTATCGGCATGTTCTTTTTGTATGGGGCTTTGATTTTTACACTCTGGTCGGGGATCGATTATTTTATTCGATTCCGCCAGATCCTGGACGACTGAGCCACTGGTTTCAGGTTGTTTTCCCCCATCTGTATTAATCAGCGCCAACCGCATTCTGTCGCCTGGCAAACGGTATAATGTCCTGGTTTCAGGTATCGGGTTAAGGGGCAGATCGATTTGTAAAAATTCGCTCAATTCCGGTTGACAAAAAGGATTTGATGAATTAAATGATGATTCCAGCGAGCGGGAATAACTCAGTGGTAGAGTGCGACCTTGCCAAGGTCGAAGTCGCGGGTTCAAATCCCGTTTCCCGCTCCATTTTTTTATGGCGGCATAGCCAAGTGGTAAGGCAGCGGTCTGCAAAACCGCTATTCTCCGGTTCGAATCCGGATGCCGCCTCCACCCCGCACCCCACTTCCTCACGTAATCTTTGGCTATCGATCGAAAGGAAACCCAAATTGAAATTACGAATTTTCACCCACATCGTTTTTTTTGGTCTTATCCTCATTATTTCCGGGTGTTTCGGGTTCCATGAAATGACGGGGGGAAAAACGCCCCCCCCGACCGAAAAGCCGCCTGAAAATATGGATAACGCAACATCGGGTTCCGGCGGGGTTCAAAAATATGTTCCGGGCCAGGTCCTGGTAAAACTGAAGCCGGGGACAAATAGATCCGCCTTGAAAATTCTAACGCGTGACCTGGGGCTGGAAACACTCGCACCGTTGAACCTTCCGGGAACATACTTGATGAAAATCAGAGGGAACGAATCCGTTGAGAGTGTCGTGGAAAAGTTGAAAGCGTATGATATGGTGGAATATGGAGAGCCCAATTATAATCTGAAAACAGAATAAAAATTGCAAAACATGTATTTGATAAAAAAAATCGCCTGGATGGCCATTGGACTGATTTTATTCTTTGCACCCGTAACCCTTTCGACCGAACTGACGCCCAAGGCCGGGGGAATGGAGAACACAACGATTCATGCCCAAAAGCATTTACCATACGTGCCCGGAAGAATTCTTGTAAAATATCGTTCTGCGGCCACGGCCGCTGCAAAAACCGATATGCAAACCCTGTACGGGTTGGCCGTCAAAAAAGAAATACCAAGTATCGGCACCCTGGTTTTTAAACTTCCGGAGGGGCTCGATGTCAAAACCGCTGTCAGGCAGTTAAGGGATGACCCCCGGGTGGAATACGCCGAGCCCGATTATTATGCCCATCCCGAGGCCATTCCCAATGACCCGGCCTTTTCGACACAATGGGGCCTGAATAATACCGGCCAGGTAATCGGCGGTGTCGCCGGCAGACCGGGCGCTGATATTAATGCCCCTGCAGCATGGGACCTGACCGTCGGCAGCGACAGCATCATTATTGCCGTGATCGATACGGGCGTGGATATCGGTCATCCGGATCTTCGGCCCAATTTGTGGGTCAATACCGGAGAGCTGGCCGGTGCCGCCTCCTTTGATGACTGGCAGCCCAACGGCCTGGACGATGACGGCAACGGCTATGTCGACGATATTGTTGGCTGGGATTTCTTTTTTAATACGAATAATCCAAATGATGAAAGCAAGAAATTTGGCGGTCACGGCACCCATGTGGCGGGAATCGCCGCTGCCAGGGGGAACAATGGTGCGGGCGTGACCGGTGTGAGCTGGGCGGCCAGAATCATGCCCCTGGCGGCCATGGACTATAATGATGGAGGCCTGCCCATTTCAGCCGTTGCCGGTGCGCTGGGGTATGCGGAACAGATGGGAGCCCATGTTATCAATATGAGCCTGGGATTATATCAAGACAGTCACACGCTGAGAAACGCCATTAGTGCCGTTCAGCATGCGGTGATCGTCTGCGCGGCCGGAAACGATGGAACAGACAACGATGTAAGGCCCCATTACCCTTCCGGTTATCCCAATGCCAATCTCATCGCCGTGGCCGCTACCGATCAATTCGATCACCGCGTATGGTATTCAAACTTTGGCGCTGCCTCGGTAGACGTGGCGGCGCCCGGTGCGCGGATTTACAGCACTTACAGCCGGTTTGTCGATGCATCCGGCTATACCTTTTTAGGTGGAACGTCCATGGCAACACCGATGGTGGCTGGCCTGGCCGCCCTGATTCGGGCCGGCAACGGTACGCTTTCTCCTGTCCAGGTTGTCTCGATCATCAAGGGCAGTGTCGATAAACGGCCTTCTTTAAGCGGCCGGGTTTCCACCGGTGGAAGAATTAATGCCCTGCAGGCATTGCGGGCGGCGGGAGTCGGCGGTGGCGGCGACAGTGGTGGCGGTAGCGGCGGGTGTTTTATCCGAACCCTTCAATCGGTTCATTAACCATAAGACAATTAGGTGCCCCATGAAAAAAATTATTTGGCTGGTAATTGGATTGTTTTTAGGTCTGTCCTTTTCGGCGGCCAGTGCGCTGGAGCTGGATGCATCCAAAAAATTAGAGGCGCTGAAAGCGCCAAGGGCGGAGCAGGTGCCCGCATTTGTACCCGGGGAGGTACTGATCAAATTTCGATCAGACGCGAAAACCGCGTCAACCGACAGTTTAAAAAAAGAAATGGGCTTAACGGCCAAGAAAGATATTCATGCCATTGGTGCGACCCTGGTCACCCTGAACAAGGGGGAGGATGTCCAATCTGCCGTGGATCGTCTCCGAAATGATCCCCGCATCGAGTATGTGGAACCCAACTACTATATGAAACCGTCGGTGGTACCCAACGATCCGCTGTTTAACCAGCAGTGGGGGCTGCAAAATACGGGGCAGACGGTGAACCATGTGACCGGTAAACCCGGCGCGGATATCCAGGCCACCGATGCATGGCTGCTGACACCGGGCAGCGACGCCATCATCATTGCCGTCATTGATACCGGTGTGGATATGGGTCATCCGGATATTCGGCCCAACCTGTGGGTCAATACGGGAGAACTGGCCGGTGCCGCCTCCCTCGACGACTGGCAGGCCAACGGACTGGACGATGACGGCAATGGATATAAAGACGATATTGTCGGATGGGATTTTAATTTCAATACGAACAACCCCATCGACTTCAGGGACGGTCACGGGACGCATGTGGCAGGGATTGCCGCCGCAAAGGGGAGCAATACGGCTGGTGTCACCGGGGTGAGCTGGAATTCGAGAATCATGCCCCTGGCCGTTCAGGAATACTATACCGGCGGTCTGCCGATTTCCGCTGTGGCCAATGCCCTGGTCTATGCCGAAGTAAATGGTGCCCATGTGATCAATCTCAGCCTGGGTACATATTACAATTCCATCACGCTTCAAAATGCGATTCATTTCGTCAGGCGCGCTGTCATTATCTGTGCGGCGGGAAATGACGGCTCGGACAATGATATCCGTCCACTTTATCCGGCAAGTTATTCCCAATCCAACCTGATTGCCGTGGCCGCAACTGATGCCAATGACGAGCTGGCGTTTTTCAGCAACTACGGGCTGAATTCCGTTGACGTGGCGGCACCGGGCGTCAATATTCTCAGCACCATTTCCCGGCACGTCTTTCCCGGTGGCTACGCTGTCTTGAGCGGCACTTCGATGGCCACCCCCATGGTTTCCGGGCTGGCGGCATTGCTTTTTTCGTTTGACCGCTCGCTGACGGCCACGCAGGTGGTATCCATTATCACCAGTAAAGTTGACGAACTGCCATCCCTGTCCGGGCGGATGGTGTCGGGCGGAAGAATCAATGCTTTAAAAGCCCTGCAATGGCTTGACGGGGACGACGGCAATGACAGCAGCGGCTGTTTTATCCGTTCGATTGTAACGGTACCCTGAGGTCGAACGGCAATGATTGCACTGGCACCGGGCGGGCAGGGGCCCGGAAGGCGGCCCGGAAAGCGGTCCGGAAGGCGGAAGGGATGAAAGGTGAAATTCTGGCCACCGGAGATGAAATCCGTTCCGGTGCGCTCATCGACAGCAATTCGGCCTACATTGCGGAAAGACTTGAACGGGAAGGTGTTGAAGTGGTCCGGCATCACTGTGTTGGGGATGACCTTGGATCGCTGACGGATGTTTTTCAAGAGATCGCTCGACGGGCTGATATTGCGCTGGTCACCGGCGGCCTCGGGCCCACCTCGGACGACCGGACAACCGAAGCCGCCGCCCGGGCGGCGGGTGTCGGATTGGTACTCAATGCCGACGCACTTACCGCCATCGAGATGTTTTTTGAACGGCTGGGCCGCACCCTGCCGCCGTCGAACCGGAAGCAGGCTTTTTTCCCGGACGGAAGCGAAATCCTGCCCAACCCCATCGGAACAGCCCCCGGATTCAAGATTCAGATTGAAACGTGTACGTTTTTCTGTCTCCCGGGTGTTCCCGTCGAGATGCGGAAAATGCTTGCCAGCGAGGTGATTCCACGCCTGTTGTCCCTTTCCGGCGGTCACCGGCAAATCTCCATGGTCCGAACCCTGTCAACCTTCGGGGCGACCGAATCCATGGTTGGAGAACAATTATCCGATATCATCGCCGATTTTCCGGATATCCAGATCGGCTACCGGGCCAAGTTTCCCGAAATCCAGGTGCGCTTATACATCCGGGGGGATGATGCGGCTGAAATGGTCAACCATCTTGACACCGTCGCCCACCGGGTCACCGGGCGCCTGGGAGACCGGGTCTTTTCGTCCGACAACCGGTCCATGGCGGCAACGGTGGGCGATCTGCTGGCCGACGGCAAGGCGACCCTTGCCGTGGCCGAAAGTTGTACCGGCGGCCTTATTTCCCATTGGCTGACCAATACGGCCGGCAGTTCCCGCTATTTTCTTTTTTCGGGCGTGACGTACGCCAATGCTGCCAAGATGGATGTGCTGGGCGTTTCGGAGACGACCCTGGCATCGCACGGGGCCGTCTCTCCCGAAACGGTCCGTGAAATGGCCGCGGGTGCCCGGCGGGTGGCCCATGCCACCTATGCGATCGCCACCAGCGGTATTGCCGGCCCCGACGGGGGATCCGATGAAAAACCGGTGGGAACCGTCTGTGTCGGCCTGGCCGGGCCGGACGGGGTCACCAGCCGGCAGTTTTACTTTCCGTATGGCAACCGGCGGGCGAAAAAGAAACTGTTCGCCATGGCAGCCCTGGATACCCTTCGCCGCCATATCCTGGGAATGGAAGCGCTTGACGTGGGGATGAAAAAGATAACTTCCCCGTAAATCAGCAGCAGGTTGCCGCTTTTTTCCCTTTAAACTTTGAAGTTACCAGTACCGGATCATCCGGACCGGGGATACCGATGGCATACAGCCCCGGGGAAACGGTATTATGGTCGCGCCCGATGCCGATGCGGGTAAGCACCGTGCCGACCCGGTCTGTCCATGACAGGTTTGGCCGGATACGCGGCACCGGACCGGCGGCGGTCTCCATAAAATCCTCAACAAAAGGCGATACCTGGTAGCCGGGTTTTTCAAAAGGCCCGCTGGGCGGATAGGAGGGCTGACCGCAGCAGGGAATATCTCCAGTGGATTTGTTCTCCGGCCCGGCGGGCAGATTTTTCAGGATCCCATCGCCACAGCACGCCGAAGATGTTGAATGCCGATATGATTTCCGATCGGCCATTCTCATTTTTTCCGAATGCGTCGTCTATATATGTGCCGGGAAAGCAGGTGAAATAATCTTTACAAGCGGTTGGACTTCTGGTAAAGCATAACCGTATCGAAAATACCACTATGTGGCAACCTGCAGGAGCATTTATCATGAAAATTGAATCGATTGCCATCAGCAGAAAAAAGGGAACCCGCAAAGTCCCGGTAATTAAGGCCCGAATTGAAGCAGCACACGGCATCGCCGGTGATGCCCACGCCGGCCCCTGGCACCGCCAGATCAGTTTCTTGGCCACGGAAAGTATCGATAAAGCCAAACAACAGGGATTGGATGTAACCTTTGGCAGCTATGCCGAAAATATTGCCACATCAGGGATAGACTGGCCGGCGGTACCGGTCGGCACCCGCCTGAACCTGGGAGATACGGTTATTATTGAAATCACTCAAATCGGCAAAACGTGTCACCATAAATGTGCCATTTATTACCAGGCGGGGGATTGTATTATGCCGACCCAGGGGGTTTTCGGAAAAGTCATCACCGGCGGGGATATCCGGCAGGGCGATGACATCCGTTTTATCGGGGCCGAAAAAGATTGAGTCGCATAATCAATATTCAATCGCCAAATTCCAAAAAGGGGTTATTATGAATCACAGGCAAAAATTCGATACCCAGTGCATTCACGCCGGCCAGGTCCCCGATCCGGCGACAACATCCCGGGCGGTTCCCATTCATCGAACCTCGTCCTATGTTTTCAGGGATACCGCCCATGCCGCCGACCTGTTTGCCTTAAAAGAGCCGGGTAACATCTACACCCGCATGATGAACCCGACCCAGGATGTACTGGAACAACGGATGGCGATTTTGGAAGGGGGGGCGGCGGCCCTGGCTCTTTCTTCAGGAACATCAGCTATTTATTATGCCGTAATTAATGTTTGCGGACAAGGAGATGAGATTGTCTCCGCGTCGAATCTTTATGGCGGCACCTACACGATGTTCGACTGCATCCTGCCACAGTTCGGGATCCGGACCCGGTTTGTGGACTCACAAAGACCCCAGGATTTCGATCAGGCGATAAATGATAAAACCCGGGCCATTTTCATCGAAACCATTGGGAACCCGGCGCTGGAGTTTACCGATATTGAGGCCGTGGCCGCCATTGCCCGAAAACACCACCTGCCGCTGATCGTCGATGGCACGTTCACGACCCCCTACCTCCTTCGTTCGATCTCACATGGTGCCGATATTGTGGTGAACTCAATTACCAAGTGGATCGGCGGACACGGGACCGGCATCGGAGGGGTGGTCATTGACTCCGGTAAATTCGACTGGACGGACCCGAAATTCAAATTGTTCAATGAACCGGACCCGGGCTATCATGATCTCCGGTATGCCCACGACCTGGGAGAGATGAACAACCTTGCCTATATCATGCGGATGCGGCTGGTCCCGCTGCGGAACCTGGGGGCCTGTATTTCGCCGGATAATGCCTGGATATTTTTACAGGGGCTGGAAACCCTTCACCTGAGAATGGCCCGCCATTGTGAAAATGCAATGGCCGTGGCCCGGTTTTTAAAATCGCATCCCCAGGTCGACTGGGTGAGGTATCCCGGCCTGCAAGACGATTTTGCCTACCCGACCGCCAGCCGGTATTTAAAAAACGGATTTGGCGGAATGGTGGTATTTGGCATCAAGGGCGGACTGGAAGCCGCCAGAAGTTTTATTGAAAACCTGAAACTTTTTTCTCACCTGGCCAACGTGGGAGACGCCAAAAGCCTGGCCCTCCATCCGGCCAGTACCACCCATTCCCAGCTGAGTGAAGACCAGCAACGGGCCGGCGGCTTAACCCCTGATATGATCCGCCTCTCCATCGGGATCGAACACGAAGATGATATTGTCGCCGACCTGGACCAGGCGCTGGCAACCTGATAAGGCCATGGGGCTTGCAGTCGATGCGCATAAGTGGTTTATTTCAGGTGAGTAGATGACTTTTGACGACTAACCGGAGAGAGTAAGTTATGGAACCGAGCGAGTTTGCAACTATTCGTGCCAAACTAGGCAAAACCCAGAAGAAGATATCCCAGTTGCTCGGAACGTCGATCAAGGCGGTCCACAGCTATGAACAGGGCTGGCGAAATATTCCGCCGCATGTGGAAAGACAGATGTTTTTTCTGACCTATCAATCCCTGGTGGACCGTAAAAAACAGCTCCCCTGCTGGAAGATAACGGATTGCCCCAGAAGTCGAAGAGACCGGTGCCCGGCCAGGGAATTTAAAATGGACCGCTTGTGCTGGTTTATCTGTGGGACCTTATGCCGGGGAGTCGTTCATCAGAACTGGAGGGAAAAGATGGCGATCTGCCGGGAATGTGAGGTTTTTCAGCCATTGCTGGAGATAGCCAGACCCCATGAGTGAATACCTCGATCACGCGGGGGCGGGTGTATCGATCGGGTTGGTTGAAACCAGAAATTTTACATTTGCCGACCCACCCGGCGAGATAATCCTGGAAAGCGGGTCCAGGCTTGGACCGGTAACGATTGCCTATGAAACCTATGGCAGATTGAACCGGGAAAAAGACAATGCGATATTAATCTGCCATGCGCTTTCCGGCGATGCGCATGTGGCCGGTTACCATGACCCCGAGGATACCAAACCCGGCTGGTGGGAGCATATGGTAGGACCCGGCAAGGGGATCGACACGAATCGGTATTTTGTGATCTGTTCCAATATTTTGGGGAGCTGCATGGGGTCGACCGGGCCATGTACCTGCAACCCGAACACCGCTGAACCCTACGCCCTCGATTTTCCGGTGGTCACCATCGGCGACATGGTCAACGTTCAAAAGGCTCTGGTTCATTTCCTGGGGATCGACGTGCTTCATGCCGTGGTGGGCGGGTCCATCGGGGGAATGCAGGTTCTGGAATGGTGCGTCCGATTCCCGGAGATGGTGAAATCCGCCATCCCGCTGGCGACCACGATCCGGCACTCCGCCCTGGCCATCGCGTTTAACGAGGTGGCCCGGCAGGCCATCATGGCCGATCCGAACTGGAATAACGGGAAGTACTACGATGGCCCCAAACCGGACCTGGGCCTGGCCGTGGCCCGGATGATCGGTCATATCACCTACCTGTCCGATGATTCCATGCGGCATAAATTCGGCCGTCGTCTCCAGGATAAAAGTGATTTTTCGTTTAATTTTGACGCTGATTTTCAGGTGGAAAGCTATTTGCGTTACCAGGGAAAAAAGTTTGTGGAACGCTTTGATGCCAATTCTTTTTTATATATCACCAAAGCGGCTGACTATTTTGATCTCGCCCGGGAATACGGCGATGGATCGGACGTAGATGCGTTTTCAGGCGCAACGGCTAAGGTTCTTCTGATTTCATTTACTTCCGACTGGTTGTATCCGACATACCAGAGCCGGGACATCGTCAAGGCCTTGAAAAAGAACGGGCTGGATGTCAGTTTCTGCGAAATCGAAGCCAAGTGGGGCCATGATGCGTTTCTGCTGCCAAATGAGCGCATGACCTCAATGATTAAGGGATTTCTTTCCCATGTCGGCGATTAAACCAGACCCGGCCCGGCTGAGATACGACCTTGAAATTGTGGCATCCTGGGTACCGCCCGGCACCCGCGTGCTTGAACTGGGCTGCGGGGAAGGGGACTTGCTCTATTATTTAAATCATCACAAACAGGTGGATGGTTCCGGAATCGAAAAAAACGAAGCCCGGGTGACGGTCTGTATCGAAAAAGGGCTGACCGTGCTTCAGGGAGATATCAACGAAGAAATCGATGATTATCCGGACAACACGTTTGACTTTGTGATCTGCACGTTAACCCTCCAGCAGGTTCACGATCCGGCGGACCTGATCCGTGGCATGCTGCGCATCGGCAAAAGGGGAATTGTCAGTTTTCCCAATTTCAGCCATTGGAAAAACCGGGCCCAGTTGTTTTTTACCGGGCGCGCGCCCAGGACCCGCGAACTCCCGTATGAATGGTACAATACCCCCAATATCCGGGTGATCACCATCAAAGATTTCAGAAAATTCACCCGGGATGTCGGTATCAGGATCATCCGGGAAGTGGCCATTGATACGTATAACAAAAATCGTAACGGAATGGTAATAACCGGCCTGGCCGACTGGCGGGCCACCTACGGCGTATTCATGGTCGAGAACGGTTCTGCCTGACGGTATCGGCAGGATCGTTCGGGTCGGGGCATACACGCGCCGACCCGTCACGATACCGCCTCAGGTGATCTTGTTAAAATTCAAAAAGCTTGTTCCGAAACGCGGTCAGGTAATTGCCACAGTATTCATCCCGGCCGGCCAGCGCTTCGGCGGCAACGATGTTGGCCATCATTTTTTTATCCATGGGATTGATGATGGCGCCATCCAGGCCCTTGGCAATGGCCATGGCCATGAAGGTCTGGTTCAGGTATTTGCGGTTGGGCAGGCCATAGGAAACATTGGAGAGGCCGCAGACCGTATGGATGCCTTTGAATTTCTCGATAATTTTTTCAATGGCGTTGATGAATTCCATGCCCAGCTGGTTGTTGACCGAGATGGGCTGCACCAGCGGATCGACATAGATATTATCGACGTTGACGTTGTGTTGAAGCAGCCCGTTCACCAGCCTGTCGGCGATGGCCATCCGGTCATCCAGGGTTTCCGGCATCCCGTCGTCGCTCATGCAAAGCGCAACGACTTTCAAATCCGTGCCGGCCACGATGGGCGTCAGGGTATCATACCGCTCTTTTTCCAGCGAGATTGAGTTGATCATGGGGGTGCCCTTGTGGACGGCCAGTCCGGCTTCAATGGCCCTGGGGTCCGGGCTGTCAATACAGCACGGGATGTCCACCACTTCCTGGACTGTTTCAACGAGCCATTTGATATATTGCGGCTCTTTTCCCACAAACACCCCGGCATTGACATCAATATAATCGGCTCCGGCCGCCGCCTGGTCTGTCGCAACCTTTTGAATCTGTTCGCGGTCCTGGGATTCAATGGCCGCGGCAATGGCTTTTCGACTGGCGTTAATCAGTTCTCCGACGATAATCATACTGGCTCCTGTGATTGACATGTTAAGTGATATATAAAGTGGCCCCGTATATCGACTTGTTGAAAGAAAAGCAAGACCTATTCCGGCGGATTTCCCGCCTTGTCCCATCCCCTCAGCCGGTAGTATTCGGCCAGCATGATTTCCAGCGCTTCCGGGGTGAGGGGATTTTCAAAATCGGTATCCCGGTAAAACCCTTTGGAAAGCCGGTCGTCTGAAGGTTGCAGTCCTTCCCGCAGATTGAAACGCCGGACCAGGTCCGTCACGTCCCCGGCGCGGGCCTTCATTTCCGATTCGTCGAAATCAAGGCCGGTGGTCAGCCGGATGATCTGGGCAAGCCGGTCCCATTGATACAGGTCCCGGTAAAACCGGCAGAGAATCAGGGTGTCAAAAAGGGTCAGGCGGTCTTCAAACGCCACAAACATTTCGGCCTTTCCCTCGATCTGTTCCGGAGAAATCATGCCGGACAGTTCCGGCTTGTAAAAAGTAGTGCGCAGATGGCAGGCCCCCCGGTCCGACGTGGCATAGGCCAGCCCCATGCCTTTCAGTGCATGATGAAAATAGCCGGCCGGCTCCAGCCCCTTTACGTGAACGGCAATCTCTTCCAGGTTCCATTTGGCGGCCGCAGGCCGGATGCCCTGCGCCAGGATATCGCCGATTCCTTCCCGCCGGGCGATTTTCCCCAGCAGTTCGGCAAAGGCGTCCACATCGCCATAGGCGTATGTTTCTTCGATTTTTCCACGCAGGGACGCTTCCACGGTAAAGGCACACAGGTTCCCGGCCGTGATCGTATCCATGCCCAGGCGATCGCAGATATCGTTGAGATAGGCAATTTCCTCGATGCTGTCGACCATGCAGAGCCCGCCAAAGGCGTAAATGGTCTCATATTCCGGCCCTTCGATTTTGAGCCCGGCATGGCGTCCCGCCTTAATCGTGCTCAGGCGGCCGCAGGCCATGAAGCACTTCAGACAGGCCCTGGGCGTCACATCGCACTGGGCGTGAAGGGCATCGGCGCTGATTTTTTTCCAGTGGTCGCAAACGCCCCCGGACCAGTAACGGGTTGGAAAAGCCGCCGCGCCATTGGCAATTTTCACCAGCATCGGGGTTCCCATCTCTTTGTAGGCCGTAACGCCCGGATGGTCTTTGGCTTCGTCACGCAGCGCTTTGGCAAAAGCCTTTGCCCCGGCCTCATCGGCCAGGGAACGGGTGCGGTCGCCTTTAAACAGAATCCCCTTCACTTTTTTGGACCCCAGGACCGTCCCCGGTCCGGTCCGCCCGGCACTGCGCCAGTAATCGTTTTCAATCACTCCGAAGCGGACCAGGTTTTCGGCCGCCGGGCCGATCACCAGGGCACCGGATCGCTTAAAACCGGCTTTCCTGCCGCCGAACCGCTCGTTCAGCGCATCCTCGGCCGCGTAGGTTTCCATTCCCCAGAACGGTTGGCCATCGTGAAATTCCACCCCGTCGGGATGGACGACCAGAACCGTGGGCCGGGGGCTTTTTCCCTGCAGAATAATGGCGTCATACCCCGCAGCATCCATCGCTTCGGGGACTTTTCCGCCGGCATAGGATTCGCAGTAAAGTCCGGTCTGGGGCGATTTGGTAAAAACGCCGTAGCGGCAGGATCCCCAGATCCTTGTCCCGCCCACCGGGCCGGTGGCAAAAATAAGATTATTTTCCGGAGAGAGGGGATCGACGCCCGCCGGGTTTAATTGATGCAGCAGGTAGGAGGCCAGGCCCTTTCCACCTAGATATTTTCGGCACAGGGCCTCGTCAACCGGCTCAATTCTGTATTGCCCGGCACTTAAATCGATTTTGAGTAGTCTGCCGTAAAAACCGTTCATCTCTGTTGTTCCTTCTGGTAGGGGTTGATGATGATATCTAAAATACCAGATTTAGACAGAGAAGGGGAGTCTAAAGATGTATCTGCATAGTTTTTTCATATCATCGCAAATCTGCAGGCAGAGCTCGCGGGCCGGACAAATCACCGCGCCCTGGATATCGGGCCGTGAAAAATCAATCAACTGGATCATGGACAGGCAGCCCGGCTTGACAGGGGCGTATTCGTGTTCAACTTAGTTGTATCAATCATTCAAAAGGAGGGGATTATTTATGAAGTCTGCCAATCTTTTAAAAGAGATCGTTTATAACGATCAGAAACCTGCCATAACCGTCCTGTTTGAAACTGCGACAACCAAGGAAATCCGAATCGTCTTTAAAAAAGATCAGCACATGAAAAAACATCAGACCGCTTTTCCCATCACGGTTGAAATGGTTGATGGAGAACTCGATTTTGGTGTTGAGGATACCGTTCACTCCCTGGTGAAAGGCGATATTCTCAGCCTGGATGGAGACGTTCCCCATGACCTGGCGGCCAAGTCAGATGCGATTGTCCGTCTGACGCTCAGTAAATCAGACACTATCCAACGGGTAAAGGATGTCATTGATTCATAATGGCTGTCTCTATCATGATCCGGCCGCCGGGAAAACGGCTGGCGGCCGGTTTTCGCCCATCCGGATTTTCGATATTCCACCATTCATTCCATTTCTGAAATACCCGCACCTTATCGTTCTCTTGCCCCGGGCCTGCTGTAAGTCTCTTTATGCCTGATGACAGGGCACGAACCCATATTCTCTTTTCGGATTCAAATTAGGCGGTATTTTCCGCTCCCCGGCAGCTTACGGATAGTTCATTTCAAAACCAGGAATTGCAGTATCCGGAAAAAATGATATGTTTTTTTCAGCGTGGCGAAATATAATATTTTCTTACGGATAGAAATATGATAATCACTATTGATTCCTTCAAGACAAAACTGGTTTTTCAGTTATCCCCGGAGTCGGTATGCGGTATGGCAAATATGATTTTCATTGCCGTTTCAAAGCACCGGCCATTCTGCCCCGATACAAAGGCTCCACCTTCCGCGGGGTTTTCGGCCATGCCCTCAAGGCCGTTGTCTGCGCGTTAAAGCGTCAGCAATGCGATACCTGTCTCCTCGTATCCCAGTGTATTTATCCCCTGGTATTTGAAACCCACCTGGCGGTCCCGGTGCCGGACGGTGTCAAACTGTCATCACCGCCGCATCCCTTTGTCATCCGGCCGCCCGAAACCGGCAAGGCAGCATTTGAGCCGGATGACGACTTTGATTTTTCCCTTTTGCTCTTCGGTGATGTCAACGATCACCTTCCGTATTTCATCTATGCCTTCCACCGCATGGGAAAATTGGGCGTCGGCAAAAGGATCAACGGCCGGCGGGGGGCGTTCACCCTGGAATCGGTCTCCACCGACGGTCAGACGATATACTCGGGAGATGATCAGCGGATCAAAACCGGTATATCAACCCCGCTTCCCCGCCTGTTACTCGAATCGCCGCCGGAAGATCCAGATGGAACCGCCCGCTTGAAAATCACGCTCAAAACGCCGCTGCGTCTGAAATTCAAAAACCGGTTTGCCGCCGAACTCCCTTTTCATGTGCTCATCCGGGCCATGCTCCGGCGGATGTCCGCCCTGATGACCTTTTACGGCAATGGCGAACCGCCCCTGGATTACCGGGGGCTTGTCAAACGGGCCGAAACCGTCAACGTCGCCGCCGCAAACCTTGAATGGTTCGACTGGAAACGATACTCCGCCCGCCAGGATAAAAAGATGCTCATGGGGGGAATAACCGGTACGGTGACTTTTGAAGGGGCGCTGGGAACGTTTATGCCGTTGATCGAATTTTGTGAAAAAGTGCATATCGGCAAACAAACTGCGTTTGGGTTAGGCCAGATTCAAGTGGATAGAAAAGAATGAAAAACATCCTTTTAGCGGTTACCGGTCTTTCCCCCCAGGTTATCACAGAGACGCTTTATGCGCTCAACCAGATGAACCGGGCCGTTCACGTCATTGACATTATCACCACCCGGCCGGGTAAGGACCGCCTTTTGTCCCAGTTGCTTGATGGTGGTAAGGGACCTTATTACCGGTATCTGGAAGAATATGGCATACCGGAAGAGAGCATTGAATTCGGCCCTGATAACATTCATGTGATACGAGACAGCCTGGGGGATGAAATCGACGATATAGCAGATGAAAATGATAATGCACGGGGACTGGCCACGTGCATGGAGTTCGCTTTTTATCACAGCCGAGACCCGGAAAACGCGGTTTTCTATTCCATTGCCGGCGGCCGCAAGACCATGGGGGCCTGTCTGACCCTGGCCGCCCAGATGTACGGTCGCCCCCAGGACCGGCTCTACCATGTGCTGGTGTCACCCGAATTTGAAAACAACCGGCACTTTTTCTACCCGCCCGGAAAATCACGCACGATCGAGATGAGAGACCCATCCGGTGAGATCGTATACAAAGAGACGAAATACGCCCGAATCAACCTGGTCCACGTACCCTTTTTCTCCATTCGCACTCTGCTATCGCCTAAATTGCTGGATCACCCCCAGGATCCGGCCACGCTGATGCTGTCGCTGATCCGGGAAACGGAAGAACGGCTGGCGGTCGATTTAATCAAGGGGAAAATCAGATACCGGGGTGTGGAACTCGACCTGATGCCGGTGCGGATGGCGTTGTACGCCTTTTTCGCCCTTCAAAAAAAGAACTGCCCGGAACCGGATCGGAACTGTAAAACATGCGATTGTTGCTTTATCGACATCCAGTCAGTCATGGAGCGGCAGCCCGAAATCACGGCATTGTACCGCCGCTTGTGCGGCACCCGTCCCCTAGACGAAATGAGCGATACGGGTATTCTGGGATTGAATCCGGAAAATTTCAACAGCTACAAGGCGCGGATCAAGCAGGACCTCATGGCTGCTTTCGGCATACCGGCCGCAGAGAAGCTGGAGATCGCCCCGGTCGGCAGGCGTCCCAACACCCGCTATGGTCTTCGGATTGCCAGGGAGGTTATTGAGGTGATGGTGGAAAATTAGCAATGTTGCAATGGTTGGCAATAG